>NZ_JAKCMV010000020.1 GCF_021440515.1 Enterobacter asburiae | reverse complement strand
CATAAAACACTATCAATAATTTTGAGTCATTACCCAGTTAGCAATAACCCCCGCTTGCGGGGGCCATACCCACCAGGAGCAAACGCAGAAAGCCCGAGATACTTCTGCTGTACCGGGGGCTGGCGACATTTCAGGCAACACTCATAGTTGACATCCTCCCCGCCCTAAAGGGCGGGGAGGATGTCAATAATAGCAGACCACATCATGATGTCATTCTGACCGACAGATGCCAGAAGCAGAGGATCCATCCCATTTTATACCTACCTTATAACACTTAGAAAAACAACATGTTAAAAATGTTTATTGGAAACAATTTTATTTCCAATTGTAATGATAACCATTCTCATATTAATATGGCTACGTGATAATTAACTTTTGATGCACTCCGCATGTCTGACCGTGCCACTTCCACAGCTTCCTTAACGTTCGAGTCGCTTTATGGCACCCATCACGGCTGGTTGAAAAGTTGGCTGACGCGCAAACTCCAGTCTGCCTTTGATGCAGATGACATTGCCCAGGACACTTTTTTGCGGGTAATGAGCAGCGAAACGCACTCGACGATCCGCGATCCTCGCTCTTTCCTGTGCACTATCGCCAAACGCGTGATGGTGGACCTGTTTCGCCGAAACGCGCTGGAAAAAGCGTATCTGGAGATGCTGGCGCTTATGCCGGAGGGGGTAGCGCCTTCACCTGAGGAACGCGAAAGCCAGCTCGAGACCCTACAACTCGTCGACAGCATGCTGGACGGGCTAAACGGAAAAACACGTGAAGCGTTTCTGCTTTCGCAACTGGATGGCCTGACATACAGCGAGATTGCGCACAAACTCGGTGTTTCCGTCAGCTCCGTGAAAAAATACGTGGCGAAAGCCGTCGAGCACTGCCTGCTGTTTCGTCTGGAGCATGGGTTATGAATCCTTCGTTAACCGATTCCCGCCGTCAGGCGCTGCGTTCAGCTTCCCACTGGTATGCCGTGCTAAGCGGCGAGCGCGTCAGCCCACAACAGGAAGCGCGCTGGCAACAGTGGTATGAACAGGATCAGGATAACCAGTGGGCCTGGCAGCAGGTTGAAAACCTGCGCAACCAGCTTGGCGGTGTGCCTGGCGACGTTGCCAGCCGGGCGCTGCACGATACCCGCCTCACCCGCCGTCACGTGATGAAAGGATTACTGCTGTTGCTCGGCGCTGGCGGAGGCTGGCAACTCTGGCAGTCGGAAACCGGCGAAGGTCTGCGGGCAGATTACCGCACCGCCAAAGGCGCAGTCAGCCGTCAGCAACTGGAAGATGACTCCCTGCTCACGCTGAATACCCAAAGCGCGGCGGATGTGCGTTTTGATGCGCATCAGCGCACCGTCCGGCTCTGGTACGGTGAAATCGCCATTACTACCGCGAAAGATGCGCAGCAACGCCCCTTCCGCGTCCTGACCCGTCAGGGCCAACTCACCGCTTTAGGGACAGAATTTACCGTCCGCCAGCAGGATAATTTCACGCAGCTTGACGTGCAGCAGCACGCCGTGGAAGTGCTTCTCGCCAGTGCCCCCGCGCAAAAACGCATCGTGAACGCTGGTGAAAGCCTGCAGTTCAGCGCCTCTGAGTTTGGCGCAGTGAAACCGCTGGATGACGAGAGTACAAGCTGGACGAAGGGCATCCTGAGCTTCAGCGATAAACCGCTGGGTGAGGTGATAGCCACGCTAAGCCGTTACCGCAACGGCGTGCTGCGCTGCGATCCCGCCGTTGCCGGGCTGCGCCTGAGCGGGACGTTCCCGCTGAAAAATACCGATGCGATCCTGAACGTTATCGCTCAAACGCTTCCCGTTAAAATTCAGTCTATTACGCGGTACTGGATAAACATTTCACCGCTGTAAGAAAAATAATTCTCATTTCGATTGTCCTTTTTACCCTTCTCGTTCGACTCATAGCTGAACACAACAAAAATGATGATGGAGAAGGTATGACGCCGTTACGCGTTTTTCGTAAAACAACACCTTTGGTTAACGCCATTCGCCTGAGCCTGCTGCCGCTGGCCGGTCTCTCGTTTTCCGCTTTTGCTGCACAGGTTGATATCGCACCGGGATCGCTCGACAAAGCGCTCAATCAGTATGCCGCACACAGCGGAATTACCCTCTCGGTTGACGCCAGCCTGACGCGCGGCAAGCAGAGCAACGGCCTGCACGGAGATTACGACGTCGAGAGCGGCCTGCAACAACTGCTGGACGGCAGCGGACTGCAGGTAAAACCGCTGAGAAATAACAGCTGGACGCTGGAGACCGCGCCCGCGCCAAAAGAAGATGCCCTGACCGTGGTCGGCGACTGGCTGGGCGATGCGCGTGAAAACGACGTATTTGAACATGCTGGCGCGCGTGACGTGATCCGCCGTGAGGATTTCGCCAAAACCGGCGCAACCACCATGCGTGAGGTGCTTAACCGCATCCCTGGCGTCAGCGCGCCGGAAAACAACGGCACCGGCAGCCACGACCTGGCGATGAACTTTGGCATCCGGGGCCTGAACCCACGCCTCGCCAGCCGCTCGACCGTCCTGATGGACGGCATCCCCGTCCCCTTTGCCCCTTACGGTCAGCCGCAGCTTTCACTGGCTCCCGTTTCGCTCGGCAACATGGATGCCATTGACGTGGTGCGCGGTGGTGGTGCGGTGCGTTACGGACCGCAGAGCGTGGGCGGCGTGGTGAACTTTGTTACCCGCGCCATTCCGCAGGACTTTGGTATCGAGGCGGGGGTGGAAGGTCAGCTCAGCCCAACCTCTTCACAAAACAACCCGAAAGAGACGCACAACCTGATGGTGGGCGGCACAGCGGACAACGGTTTTGGCACCGCGCTGCTCTACTCCGGCACGCGCGGCAGTGACTGGCGCGAGCACAGCGCCACCCGCATCGACGACCTGATGCTGAAAAGCAAATATGCGCCGAATGAGGTGCACACCTTCAACAGCCTGCTGCAATATTACGATGGTGAAGCCGACATGCCCGGCGGCCTGTCCCGCGCGGATTACGACGCCGATCGCTGGCAATCCACCCGCCCGTATGACCGCTTCTGGGGCCGTCGCAAGCTGGCGAGCCTGGGCTACCAGTTCCAGCCGGACAGCCAGCATAAATTCAACATTCAGGGGTTCTACACCCAAACCCTGCGCAGCGGCTACCTGGAGCAAGGCAAACGCATCACCCTCTCGCCGCGTATCTACTGGGTGCGCGGTATTGAGCCACGCTACAGCCAGAGCTTTATGATCGGCCCTTCCGCGCACGAAGTGGGCGTGGGCTATCGCTATGTGAATGAATCAACGCATGAAATGCGTTACTACACCGCCACCAGCAGCGGGCAGTTGCCGTCCGGCTCAAGCCCTTACGACCGCGACACGCGTTCCGGCACCGAGGCGCACGCCTGGTATCTGGATGACAAAATCGACATCGGCAACTGGACCATCACGCCGGGTATGCGTTTCGAACATATCGAGTCATACCAGAACAACGCCATCAAAGGCACGCACGAAGAGGTGAGCTATAACGCACCGCTTCCGGCGTTGAACGTGCTCTATCACCTGACTGATAGCTGGAATCTTTATGCAAACACTGAAGGCTCGTTCGGCACCGTACAGTACAGCCAGATTGGCAAGGCTGTGCAAAGCGGCAATGTGGAACCGGAAAAAGCGCGAACCTGGGAACTCGGTACCCGCTACGATGACGGCGCGCTGACGGCGGAAATGGGGCTGTTCCTGATTAACTTTAACAATCAGTACGACTCCAACCAGACCAACGACACCGTCACTGCACGTGGCAAAACGCGCCATACCGGGCTGGAAACGCAGGCACGTTACGACCTGGGTACGCTAACGCCAACGCTTGATAACGTTTCCGTCTACGCCAGCTATGCGTATGTGAACGCGGAAATCCGCGAGAAAGGCGACACCTATGGCAATCAGGTGCCATTCTCCCCGAAACATAAAGGCACGCTGGGCGTGGACTACAAGCCGGGCAACTGGACGTTCAATCTGAACAGCGATTTCCAGTCCAGCCAGTTTGCGGATAACGCCAATACGGTGAAAGAGAGCGCCGACGGCAGTACCGGCCGCATTCCCGGCTTCATGCTCTGGGGCGCACGCGTGGCGTATGACTTTGGCCCGCAGATGGCAGATCTGAACCTGGCGTTCGGTGTGAAAAACATCTTCGACCAGGACTACTTCATCCGCTCTTATGACGACAACAACAAAGGCATCTACGCAGGCCAGCCGCGCACGCTGTATATGCAGGGGTCGTTGAAGTTCTGATGTGTTAACGCCCGGCTTGCCGGGCTTTTAGCTGGAATGTGACTATGTTGGCATTTATCCGTTTTCTTTTTGCAGGCCTGCTGCTGGTGATCGGCCACGCCTTTGCCGCCACGGTTCAGGACGAACACGGCACGTTTACACTCGATAAAACGCCACAACGGATTGTGGTGCTGGAACTCTCGTTCGCCGATGCGCTGGCCGCCGTGGACGTCAGCCCGATCGGTATTGCCGACGATAACGATGCAAAACGCATCCTGCCCGAAGTGCGTGCGCACCTGAAACCGTGGCAGTCCGTCGGAACGCGCGCGCAGCCGAGCCTGGAAGCCATTGCTGCCCTGAAACCAGACCTGATCATTGCCGACAGCAGTCGCCATGCGGGGATTTACACTGCCTTGCAGCAAATCGCGCCGGTACTGCTGCTTAAGTCCCGCAACGAAACCTACGCTGAAAATTTGCACTCAGCGGCTATCATCGGCGAAGTGGTAGGTAAAAAACGAGAGATGCAGGCGCGTCTGGAACAACATAAAGAGAAGATGGCGCAGTGGTCCAGCCAGCTTCCCACAGGGACACGCGTGGCCTTTGGCACATCACGCGAACAGCTATTCAACCTGCATACCCAGGAGACCTGGACCGGCAGCGTGCTGGCTTCTCTGGGGCTGAACGTTCCCGCTGCGATGGCGGGCGCGTCCATGCCGTCCATCGGCCTGGAGCAACTGCTGGCGGTCAATCCTGCCTGGCTGCTGGTTGCCCACTATCGCGAAGAGAGCATTGTTAAACGCTGGCAAAAAGATCCGCTCTGGCAGATATTAACCGCCGCGCAGAAGCAGCAGGTTGCTTCAGTCGACAGTAACGCCTGGGCGCGGATGCGCGGTATTTTTGCCGCAGAGCGTATTGCCGCTGACACGGTAAAAATCTTCCACCATCAGCCGCTTACCGATGTGAAATGACCGCGCTAAAACACCCGGTGCTGCTGTGGGGGCTTCCCGTTGCAGTACTTATTATTATTTTCTGGCTGAGTCTGTTTTGCTACTCGGCCATTCCTGTTTCCGGAGCAGACGCAATCCGCGCCCTGCTGCCTGGACACACGCCAACGCTACCAGAAGCGCTGGTGCAAAACCTTCGTTTGCCGCGAAGCCTGGTCGCCGTTCTGATCGGCGCAAGCCTGGCGCTCGCGGGCACGCTGCTGCAAACCCTGACCCACAACCCAATGGCCTCTCCTTCACTGCTCGGCATTAACAGCGGCGCGGCGCTGGCTATGGCGCTTACCAGCGCGCTGAGTCCGACGCCGGTTGCAGGCTATTCCCTGTCGTTCATCGCGGCATGCGGGGGCGGCGTGAGCTGGCTGCTGGTCATGACCGCAGGAGGCGGGTTTCGTCATACCCAGGACAGAAACAAACTGATCCTCGCGGGTATCGCGCTGTCGGCCTTTTGTATGGCCCTGACCCGCATCACCCTGCTGCTGGCCGAAGATCATGCTTACGGCATCTTTTACTGGCTGGCAGGCGGAGTGTCCCACGCCCACTGGCAGGATGTCTGGCAGCTCTTGCCGGTGGTGGTCACTGCAGTCCCTGTCGTGTTGCTGCTGGCGAATCAACTGAACCTGCTCAACGTCAGCGACAGTACCGCCCATACGCTGGGAGTGAACCTGCCGAGACTACGTTTGATCATCAATATGTTAGTGCTGCTTCTGGTTGGCGCGTGCGTCAGTGTGGCAGGTCCGGTGGCGTTTATCGGCCTGCTGGTGCCACATCTGGCGCGCTTCTGGGCAGGCTTCGATCAGCGCAACGTACTGCCGGTGAGCATGCTGCTGGGGGCCACGCTGATGCTGATGGCAGATGTACTCGCACGCGCGCTGGCCTTCCCCGGCGATCTGCCCGCAGGCGCAGTGCTGGCGCTGATTGGCAGTCCTTGCTTTGTCTGGCTGGTGAGGAGGCGAGGATGAAAATTGCGCTGGTCATTTTCATCACCCTTGCCCTGGCAGGTTGTGCGCTGTTATCACTCCATATGGGGGTGATCCCCGTGCCGTGGCGCGCGCTGCTGACCGACTGGCAGGACGGACGCGAGCATTATTATGTATTGATGGAGTACCGACTGCCGCGCTTGCTGCTGGCACTGTTTGTCGGTGCAGCCCTCGCCGTGGCGGGCGTGCTGGTACAGGGGATTGTGCGTAACCCGCTAGCATCACCGGATATTCTCGGCATTAACCATGCCGCCAGCCTTGCCTCTGTGGGAGCACTGCTTCTTATGCCATCACTATCCGTGATGGTGCTGCCGCTGCTGGCCTTTGCGGGCGGTATGGCGGGGTTGATCTTGCTGAAGATGCTGGCAAAGACCCACCAGCCGATGAAGCTGGCGCTCACCGGCGTGGCGCTTTCCGCCTGCTGGGCGAGCCTGACGGATTACCTGATGCTCCTGCACCCGCAGGATGTAAACAGTGCCCTGCTGTGGCTGACGGGTAGCTTATGGGGGCGCGACTGGCACTTTGTGAAGATTGCCGTGCCGTTGCTCATTCTGTTTTTGCCGCTGAGCCTGCGCTTTTGTCGCGATCTCGACCTGCTGGCGCTGGGCGATGCACGAGCAGCCACGCTCGGCGTGTCGGTTCAGCGCACCCGGTTCCAGGGGCTGATGCTGGCTGTCGCGATGACAGCAACCGGCGTGGCCGTCTGTGGCCCGATAAGTTTTATTGGTCTCGTCGTGCCGCACATGGTGCGCAGGATCGCCGGCGGGCGTCACCGCTGGCTGATGCCCGTTTCGGCCCTGACGGGCGCGTTGTTGCTGGTCATTGCCGATCTGCTGGCACGAATCATTCATCCGCCGCTGGAGCTTCCGGCAGGCGTGCTGACCGCCATTATCGGCGCACCGTGGTTTGTCTGGCTGCTTGTGAGAATGCGATAAATGAGATTACGTACTGAAAATCTGACCGTCAGCTATGGCGCACAAACCGTGCTGGATGGACTTTCTCTCGCCCTGCCTGCCGGAAAAATCACGGCCCTGCTCGGCCCTAACGGTTGCGGGAAATCGACGCTGTTGAACTGTTTTTCTCGCCTGTTAACACCAGACTCTGGCGAGATATTGCTTGATGAAAAACCCATAGCCGGTTTTTCCGCCCGCCAGCTGGCTCGCCGCCTGGCTTTACTGCCGCAACACCATTTATCCCCCGAGGGGATCACTGTACGGGAACTGGTTTCCTACGGCCGCAGCCCGTGGCTGTCGTTGTGGGGGCGACTCTCCGCGGAAGACAACGAGCGGGTCAACGTGGCAATGAGTCAGACCCGGACGCGCAATCTGGCTGACCGCAGGTTAACCCAGCTTTCCGGCGGCCAGCGCCAGCGTGCGTTTCTGGCGATGGTGCTGGCACAGGATACCCCACTCATTCTTCTTGATGAGCCTACGACCTACCTCGATATCAATCATCAGGTTGAACTGATGCGCCTGATGGTTGAACTCAAAAGGCAGGGGAAAACCGTAGTGACGGTACTCCACGATCTGAATCAGGCCAGCCGCTATTGCGATCATCTGGTGGTACTGGCAAGCGGTCGCGTGATGGCGCAAGGTGCTCCGGAAGCAGTGATGAAACCAGAGCTTCTAAAGACGGTGTTCAGCGTAGAAGCGGAAATCCATCCCGAACCGGTATCTGGCAGACCCATGTGTGTGGTGAAGTAGTCTGGCGAAGTCATAAGGATCATCACAGGACAGATAAAGGAAGTGATAACCACCTGCCAACAGGCACCAAAATCTGGCTGGTTGCCGGTATCACCGACATGCGCAACGGCTTCAATGGTCTCGCCGCAAAGGTGCAGACGATGCTGAAAGATGACCCGATATCCGGCCATGTCTTCATCTTCCGGGGCCGCAGCGGCAGTAAGGTCAAACTGCTGTGGTCCACCGGCGACGGGCTGTGCCTGCTGACCAAACGGCTGGAACGCGGCCGCTTCGCCTGGCCCTCTGCCCGCGATGGCAAAGTGTTCCTGACCCCGGCGCAGCTGGCAATGCTTCTGGAAGGCATCGACTGGCGGCAGCCTAAAAGACTGCTTACGTCCCTGACCATGTTGTAGGCCTCTTTATCCTGGTTGTCGTTGAATAAGCCTGGTAAAATGCGGGCTTATGAACAACACCTCCCCCTGACGACATCCTTCTGCTGAAACAGCGCCTGTCCGAACAGGAAGCGCTGAACCGCGCCCTGCTGGAAAAGCAGGCCGACCGGGAGCGCGAAATAGACCATCTGCAGGCGCAGCTGGATAAGATTCGCCGGATGAACTTCGGCAGTCGTTCTGAATAAATCTCCCGCCGCATCGCGCAGATAGAAGCCGACCTGAACCGGCTTCAGACAGAAAGCGATACGCTGACGGGTCGGGTTGCCGATACGGGCCGGGCCCCGTATCGTTTTAACCCTGAATATTCATCGCAGATATTGTTTCGGGTTTTCCGGTATACCAGCCCTGAACTAGGTAACCGGGGCCAAGAGAACGGACGAATTCAAACTGTCCTGGCGTTTCCACCCCTTCAAACACCAGTGGTTTGCCAGTACCACGTAACCCTTTCACCACAGAAACAAGTAGCGCTCGCTTCACCGGGTCATCAATATTGGCAATAAAAATACGGTCTATTTTTATCTCATCGAAATCCAGTACCGTCAGCCATTCAATATGGGGGCCGCTTGGCAAACGGAAAATATCCTACGTTAAGCCTGTTTCTTTAGCTGGCATTACAAAAAGCGAGCGTCTGCATGGTACAGACAGACACCCGAATACGATAAAAATGAGACGAAAAAAACGGTAATGCTGTCAACCTGTTGATGACTATTTTAATCTGTAGTCATTCAATCCTTGTAACATCAGGATGATCCTGGTGTCAGTGAAAATACGAAATCAACACGTTGGTATCATTACCCACCTGTGAACTGACGTCGGCATTTTGAATCTCACTTCGGCGTGCCCCCTCCGAATGGCGCAAAACATTTCGTGGTATGGCATGATAGCACCCGAAGAGAGTCAATTCAGGGTGGTAAATGTGAAACCAGTAACGCTATACGATGTCGCAGAGTATGCCGGTGTCTCTTATCAGACCGTTTCCCGCGTGGTGAACCAGGCCAGCCACGTCTCTGCGAAAACGCGGGAAAAGGTGGAAGCGGCGATGGCGCAGCTGAACTACATTCCCAACCGCGTGGCACAACAACTGGCGGGGAAACAGTCGTTGCTGATTGGCGTTGCTACCTCCAGTCTGGCCCTGCACGCGCCGTCGCAAATTGTCGCGGCGATTAAATCTCGCGCCGATCAACTGGGTGCCAGCGTGGTGGTGTCGATGGTAGAACGAAGCGGCGTCGAAGCCTGTAAAGCGGCGGTGCACAATCTTCTCGCGCAACGCGTCAGTGGGCTGATCATTAACTATCCGCTGGATGACCAGGATGCCATTGCTGTGGAAGCTGCCTGCGCTAATGTTCCGGCGTTATTTCTTGATGTCTCTGACCAGACTCCCATCAACAGTATTATTTTCTCCCATGAAGACGGTACGCGACTGGGCGTGGAGCATCTGGTCGCATTGGGTCACCAGCAAATCGCGCTGTTAGCGGGCCCATTAAGTTCTGTCTCGGCGCGTCTGCGTCTGGCGGGCTGGCATAAATATCTCACTCGCAATCAAATTCATCCGATAGCGGAACGGGAAGGCGACTGGAGTGCCATGTCCGGTTTTCAACAAACCATGCAAATGCTAAATGAGGGCATCGTTCCCACTGCGATGCTGGTTGCCAACGATCAGATGGCGCTGGGCGCAATGCGCGCCATTACCGAGTCCGGGTTGCGCGTTGGTGCGGATATCTCGGTAGTGGGATACGACGATACCGAAGACAGCTCGTGTTATATCCCGCCGTTAACCACCATCAAACAGGATTTTCGCCTGCTGGGGCAAACCAGCGTGGACCGCTTGCTGAAACTCTCTCAGGGCCAGGCGGTGAAGAGCAATCAGCTGTTGCCCGTCTCACTGGTGAAAAGAAAAACCACCCTGGCGCCCAATACGCAAACCACCTCTCCCCGCACGTTGGCAGATTCCTTAATGCAGCTGGCACGACAAGTTTCCCGACTTGAAAGCGGGCAGTGAGCGCAACGCAATTAATGTGAGTCAGCTCACTCATTAGGCACCCCAGGCTTTACACTCTATGTGTCCGGCTCGTATGTTATGCGAAAATGTGAGCGGATAACAATTCACGCAGGATACAACTATGACAATGATTACGGATTCACTGGCCGTCGTATTACAACGTCGTGACTGGGAAAACCCTGGCGTTACCCAACTTAATCGCCTTGCGGCACATCCCCCTTTCGCCAGCTGGCGTAATAGCGAAGAGGCTCGCACCGATCGCCCTTCCCAAGAGTCGCGCAGCCTGAATGGTGAATGGCGCTTTGCCTGGTTTCCGGCACCAGAAGCGGTACCAGAAAGCTGGCTGGAGCGCGATCTTCCTGACGCCGATACTGTCATCGTCCCCTCAAACTGGCAGATGCACGGTTACGATGCGCCTATCTACACCAACGTGACCTATCCCATTGCGGTCAATCCGCCGTATGTTCCCACGGAGAATCCGACGGGTTGTTACTCGCTCACATTTAATGTTGATGAAAGCTGGCTACAGGAAGGCCAGACGCGAATTATTTTTGATGGTGTTAACTCGGCGTTTCATTTGTGGTGCAACGGGCGCTGGGTCGGTTACGGACAGGACAGTCGTTTGCCGTCTGAATTTGACCTGAGCGCATTTTTACACGCCGGAGAAAACCGCCTCGCGGTGATGGTGCTGCGCTGGAGTGACGGCAGTTATCTGGAAGATCAGGATATGTGGCGGATGAGCGGCATTTTCCGTGACGTCTCGTTGCTGCATAAACCGAGCACGCAAATCAGCGATTTCCATGTAGCCACTCACTTTAATGATGATTTCAGCCGCGCTGTACTGGAGGCAGACGTTCAGATGTACGGCGAGCTGCGCGATGAGCTGCGGGTGACGGTTTCTTTGTGGCAGGGTGAAACGCAGGTCGCCAGCGGCACCGCGCCTTTCGGCGGTGAAATTATCGATGAGCGTGGTGGTTATGCCGATCACGTCACCCTACGTCTGAACGTCGAAAACCCGAAACTGTGGAGCGCCGAAATCCCGAATCTCTATCGTGCGGTGGTTGAACTGCACACCGCCGACGGCACGCTGATTGAAGCAGAAGCCTGCGATGTCGGTTTCCGCGAGGTGCGGATTGAAAATGGTCTGCTGCTGCTGAACGGCAAGCCGTTGCTGATTCGCGGCGTTAACCGTCACGAGCATCATCCTCTGCATGGTCAGGTCATGGATGAGCAGACGATGGTGCAGGATATCCTGCTGATGAAGCAGAACAACTTTAACGCCGTGCGCTGTTCGCATTATCCGAACCATCCGCTGTGGTACACGCTGTGCGACCACTACGGCCTGTATGTGGTGGATGAAGCCAACATTGAAACCCACGGCATGGTGCCAATGAATCGTCTGACCGATGATCCGCGCTGGCTACCCGCGATGAGCGAACGCGTAACGCGAATGGTGCAGCGCGATCGTAATCACCCGAGTGTGATCATCTGGTCGCTGGGGAATGAATCAGGCCACGGCGCTAATCACGACGCACTCTATCGCTGGATCAAATCTGTCGATCCTTCCCGCCCGGTACAGTATGAAGGCGGCGGAGCCGACACCTTCGCAACCGATATTATTTGCCCGATGTACGCGCGCGTGGATGAAGACCAGCCCTTCCCGGCTGTGCCGAAATGGTCCATCAAAAAATGGCTTTCGTTGCCTGGAGAGACGCGCCCGCTGATCCTTTGCGAATACGCCCACGCGATGGGTAACAGTCTTGGCGGCTTCGCTAAATACTGGCAGGCGTTTCGTCAGTACCCCCGTTTACAGGGCGGCTTCGTCTGGGACTGGGTGGATCAGTCGCTGATTAAATATGATGAAAATGGCAATCCGTGGTCGGCTTACGGCGGTGATTTTGGCGATACGCCGAATGATCGCCAGTTCTGCATGAACGGTCTGGTCTTTGCAGACCGCACGCCGCATCCGGCGCTGACGGAAGCAAAACACCAGCAGCAGTTTTTCCAGTTCAGTTTATCCGGGCGAACCATCGAAGTGACCAGCGAATACCTGTTCCGTCATAGCGATAACGAGCTCCTGCACTGGATGGTGGCGCTGGATGGCAAGCCGCTGGCAAGCGGTGAAGTGCCTCTGGATGTCGCTCCACAAGGTAAACAGTTGATTGAACTGCCTGAACTACCGCAGCCGGAGAGCGCCGGACAACTCTGGCTAACGGTTCACGTAGTGCAACCGAACGCGACCACATGGTCAGCAGCCGGACACATCAGCGCCTGGCAGCAGTGGCGTCTGGCGGAAAACCTCAGCGTGACACTCCCCTCCGCGCCCCACGCCATCCCGCAACTGACCACCAGCGAAACGGATTTTTGCATCGAGCTGGATAATAAGCGTTGGCAATTTAACCGCCAGTCAGGCTTTCTTTCACAGATGTGGATTGGCGATAAAAAACAACTGCTGACGCCGCTGCGCGATCAGTTCACCCGCGCACCGCTGGATAACGACATTGGCGTAAGTGAAGCGACCCGCATTGACCCTAACGCCTGGGTCGAACGCTGGAAGGCGGCGGGCCATTACCAGGCCGAAGCAGCGTTGTTGCAGTGCACGGCAGATACGCTTGCCGACGCGGTGCTGATTACCACGGTCCACGCGTGGCAGCATCAGGGGAAAACCTTATTTATCAGCCGGAAAACCTACCGGATTGATGGAAGTGGTCAAATGGCGATTACCGTTGATGTTGAAGTGGCGAGCAATACGCCACATCCGGCGCGGATTGGCCTGACCTGCCAGCTGGCGCAGGTAGCAGAGCGGGTAAACTGGCTCGGATTAGGGCCGCAAGAAAACTATCCCGACCGCCTTACTGCGGCCTGTTTTGACCGCTGGGATCTGCCATTGTCAGACATGTATACCCCGTACGTCTTCCCGAGCGAAAACGGTCTGCGCTGCGGGACGCGCGAATTGAATTATGGCCCACACCAGTGGCGCGGCGACTTCCAGTTCAACATCAGCCGCTACAGTCAACAGCAACTGATGGAAACCAGCCATCGCCATCTGCTGCACGCGGAAGAAGGCACATGGCTGAATATCGACGGTTTCCATATGGGGATTGGTGGCGACGACTCCTGGAGCCCGTCAGTGTCGGCGGAATTCCACCTTAGCGCCGGTAGCTACCATTACCAGTTGCTCTGGTGTCAAAAATAATAATAACCGGGCAGGCCATGTCTGCCCGTATTTCGCGTAAGGAAATCCATTATGTACTATTTAAAAAACACAAACTTTTGGATGTTCGGTTTATTCTTTTTCTTTTACTTTTTTATCATGGGAGCCTACTTCCCGTTTTTCCCGATTTGGCTACATGACATCAACCATATCAGCAAAAGTGATACGGGTATTATTTTTGCCGCTATTTCTCTGTTCTCGCTATTATTCCAACCGCTGTTTGGTCTGCTTTCTGACAAACTCGGGCTGCGCAAATACCTGCTGTGGATTATTACCGGCATGTTAGTGATGTTTGCGCCGTTCTTTATTTTTATCTTCGGGCCACTGTTACAATACAACATTTTAGTAGGATCGATTGTTGGTGGTATTTATCTAGGCTTTTGTTTTAACGCCGGTGCGCCAGCAGTAGAGGCATTTATCGAGAAAGTCAGCCGTCGCAGTAATTTCGAATATGGTCGCGCGCGGATGTTTGGCTGTGTTGGCTGGGCGCTGTGTGCCTCGATTGTCGGCATCATGTTCACCATCAATAATCAGTTTGTTTTCTGGCTGGGTTCTGGCTGTGCATTCATCCTCGCCGTTTTACTCTTTTTCGCCAAAACGGATGCGCCCTCTTCTGCCACGGTTGCCAATGCGGTAGGTGCCAACCATTCGGCATTTAGCCTTAAGCTGGCGCTGGAACTGTTCAGACAGCCAAAACTGTGGTTTTTGTCACTGTATGTTATTGGCGTTTCCTGCACCTACGATGTTTTTGACCAACAGTTTGCTAATTTCTTTACTTCGTTCTTTGCTACCGGTGAACAGGGTACGCGGGTATTTGGCTACGTAACGACAATGGGCGAATTACTTAACGCCTCGATTATGTTTTTTGCGCCACTGATCATTAATCGCATCGGTGGGAAAAACGCCCTGCTGCTGGCTGGCACTATTATGTCAGTACGTATTATTGGCTCATCGTTCGCTACCTCAGCACTGGAAGTGGTTATTCTGAAAACGCTGCATATGTTTGAAGTACCGTTCCTGCTGGTGGGCTGCTTTAAATATATTACCAGCCAGTTTGAAGTGCGTTTTTCAGCGACGATTTATCTGGTCTGTTTCTGCTTCTTTAAGCAACTGGCGATGATTTTTATGTCTATTCTGGCGGGCAATATGTATGAAAGCATCGGTTTCCAGGGCGCTTACCTGGTGCTGGGTCTGGTGGCGCTGGGCTTCACCTTAATTTCCGTGTTCACGCTTAGCGGCCCCGGCCCACTTTCTCTGCTGCGTCGCCAGGTGAATGAAGTCGCTTAAGAAATTAATGTCGGATACGGCGCGAGCGCCTTATCCGACCAACTTATCAGGACGGAATGTTAAAAATGAACATGTCGATGACAGAAAAAATAAAAGCAGGCAAGCTATTTACCGATATGTGCGAAGGCTTACCTGAAAAAAGACTTCGTGGGAAAACATTAATGTATGAGTTCAATCACTCGCATCCATCAGAAGTTGAAAAAAGGGTAATGACTCCAACTTATTGATAGTGTTTTATG
>NZ_JAKCMV010000002.1 GCF_021440515.1 Enterobacter asburiae | reverse complement strand
GAGATGAGTTCTCCCTGACTCCTTGAGAGTCCTGAAGGAACGTTGAAGACGACGACGTTGATAGGTCGGGTGTGTAAGCGCAGCGATGCGTTGAGCTAACCGATACTAATGAACCGTGAGGCTTAACCTTACAACGCCGAAGCTGTTTTGGCGAAGAGACAGACGATTTTCAGCCTGATACAGATTACAGAATTTGCCTGGCGGCTTTAGCGCGGTGGTCCCACCTGACCCCATGCCGAACTCAGAAGTGAAACGCCGTAGCGCCGATGGTAGTGTGGGGTCTCCCCATGTGAGAGTAGGGAACTGCCAGGCATCAAACAAGAAGAACCCCGTACCGTAAGGTGCGGGGTTTTTTGCTTTGGGCGGCGCAACACACATAGCCGGGTGGCGGCTTGACCTTACCCAACCTACAATTGTTAAAATTCTTTTTAACAATGGTGCCGCTTTGACACGTCCCTTTGATTATCAGCAAGACTTTACCAGCATTAACTTTCGCGATCGTCCCGAGCTTTATCAGGTAGGCCGCGGCGAGCAGGGAGTTTTAATGGTAGAGCCGTATAAAAGTGAAATTCTCCCTCACTGGCGCTATAAAAATGCTGAAGTCGCAGCGCGTTCCGCACAAGAAATATATGATCTGTTTGAGGAATACCGACAGAAAAATGACTTTGTGGGCATGGATATGGCGCGAAAATTCATACAGATGGGTTATACGCGCGCTCGCCGATATGCAAATCATAAAGGGGGTAAAAAGTATGATGAGGAGCGTAAAGTAAAACCGCTTGATCATGATCCAGTAAAAGCAGAAGCCGCTGCGGTGTTCAAAGAATGGTGGGACAAGATTCGCGCGGATGAAGATTATCTTCGCAGAAAAAAAGCGCACCAGAGCAGGTGGGGCTAATTAGTATGTCAGCTAATAATTCAATATCTGATCCACTTCACAGAATCAAATGAAACACATTTGAAACATTCTATTTACCTAACGATTCGTTTTAAATCCAGTTTTACTGTTGGTGGGCAATGGCCCGCTTTGTGAGACAGGGGATTTAAAATGACAGAAACCGTAGCAAGTCCAGATACGGAAAAGACAAACTTAAAGGCTCACGACACCCGCCGTCGGGTATGGGCAATCGTTGGGGCCTCATCGGGGAATCTTGTCGAGTGGTTTGATTTTTACGTTTATTCATTTTGCTCGCTCTACTTTGCACATATCTTTTTCCCATCAGGTAATACCACCACCCAGCTTCTGCAAACCGCAGGTGTCTTCGCCGCCGGATTCTTAATGCGTCCTATTGGAGGATGGCTGTTCGGCAGGATCGCCGACAGAAGAGGGCGTAAGACATCCATGCTCATATCCGTTTGCATGATGTGCGTCGGATCGCTGGTGATTGCATGCCTGCCCGGATATGACGTAATTGGAACATGGGCTCCGGCGCTGCTGTTGCTGGCTCGTCTGTTCCAGGGCCTGTCTGTCGGAGGTGAGTACGGCACCAGCGCTACCTATATGAGTGAAGTCGCAGTTGAAGGCCGTAAGGGATTCTACGCATCGTTTCAGTATGTGACGCTCATCGGCGGACAGCTGCTTGCGCTGTTGGTTGTGGTGATACTTCAGCAGGTCATGAGTGATGAAGATTTACGTGCCTGGGGCTGGCGCATCCCATTTGCATTGGGGGCCGCGCTGGCCGTTGTGGCGCTCTGGCTGCGTCGCCAGCTTGATGAAACGTCGCAGCAGGAGGTCAGGGCGCTTAAAGAAGCGGGCTCA
Organism: Enterobacter asburiae; assembly: GCF_021440515.1. Classification (GTDB taxonomy): domain Bacteria; phylum Pseudomonadota; class Gammaproteobacteria; order Enterobacterales; family Enterobacteriaceae; genus Enterobacter; species Enterobacter asburiae_E. The sequence goes on along the minus strand of NZ_JAKCMV010000002.1, from coordinate 121,275 downwards.
ATGAAAGGGCTATGGCGAAATCGTAAGGCGTTTTTGATGGTATTAGGCTTTACCGCCGCAGGATCGCTGAGCTTCTATACCTTCACCACCTATATGCAAAAGTACCTGGTCAACACCACCGGGATGCATGCCAATATCGCCAGCGTGGTGATGACGGTTGCGTTATTGATATTTATGCTTATTCAGCCAGCTATCGGTGCGCTGTCGGACAAAATTGGTCGCCGGACATCAATGTTAATTTTCGGCGGTTTACTCACGATAGGCACCGTGCCCTTATTGACGGCGCTACAGCATACGACCTCTCCCTACGCCGCTTTCGCCTTAATTATGGTGGCGATGGTGATTGTCAGCTTCTACACCTCTATCAGCGGGATCCTGAAAGCCGAAATGTTCCCGGCACAGGTTCGTGCTCTCGGGGTAGGGCTGTCTTATGCAGTGGCGAATGCGCTGTTTGGCGGATCGGCGGAGTACGTTGCGCTCTCGCTTAAGTCGGTGGGCAGTGAAACAACCTTCTTCTGGTATGTCACCGTGATGGGAGCAGTGGCCTTTATCGTTTCGCTGATGCTGCACCGTAAAGGGAAGGGGATCCGCCTTTAGTTGTGGGCCATTTGCCATACGGCATAGCCGGTCGTTGCGCCGGCTACGTCCCAGGCGAAGTCCTTCCAGCTCCAGCCGCTCCCCGCAGGGCGGCTGTCCCACAGTTCTTTCGACGCACCCAGACTGACGGAGAACATAAAGCCGATGGCCGCGCTGCGATCTCTGCTGTAGCCCTGATGCTGGGCATACTCATTTCCGGCAGCCGACAGCATCGCTGAGGCGATAAAGTGCTGGGCCTTATCCTGACCCGACCAGCTGTCGTTAGCCATATGGCTACACCCGGTCAGGCACAGGATGGTGAGGAGAAGCGGGATGCGCATGATTCACTCCATGAAAAAGGCCCCGTCGATGACAGGGCCTGCTTTTACAGAATACGGCTGATGAGACGGTCGATGCGGATACGACGCAAACGGCGGATAAGCTTGCGGACCTTCACCGGATAATCGGCAATGCTCTGAAGATCGCGATAATGGCGCACCACGGTGGTATGCGTGCGGATTAACTCCAGTTCACGTTCACGCTTTGCGGCCAGCTCATGCTGCGGATCGTGGATCAGGATGGCGTTTTCCAGATCCAGGCGCCAGGCGCGCGGGTTCAGGTTATTACCGGTTAACAGCATCCACTCGTCGTCGACCCACATCCCTTTAAGATGGTAGCTGTTATCTTCGTCTTTCCAGAGTCGCACAACCAGCTGGTCGGTATTCACATAGTACTGTAGGCGGCTCAGGAAACGACGCAGGTTGATCTCATAAAGATAGGGTAATGCACCGATGATCTTGAACGGCTGATCTTCCGGAATGTAAAAGTCGTTAGCCGTTTTATCCCCCACGATGATCTCGACTTTCTTACCGTCGCGCAGCAGCTGGATGATGTTACGAACCAGTACCGCAGGAAGGTTAAAGTAAGGCGTGCAGATCGTGAGCTTTTGCTCGGCACACGGCATCAGGTGGAAGATGGTTTTATTCAACAGGCTCGATTTACCCAGCCCGACCAGCGGCGTGACGGAGAGCCCATCGTTGCCCGCATCGCCCTGGAAATGATAAACCGCGTCGCGCAGTTCCTGACGGTAAAGACGAATGTCGTTTTTGATCTCGGGGCTTTTCGGGCGGTGCGGATCGTCAAGACGGTTGACGCCGCGGCCATGCACCAGGTTTTTATCCACCCAGTTGAACATGATGTCGGCCATCTGCGCATTGCGGATCAGGTGATAGCGATCGTAGCGATACTTATCAAGCTGATGCAGGTAAACATCGTTCAGGCTTGCGCCGCTGTATAGCACGCTATCATCAATGATGAAGCCTTTGAAATGAAGAACGCCGAGCGCTTCACGGGTATTGACGGGCACGCCGTAAACCGGGATATCGACACCGGGGTTTTCCTGGGCAGTGCGGCAATACCAGTCAGCATTAGTATTGGAAGCTGCCGCGCCGATACGTCCACGCTGCGCACGATGCCAGTCCACTAACACGCGTACATCGAGTTCAGGGCGAAGACGTTTCGCTTCATAAAGCGCGTTCAGGATCGCGCGGCCACCTTCATCCTGTTCAAGATAAAGCGCGACAATGCAAATGCGTCGTGTCGCGCTGGCAATCTTTTCCAGAAGAGTCTCCCGAAAATGAGCGGGAGCATAAAAGAACTCTACATCATCAACTGACTGAGAAATCTTCGGTAGTTGAGCAAGGTGTTGTTGATGTTTATTACGCTTAAATTTTGACAACATCACAGTGCGTTTCTTCTCTGTTTCATTGAAGGGTTGTCTGTACCAGGCAAACAACATAAGCGGACAATGATACCACCAGTGCCGTCCAAAGTGGTTAACATTTCCAGTAGGTTACTCTTGTTTATCCGTCGGATTCAGGCTCAGGGCAAGGGCGACAATGCCTTCATCCAGCTGGATATCAACGTCAAATCCCAGTTTGCGCGCCAGCGTTACCATCCCGCGATTGTTAGGCATAGTAATGCCATTTAAACGCAACAGTCCGTGATCGCGCGTATAACCGATGAGTTTTTCCAGCAGCCGCCTGCCCAGGCCCAGTCCTTTAAGATCCGAGCGCACCAGTACGGCAAATTCGGCATCAACGTTATCAGGATCCGAGATAGCCCTTGTTACGCCGAGGATCTCTTCCTTTGCATCAACACGACGAACAGCAACAAACGCCATTTCACGATCGTAGTCGATCTGGGTCATGTTGGCTAAATCTTCATGGGTAAATTCGTTGATCTCACTGAAGTAGCGATAGTAAAGATCTTCTTTGGTGACCTGTGAGATAAACGCCCGCAGCAGCGGCTCATCCTCTGGCAGGATAGGGCGGAACAGCACCCGTTCACCGTTTTTCATTTCAACCCACTCTTCAAGCTGAAGCGGATAGGGGCGGATCGCCAGTCGGCTTTCGTTGTCACCTTCAAACGGCGCAATATCCAGCGTCACGTCCAGAGCCGTGAACTCACTGCCGGAGGCGAGCAGCGGGTGAATATCCAGCCGCTGAATTTCCGCGCAATCAACAATCAGGTTTGAAACCTGCACTAAAAACTGGCTGAGGCCGGCGATATCGAGAGGGCGAAGCGCGCTCCGTCCGCGAATTTTTTTGCTTTTGATTGCCTGAATAATCAGGTAGCGCGCCAGGTTCATGTTTAGCGGCGGGAGAGCGACGACGGCCTGTTCTTCAGGGCGCCATTCAACGCCCCCTTCGCCGAGCATAATCAGCGGGCCAAAGACCGGATCGTGCTCAACCACCACCCGCAGCTCCTGCGCGCCCGCGCGGTTAGCCATGCTCTGGACCAGCAGGCCGTGGATCCGCGCCTGTGGCCAGGCCATTTTTACGCGATCGATAATGGCGTCGGCCGCCTGCTGGACCTCCGCTGCGGTGCGCAAATAGAGCATAACGCCCTGAATGTCAGATTTGTGCGGGATATCCGGCGAGCGCAGTTTTAACGCAACCGGATAGCCGATTTGCTCGGCAATATGCACGGCCTCAGCGCTGTCGCTGGCAATCCAGGTGGGCAAGGTTTGCATGCCGTAGCTGCCCAGAATCGGCTGTACCTCATGCGTATCCAGCGACGTTGCTCCCTCCTGAATGGCGCGTTGCAGCAGGCTGCGGACATCCACGGCGTTTGCCGTCTGACTGCCCGATAACGCCGGGGTTTCGCGCAGCTGTTTCTGGTTACGGCGGTATTCCACCATATGCATAAACGCGGTAATGGTGCCTTCCGGCGTGCGGTAGGTAGGAAGCCCCGCCTCACTGAAAAGCCGCCGGGCCTCTTGCGAAGAGAACTCACCGCACCAGTTGGTGAGCAGGGTGACATATTTCCCGCGCGGATGATTTCGCACGGCCTCAATCAACGCACGCGCGCTCTCGCTGCCGGGTGCAACGGCGCTCGGGGAATGGATGATCATCAGCGCGTCAAAGTCCTGGCTGTCGAGCAAAATCCTGACGGCGTTGATATAGCGTTCGCTGCTGGCATCATCGCGCAGATCCAGCGGGTTGCCGGGGGTAACGCTGGCAGGCAGCGCATCGCGCAGGCGCTGGAGAGTCTCTTCACTTAACGATGCCAGCTTACCGTTTCGCAGCCACAGTTCATCCAGCGCCAGCGCAGCGGGCGCCGCGCCATTGCTGACAATCATCAGCTTTTCGCCGCGCAGCGGGCGCATATGGCTCAGCGTTTCAACGGCCGAGAAAAGCTCATGGGTATCCTGCACGCGGAGCAGGCCCGCACGCTGGATAGCGGCATCCCACGCGGGATCCATTCCTGAATGCGAATGCAAAAGCCGCTGTGCGGCCGGGCTGCGGCCACTTTTGATGACCAGAATGGGCTTATTACGCGATGCGCTACGCGCGGCAGAGACAAAACGCCGCGCATCGCTTAAGTGTTCAAGATAGAGCAGGATCGCGCTGGTTTTACTGTCTCGCGCCAGGAAGTCCAGCAGCTCGTCGACATCAATATCCAGGCTGTCGCCCAGCGCAATAAAGTAGGAAAAGCCCATCTCGCGCTGCTGCGCCCAGTCGAGAATGGTGTTGGACACCGCAGCAGACTGGGAAATAAACGCCAGCTTGCCCTTGCGGATAGGCACGGGCGAAAAGCTGGCGTTCAAACCCTGCCAGGGGGCGAGTAAACCGAGGCTGTTCGGCCCCAGAATCCGCATCTGATAGCGACCGGCGCAGGCGAGAAGCTCAGCCTGCTGCTCTGGCGGAGAAGAGAGAATAATGCAGGTTTTACATCCTTTCTGCCCAAGCGATTCGAGGAGATCCAGATTGCGCTTCGCGTGGGTGCAGAGCACGGCCAGATCCGGCACAAAAGGAAGACTCTGCACGTCAGGCCAGGCAAGCACGCCCTGCACCGCTTTCCAGGAGGGCGTGACGGGTAAGACGGGGCCGTTGAATCCCCCGGCCAGCAGATTACGCATCATCAGATAACCTGCGCGGTCAGGCTTCATTGACGCACCGATTACGGCAATGGATTTAGGGCGCAGTAGCGCTTCTAACCCTCGCTGGCTCATGCAGATCTCCTGTAAAGGCGAGTGACCTGATGATTTTAAACGCTTTCTGCTTCGTCTGCTGTGATGCTGCCCTTATGAATCGTTTTTCCTGCCAGATAGCGCTCGCGAAAACAGGAAAAATGTCTGCCGAGGGCACCGGCCGCAGAGGTATCTCCCGCTAAATCCAGCAGGGCGATAGCCACTTCCGCCGTACAGTATTGCCCCTCAGCGTGGGCCTCGCGCAAGCGATAGGCCGATACGCGAGACAGGTCGACCGAAATCACAGGAAGCGCATCCAGGTAGGGGCTTTTACGAAACATTTTCCGTGCTTCGGTCCAGGTGCCGTCCAGCATAATAAACAGCGGCGGTTTGCCCGAAGGCGGCGCAGAGAGCACCTGCCGATGCTCACCTGCATACGAGGCCGGGAAAACGACCATAGGCTGATACTCATCGCTGGCGACCAGGTCGAGTAGCGCCTGGGGCGGCTCGGTACGTGACCACTGAAACGCCACCGTTTCCGGCAGAATATCGGCAATCAGCCGACCGGTATTGCTGGGCTTCATCGGTTCGGTATCGAACATCACCAGGCAAAAACGGCTGCGCGCGTCGGCGGTTGCCAGCGTTTCGCACAGGCAAACTTTCAGCGGCAGAAGGCAGCGCTGACAGCGGCGAACACGGTTGCCGCGAGCAAGAAAAGGGCGGGTCGCACGCGCGAGGCGTTCGGCGCGTAATTGAAGAACGGCGTTATCAGTCATGGGCGAAATGCAGGAAAAACGCCATTTTCGCAGAGGCGGGAACGGGGCACAAGATGTGCCCCGCGATTGTTACAGGGATTCGTTGAGCCAGCTTTCGAACGGGGCTTTCGGGACCGCGCCGTTAAGCATGTCGATCACTTCGCCATTTTTGAAAATCATAATGGTCGGAATGCTGCGGATACGGAAACGGGCGCTCAGCTCGCGTTCCGCTTCGGTGTTCACTTTCACGAAACGCATCTTGCCGCTGCGCTCTTCGGCAACATCTTCAAAGACGGGCGCAAAGCTTTTGCACGGGCCACACCAGGGTGCCCAGAAATCGACAACCACCGGCAGATCGTCCTTGAGAAGTTTGTCCAGCGTCGCGTCCGTCGCGTTGATAACGTCGCCGTCAAAGAGTTCATGACCGCAACGCCCGCATTTCGCACCATCATCAATCCGGTCCTCTGGAATGCGGTTTAGAGCCTGACAGTTGGCACATACGGTATTCATAACTAACCTCTGATAGAACAGTGTGACAGAGCGGCGGAATGCCGATTTTGTTTCCAAGATGTTACATATTATCATTGAGGCTGTTTGAAACGACAATGCGTTTTATTCAATGAGAACAATAGTCACAGGCTTTTGTACGAATTAATGGCTATGAGCTTACACATCGGGTAATCTGCGCGCTTCGCGCAGCGCTGGTGGAGAAAAGCATGAACGACGAATTAAAAAACAAAAGCGGCAAGGTCAAAGTGATGTATGTCCGCAGTGATGATGACTCTGATAAACGCACCCAAAATCCGCGTACCGGAAAAGGTGGCGGGCGTCCGGCGTCTTCTCGTGCAGACGGTGGCCGTCGCCCCGCCCGCGATGACAGGAATAACCGCGGCGATGACCGTCCGCGTTCCGACCGCCCACGCAGTGACCGTCCACGCGACGATCGTCCGCGTGATGATTTCTCACGCGACAATTCATCCCCATGGCGCACGGTGTCCCGCGCACCGGGCGAAGAAGCGCCTGAAAAAGCCGATCACGGCGGGATCAGCGGTAAAAGCTTTATCGATCCTGAAGTGCTGCGCCGTCAGCGTGCGGAAGAGACCCGCGTCTACGGTGAAAACGCCTGTCAGGCGCTGTTCCTGAGCCGTCCTGAGTGTATCGTTCGCGCCTGGTTTATCCAGAGCGTAACCCCGCGCTTTAAAGAAGCGCTGCGCTGGATGGCGGCAAACCGCAAAGCCTACCATGTGGTAGATGATGCCGAGCTGACCAAAGCGTCCGGCACGGAACACCACGGCGGCGTGTGCTTCCTGATCAAAAAACGTAACGGCACGACCGTTCAGCAGTGGGTGAGCCAGGCTGACGAGGACGACTGCGTTCTGGCGCTGGAAGACGTAGGCAACCCGCATAACCTGGGCGCGATGATGCGCAGCTGTGCGCACTTCGGCGTGAAAGGCGTGCTGTTGCAGGATGCAGCGCTGCTGGAATCCGGTGCGGCGATCCGTACTGCGGAAGGCGGTGCCGAGCACGTGCAGCCTATCACGGGCGATAGCGTTCTGGATGCTATCGAGCAGTTCCGTAAAGCGGGCTACGCCATTGTAACCACCTCCAGCCACGCCGGGACGCCGCTGTTTAAAGCGACGCTCCCGCGTAAGATGGTGCTGGTGCTGGGTCAGGAGCGTGACGGTCTGTCTGAAGCAGCGCTGTCGAGCTCCGATCTGAGCGTATCTATTGACGGTACGGGCAATGTTGAAAGTCTGAACGTTTCCGTTGCGACCGGCGTACTGCTGGCCGAATGGTGGCGTCAGAACAAGGCATAAGCCTGACGTGTGCCGGGTAAGCGGTTTCGCTTTACCCGGCCTTTATTAAATCTTACTCACTCTCTGCCGGTAACACAGGCATCCAGTCAATCGGCTTTTCGCCGCGTTTTTCCAGCCATTCATTCGCCAGAACAAAATGATTACTGCCAAAGAAACCGCGATGCGCAGACAGCGGGGACGGGTGCGGGGCTTTCAGCACGTGATGTTTTTCCCGGTCGATAATCGCACCTTTCTTCTGGGCATGCGATCCCCACAGCAAGAAAACGACGCCTTCGCGGTGTTCATTGATCAGGCTGATGACTTTATCGGTAAAGGTTTCCCAGCCCAGGCTGGCGTGTGAATGCGCCTGGCCTGCGCGTACCGTCAACACGGTATTCAACAGCAGAACCCCCTGACGCGCCCAGCTTTCGAGGTAGCCATGATTTGGACGAGTGAAGCCGGGGAGGGTGCCTTCGAGCTCTTTATACATGTTCAGCAAAGAAGGCGGGATAGCGATGCCCGGACGTACGGAAAACGCCAGACCGTGTGCCTGACCGGGGCCGTGGTAAGGATCTTGCCCGAGGATCACCACTTTGACGTCGTTCAGTTCGGTAAAGCGGAAGGCGTTAAACACATCTTTCTGCGGCGGGTAAATCGTCTGGCCCGACTGACGCTCCATCGCCACGGTGCTGAGTGTATTTACGAAGTAGGGCTGTTGTTTCTCGTCTGCCAGCACGTCGTGCCAGGTTAAAGGGGTTGTCATCTCGCTCTCCTGCGAATCTCATCTGCGTCTAGCTTACCCGTTTACGTCCCACGAGCAAAATTCACCGTGGTATTTGAGGCTAAGTCATTAAATTTAATTTGAAATAATACAAAATAGATTGAGCTTTTGACGGGTTAAAATTGATCTAAAACAATAAAATCAAACCACACTCTTTATGTGGTTGGTGTTTTTATTGATTTAAATCAATGAATGCCGGGTGCCTGACTGTTATATATACACACAAGCAACAATGGTTTTACCAATTGGCCGCGTGAGGCCGACACCAGTTAATGTAGCCCAAGGGAGGCATCACATGATTACAGGTATCCAGATTACTAAAGCTGCAAACGACGACCTGCTGAACTCTTTCTGGCTGCTGGACAGCGAGAAAGGCGAAGCGCGCTGTGTAGTAGCGAAAGCCGGTTTTGCAGAAGACGAGATTGTGCCAGTGAACAAACTGGGCGAAATCGAATACCGCGAAATTCCTATGGAAGTTAAGCCAGAAGTTCGCGTGGAAGGTGGTCAGCACCTGAACGTTAACGTTCTGCGTCGTGAAACGCTGATGGACGCGGTTGAGCATCCAGAAAAATACCCACAGCTGACCATTCGCGTGTCTGGCTACGCGGTACGTTTCAACTCTCTGACGCCAGAACAGCAGCGCGACGTTATTGCTCGTACCTTTACTGAAAGCCTGTAAGGCTTTGAGTCACGGGAGCGAAATAAAAAGCCGGGTATAAACCCGGCTTTTTTTTACTCTTCAGACTGGGACGCTGGTGGCGTTCCGCTTGGCTTACGGCGCTTACCAACGTTCTTGGTATCACGGTGGCGCTGCTTCACGCGCGGCTTCTCTTTCTCTTCTTTCTTTTTCTCAGCACGTTTCGCGAGCACTTTCTTCGACGGCTTACCGGTCATTTTTTCGCTTGGCGCGCGCGTCGTAGGGCGAAGCTCTGCAATCACGCGGGACTTTAGCGGCTCTTCGATATAACGCCCAATTTTCAGCATCAGCAGATGGTCATGCGTTTCGACCAGAGAGATCGCCGTCCCTTTACGACCCGCACGACCGGTACGACCGATACGGTGCAAATAGGTATCTCCGCTGCGCGGCATGTCGAAGTTAATGACGTGGCTCACGTCCGGAATATCGATACCACGAGCCGCGACATCCGTTGCCACCAGCACGTTAACGCGCCCGTCGGTCAAACGTTTGATGCCTTCGGTACGCTTGATCTGCGCCATCTCGCCTTCGAGATAACAGTTGTTGATCCCGGCGTTACGCAGTATTTCTGCCAGCTCGTGCACACGCTCACGCTTACGCACGAACACGATAGTACGGGTGGCATCTTCCTGTTTCAGCAGGTGCTTGAGCAGCTCAACTTTGTGTTCGAAGTTATCCGCGCGGTAATACCACTGATGGATTTTCTTACGCTCGCGGGTAGACGGCATTGCTGAGACCTCAGCCGGATCCTCCAGCAGGCGCTCCGCGAAGTCTTTGATGGCGTCCCCTTCCAGGGTGGCAGAGAACAGCATCGTCTGGTTACGCCAGCGCGTTTCACCTGCAATGTGTTCGATATCCTGCGCGAAGCCCATGTCCAGCATACGGTCGGCTTCATCGAGGATCAGCGTTTCGACCGCGCGGCAGTCAAAGTTCTCTTCTTTAATATATTGCAGCAGACGACCGGTGGTCGCGACCACGATATCCTGGTTCTCGCTGAACACTTCGGCGTGGTTCATATACGCAACGCCGCCAGTGATTGTGGCGATATCCAGATGGGTATTCGCCGCCAGCTCGCGAGCATGATCGGCAACCTGCATCGCCAGTTCACGCGTTGGCGTGAGGATCAAGATGCGCGGCGGGCCGGATTTTTTTCGTGGAAAGTCGAGCAGATGCTGCAACACAGGCAGCAAGTAGGCTGCTGTTTTACCGGTGCCGGTTGGCGCAGAACCGAGCACATCGCGGCCCTCAAGCGCAGGCGGAATGGCCGCTGCCTGAATGGCGGTCGGGCGTGTAAAGCCTTTGCTCTCTAATGCATTGAGCAGGCTTTCATCGAGTTCAAGTTCGGAAAAAGTCGTTACAGTCATGTTCTACCTCTGTGTGGGGCGCTGATTATAGACGTTACGGCTGTAATCTTCATCTGTTTGTATGGATATCGCTTTTCGACCACTTCGCTTTCCCCTATGCTACCCCAGTTTCATTTAGAAGGTTGCTCCGTCATGTCTCAACTCAAAGCGCAGCTGCGCCGCGATGGCTTCACGTTTAAACAATTTTTTGTCGCCCACGACCGCTGTGCCATGAAGGTCGGCACGGATGGTATTTTACTGGGGGCCTGGGCGCCGGTCGCAGGCGTAAAGCGCATTCTTGATATCGGCACCGGAAGCGGATTACAGGCGCTGATGCTGGCGCAAAGAACCGAGCAACATGTCACCATCGACGCCGTTGAGCTGGACGCGCAGGCGGCGATGCAGGCGAGCGAAAACGCGGCGGAATCCCCCTGGGCTGACCGGATCAAGGTTCAATGCGCCGACGTGCTGGTCTGGGCGCAGGAGCAAACCGCCCGCTACGATCTTATCGTCAGCAACCCACCTTATTACGAAGCGGGCGTGGAGTGCGGAACGCCAGAACGCGCGCAGGCGCGCTACACGGACTCACTCGATCACCGGGCGCTGCTGGCCGCTGCGGCAAATTTAATCTCTGAAGAGGGATTTTTCTGCGTGGTGCTGCCAGAAAGCACGGGCAATACCTTTATTGAGATCGCCCGTGAGATTGGCTGGTCATTGCGTTTACGCACCGACATTGCCGACACCGAAGGGCGAATGCCGCATCGCGTGCTGTTGGCGCTTTCGCCAAAAGAGGGCGAGTGCTTTAACGACCGGATGGTGATCCGCGGGCCAGACCAGCGTTACTCCGAAGATTACACCGCGCTGACCCAGCCGTTTTATCTGTTTATGTAAGCCAGCGGGGAGAGGACCGACGGGCCGGAATGCTCCAGCTGTTCCGGATAATCCAGCGTGTAGTGCAAACCCCTACTCTCTTTACGCATCATGGCGCAGCGAACGATCAGCTCAGCCACCTGCACCAGATTGCGCAGCTCCAGCAGGTTGTTTGATACGCGGAAGTTCGCGTAATACTCGTCGATCTCCTGCTGGAGCATGGTGATACGGCGCAACGCCCTTTCCAGACGTTTAGTCGTGCGCACAATTCCGACGTAATCCCACATAAAGAGCCTCAGCTCGTGCCAGTTGTGCTGGATAACGACCAGCTCATCCGGGTTCTCCACGCGGCTCTCATCCCAGGCGGGCAGGCGTTCGGCCTGGCGGGCGTAGGGCATTCGTTTGGTAATATCTTCCGCCGCTGACCAGCCGTAAACCAGACACTCCAGCAGCGAGTTCGATGCCATGCGGTTCGCGCCGTGCAGCCCGGTATAGCTCACTTCGCCGATAGCATAAAGGCCGTCGACGTCGGTGCGACCGTTATCGTCAACCATCACGCCGCCGCAGGTATAGTGCGCGGCAGGAACTATCGGCACCCGATCGCGGGTGAGATCGATCCCCAGGCTCAGCAGCTTTTCATAGATCATCGGGAAGTGCTGACGAACGAACTCCGCCGGTTTATGGCTGATATCCAGATACATGCAGTCAACACCCAGCCGCTTCATCTCGTGGTCGATCGCACGGGCGACGATATCGCGCGGCGCAAGTTCACCCCGCTCATCGAAGTCCGGCATAAAGCGCGAGCCGTCCGGGCGTTTCAGATAGGCGCCTTCGCCGCGCAGGGCTTCGGTCAGCAAAAAGTTGCGCGCCTGCGGGTGGAAGAGGGCCGTAGGATGGAACTGGTTAAACTCCAGGTTTGCCACCCGGCAGCCCGCGCGCCAGGCCATTGCGATACCGTCGCCAGAGGCGATATCCGGGTTAGTGGTATACTGATACACTTTAGAGGCCCCGCCGGTTGCCAGCACAACGGCTTTTGCCCGGCAGGTTTCAACCTGTTCTTTATTCCGATTCCAGACCCAGGCCCCCACCACGCGACGCGTGCCGGGTAGGCCAATTTTGTCGGAGATAATCAGATCGACCGCATTACTGCGCTCCAGCACCTGAATATTAGGATGGCTCAGCGCTTTGCTGACCAGCGTGGTTTCAACCGCTTTACCCGTGGCATCGGCGGCATGAAGAATGCGGCGGTGGCTGTGGCCGCCTTCGCGGGTGAGATGGTAACTCTCTTCGCCGTTAGGCTGGATGTGGGTATCAAACAGCACGCCCTGATCGATAAGCCACTGCACGCAGTGTCGGGCGTTACTGGCGACAAACTCGGCGGCATGTGCATCCACAATGCCCGCCCCGGCAATCAGGGTATCTTCCACATGCGAGGCGATGCTGTCCGTTTCATCAAACACGGCGGCAATTCCGCCCTGAGCATAAAAGGTTGAGCCTTCGCTCATTGGGCCTTTGCTGAGTACGGTAACTTTCTGATTTTCGGCCAGGCGAAGCGCCAGTGATAACCCGGCTGCACCGCTACCTACGATCAGGACATCGCAATTCAGATCTGCTGGTGTGTTCATGATGTTTGTTTAATTTACTAAACATTGTTTGGCCAGAATAGCACCTGAATGTGAGATATCGCACCTGTTTTTTTATACGGTGTTGTAATGGCTAAACTCGGTTTGTGATGTTTAAAACCGGTAAATCTATGAAAATATTTTGCGAAGCAGATCGTTAGCTTCAGATTTTGTGGTGAAATAAAGCCTGTGTTGCGTTACTCTTCTGACGGTTAAAAAGCAGATTCTTGTCAGAACATGCGTATGTATCGTGAACAGACTTATAATGATAGAAAATGACCAGTCTGCGGCGCGATGAACAAAAACAAAGGCGTTACGGAACTTAATGACAAACAGACCCTCTAAGTCGGTGCTTGCTCAAAAGTGCATGGTTGTAGAGTGGCGTTTCGATAACGCGTGGAATTTAGGTTTGGGGAGACATTACCTCGGATGAGCGAGCAGTTAACGGACCAGGTCCTGGTTGAACGGGTCCAGAAGGGAGATCAGAAAGCCTTTAACCTACTGGTGGTACGCTACCAGCATAAGGTGGCGAGTCTGGTTTCTCGCTATGTACCGTCAGGGGACGTCCCTGATGTCGTACAAGAGTCTTTTATTAAGGCCTATCGCGCGCTGGATTCTTTCCGGGGAGATAGTGCTTTTTACACCTGGCTGTATCGTATTGCAGTGAATACAGCAAAGAATTACCTGGTCGCTCAGGGCCGCCGTCCTCCGTCAAGTGACGTGGACGCCATCGACGCCGAAAACTTTGAAAGCGGCGGTGCATTGAAAGAAATTTCGAACCCTGAGAACTTAATGTTGTCAGAAGAACTGAGACAAATCGTTTTTCGCACGATCGAGTCGCTCCCGGAAGATTTACGCATGGCAATTACGTTGCGGGAGCTTGATGGTCTGAGCTATGAAGAGATAGCCGCTATCATGGATTGTCCGGTCGGCACGGTACGTTCCCGTATTTTCCGTGCGCGAGAAGCTATTGATAATAAAGTTCAACCGCTTATCAGGCGTTGACGATAGCGGGATACTGGAAAAGGTATTAGGCATGCAGAAAGAAAAACTTTCCGCTTTAATGGATGGTGAAACGCTGGATACTGAGCTGCTCAACGAGCTGTCTCAATCTCCCGAAATGCAAGAGACCTGGGAGAGTTATCACCTCATCCGTGACACCTTGCGTGGTGATACCGGTGACGTTCTCCATTTCGACATCTCAGTGCGCGTTATGGCTGCGATTGAGAATGAGCCTGTTCATCAGACCACTCCGCTGATTCCTGAAGCACAACCTGCGCCGCACCAGTGGCAGAAAATGCCGTTCTGGCAGAAGGTGCGTCCGTGGGCCAGTCAACTTACCCAGATGGGTGTGGCTGCATGTGTATCGCTTGCAGTTATCGTTGGCGTCCAGCACTATAATACTCAGTCTGAAGTCAATCAGCAGCCTGAAGCGCCAGTGTTTAATACACTGCCGATGATGGGCAAAGCCAGCCCGGTTAGCCTGGGCGTACCAGCTGATGCATCCGCCAGCGGCGGTCAACAGCAGCAGGTACAAGAGCAGCGCCGTCGCATTAACGCGATGCTACAAGATTACGAGTTGCAGCGTCGTCTGCACTCTGAACAGCTTCAGTTTGAGCAGGCACAAACCCAGCAAGCCGCTGTGCAGGTGCCAGGAAACCAAACTTTAGGAACGCAATCGCAGTAATGAAGCAACTTTGGTTCGCCATGTCTCTGGTGGCGGGTAGCCTGTTCTTCTCTGCCAACGCCTCGGCTGATGTTTCATCCGGGGCGTTGTTGCAGCAAATGAATCTGGCCAGCCAGTCACTCAATTACGAGTTGGCATTTATCAGCATCAATAAGCAGGGCGTTGAGTCTTTACGCTATCGCCATGCCCGACTTGATAAACAGCCGCTTGCCCAGCTTTTACAGATGGATGGCCCGCGCCGGGAAGTTGTCCAGCGTGGCAACGAAATCAGCTATTTCGAGCCTGGTCTGGAGCCTTTCACGCTGAATGGCGACTATATCGTTGATTCACTCCCATCGCTTATCTACACGGACTTTAAGCGTCTTGCGCCTTTCTACGATTTTATCTCCGTAGGACGCACGCGTATTGCCGATCGCCTGTGCGAGGTGATCCGCGTCGTGGCGCGTGACGGCACGCGCTACAGCTATATTGTCTGGATCGACGCCGAAACCAAGCTGCCAATGCGCGTAGACTTGCTCGATCGTGACGGCGAAACCCTGGAGCAGTTCCGCGTGATCTCCTTCACCGTGAACAACCAGGTCGGTAACAGCATGCAGAATCTGGCGAAGGCCAGCCTGCCGCCGCTGCTGTCCGTGCCGGTGGGTGATTCCGTGAACTTCAACTGGGTGCCTTCCTGGATCCCGCAAGGGTTTAGCGAAGTGTCCAGCAGTCGCCGCCAACTGCCGACCATCGAAACGCCGGTGGAATCTCGCCTCTATTCCGACGGGCTGTTTAGCTTCTCGGTGAACATCAACCGGGCCACGGCGAACAGCGCTGAGCAGATGCTGCGTACCGGACGCCGCACGGTGAGCACTACGGTGCGCGATAACGCCGAAATCACCATTGTCGGCGAACTGCCGCCACAAACGGCGAAGCGTATTTCCGACAGCATTAAATTCAGGGCGGCACAATGATTAAAGAGTGGGCCACGGTGGTTTCATGGCAGGACGGCGTCGCGCTGGTAAGCTGTGATGTAAAAGCGTCATGCAACAGCTGCGCGTCTCGTGCAGGGTGCGGTAGCCGCGTGCTGAATAAGCTGGGGCCGCAGACCTCACACACTATTGCCGTGCCTAACGATGTGCCGCTGGTGGCGGGGCAGAAGGTTGAGCTGGGGATCACCGAAGGCAGCCTGCTCAGTTCTGCCATGCTGGTTTATCTCTCTCCGCTGGTGGGGCTGTTTGTCATGGGCGGCCTGTTCCAGATGCTGTTTGGCACGGACCCGGCCGCAATGTGCGGCGCTGCGCTGGGTGGCGTAGGTGGCTTTTTGCTGGCGCGTGGTTTCTCGCAAAAGCTGGCCGCACGTGAAGCGTGGCAGCCCGTTATTCTGAGCGTTGCGCTCGCGCCAGACCAGCTTCGCGTTGAAACGCTCTCTTCAGAAGCCCGGTAATATCACCGGGCTTTATCATTATTTACATCTCCAAAATGAAAATGCCGATTCTTCGCGCTATACCTGGCTCTAAGTGCATTTCCAGGTTACGGGGATGTAGTGTAGAATGCTGCGTTTTCGCACTGAAAAACGTCAGGCTAAGAACAGCGGCCTCCAGGAATTCGTAAGGCATAATTATTTAACTATATGAAGAACATACGTAACTTTTCGATCATTGCTCACATTGACCACGGTAAGTCGACGCTGTCTGACCGTATTATCCAGATTTGCGGTGGCCTGTCTGATCGTGAAATGGCAGCCCAGGTACTGGACTCCATGGACCTGGAACGCGAACGCGGTATCACCATTAAAGCGCAGAGCGTGACGCTCGACTATAAGGCGTCCGACGGTGAAACCTATCAACTGAACTTTATCGACACCCCGGGCCACGTTGACTTCTCTTATGAAGTGTCACGTTCCCTGGCCGCCTGTGAAGGTGCGCTGCTGGTGGTGGATGCCGGGCAGGGCGTAGAAGCCCAGACTCTGGCGAACTGCTACACGGCAATGGAAATGGATCTCGAAGTGGTGCCGGTGCTGAATAAAATCGACCTGCCTGCCGCCGATCCCGAGCGCGTAGCGGAAGAGATTGAAGATATCGTCGGCATCGATGCGACCGACGCGGTGCGCTGCTCGGCCAAAACCGGCGTCGGCGTTCCGGACGTGCTGGAGCGTCTGGTGCGTGATATTCCGCCACCGGAAGGTGATCCCGAGGCACCACTCCAGGCACTGATCATCGACTCCTGGTTCGATAACTACCTGGGTGTGGTCTCGCTGGTGCGTATTAAAAACGGCACCATGCGTAAAGGCGACAAAATCAAGGTGATGAGCACCGGGCAGGTCTATAACGCAGACCGTCTGGGGATCTTCACGCCAAAACAGGTTGACCGTACCGAGCTGAAATGCGGCGAGGTAGGCTGGCTGGTTTGCGCCATTAAAGACATCCTCGGCGCGCCGGTAGGCGATACCCTGACGCTGGCTCGCAATCCGGCGGACAAAGCGCTGCCGGGCTTCAAAAAAGTGAAGCCGCAGGTTTACGCGGGTCTGTTCCCGGTCAGCTCTGACGATTACGAAAACTTCCGTGACGCGCTCGGCAAACTGAGCCTTAACGATGCTTCCCTGTTCTACGAGCCAGAAAGCTCCACGGCGCTGGGCTTCGGCTTCCGCTGCGGATTCCTCGGCCTGCTGCACATGGAGATCATTCAGGAGCGTCTGGAGCGTGAATACGATCTGGATCTGATCACCACCGCGCCAACGGTAGTCTATGAAGTAGAAACCACGTCGAAAGAGGTGATCTACGTCGATAGCCCGTCCAAGCTGCCGCCGCTGAACAACATTTATGAGCTGCGCGAGCCAATCGCGGAGTGTCACATGCTGCTGCCGCAGGAGTTCCTTGGCAACGTGATTACGCTGTGTATTGAAAAACGCGGCGTGCAGACCAATATGGTTTACCACGGTAACCAGGTGGCGCTGACCTACGAAATCCCGATGGCTGAAGTGGTGCTCGACTTCTTCGACCGTCTGAAGTCTACCTCTCGCGGCTATGCGTCGCTGGACTACAACTTCAAACGCTTCCAGGCATCGAACATGGTTCGCGTGGATGTGTTGATTAACGGCGAGCGTGTTGATGCGCTGGCGCTGATCACCCACAACGACAACGCACCGTACCGTGGTCGTGAGCTGGTTGAGAAGATGAAAGAGCTGATCCCGCGTCAGCAGTTCGACATCGCGATTCAGGCGGCTATCGGCAACCACATCATCGCGCGTTCTACCGTGAAACAGCTGCGTAAAAACGTTCTGGCGAAGTGCTACGGCGGTGACGTCAGCCGTAAGAAAAAGCTGCTCCAGAAGCAGAAAGACGGTAAGAAGCGTATGAAGCAGGTTGGTAACGTTGAGCTGCCGCAGGAAGCATTCCTTGCCATTCTTCACGTTGGTAAAGACGGCAAATAACCTTAAGGAGTTGGCATGGCGAACATGTTTGCCCTGATCCTGGTCATTGCTACCCTGGTAACAGGGCTGTTGTGGTGTCTGGATAAGTTTATTTTTGCGCCAAAACGCCGTGAACGTCAGGCTGCCGCACAGGCAGCCACGGGCGACGCGCTTGACGCAAAGACCCTGAAGAAAGTTGGCCCTAAACCGGGCTGGCTGGAAACGGGCGCATCGGTATTCCCGGTGCTGGCGATTGTTCTGGTGGTCCGTTCGTTTATTTACGAACCTTTCCAGATCCCGTCAGGTTCGATGATGCCAACGCTGCTGATCGGCGATTTTATTCTGGTCGAGAAATTTGCCTACGGCATTAAAGATCCTATTTACCAGAAAACGCTGATCGAAACGGGTCATCCAAAACGTGGCGATATCGTAGTCTTTAAATATCCGGAAGATCCGCGTCTTGATTACATCAAGCGTGCGGTGGGTCTGCCGGGCGATAAAGTCACCTACGATCCGGTTGCGAAAGAAGTGACCGTCCAGCCGGGCTGTAGCTCCGGTACCGCGTGCGAAAATGCGCTGCCAATCACCTACTCAAACGTTGAGCCAAGTGATTTTGTGCAGACCTTCGCCCGTCGTAACGGCGGCGAGGCGACCAGCGGTTTCTTCCAGGTGCCGAAAGACCAAAGCAAAGAAAACGGCATTCGTCTGACCGAGCGTAAAGAAACGCTGGGCGATGTGACGCACCGTATTCTGACCGTGCCAATCGCGCAGGATCAGGTAGGTATGTATTACAAACAGCCGGGTCAGCAGCTGGCGAGCTGGATTGTTCCACCGGGGCATTACTTCATGATGGGTGATAACCGCGATAACTCCGCGGACAGCCGTTACTGGGGCTTTGTGCCGGAAGCTAATCTGGTCGGTAAAGCAACCGCAATCTGGATGAGTTTTGAGAAGCAGGAAGGCGAATGGCCGACCGGCGTTCGTCTGAATCGTATCGGCGGAATCCATTAATTCTCAATAAATAGACGCGTAGCCACCTTAATAAGTGGCTACGTGAATTATTTAAGCGATAAATCTCTTCGAACTAACGACATCCCCTGTCGTTGTGTATAGAATATTCCCCCGAAGTTTAAGGTTGGCCCTGCAAGGGTGCCACGGCACACGAAACCGCGTTGGTTTTCTCAGGTCGGTTTCGTGTGCTGCATTTTTGACGCATTCATTTATTGGTATCGCATGAACCCCATCGTAATTAATCGGCTTCAACGGAAGCTGGGCTACACTTTTCAGCATCAGGAGTTGTTGCAACAGGCATTAACCCACCGCAGTGCCAGCAGCAAACATAACGAACGTCTTGAATTCTTAGGCGACTCGATTTTAAGTTTCGTGATTGCAAATGCCCTCTATCATCGTTTCCCGCGCGTGGACGAAGGTGATATGAGCCGCATGCGCGCCACGCTGGTTCGTGGGAATACCCTGGCGGAAATCGCTCGCGAATTTGAACTGGGCGAATGTCTGCGTCTTGGGCCGGGCGAGCTGAAAAGCGGTGGTTTTCGCCGTGAATCCATTCTCGCTGATACGGTCGAAGCCTTAATTGGTGGTGTTTTCCTGGACAGCGATATTCAGACTGTCGAAAAGCTGATCCTGAACTGGTATCAGACACGTCTGGACGAAATCAGTCCGGGCGATAAGCAAAAAGATCCGAAAACCCGTTTGCAGGAATATTTGCAGGGTCGCCATCTCCCGCTGCCATCCTATCTGGTGGTGCAGGTGCGTGGTGAAGCACACGATCAAGAATTTACCATTCATTGCCAGGTCAGCGGCCTGAGTGAACCGGTGGTCGGCACAGGTTCCAGCCGTCGTAAGGCGGAACAGGCTGCCGCCGAACAGGCGTTAAAAATACTGGAGCTGGAATGAGCGAAGACAAAACCTATTGCGGATTTATTGCCATCGTCGGACGTCCGAACGTTGGCAAATCCACCCTGCTGAATAATCTGCTGGGTCAGAAGATTTCGATTACCTCACGCAAGGCGCAAACCACGCGCCACCGCATCGTGGGGATCCATACTGAAGGCGCGTATCAGGCGATTTACGTCGATACCCCCGGCCTGCATATGGAAGAGAAGCGCGCGATCAACCGCCTGATGAACAAGGCGGCGAGCAGCTCCATCGGTGACGTTGAGCTGGTCATTTTCGTTGTGGAAGGCACCCGCTGGACGCCGGACGACGAAATGGTGCTGAATAAGCTGCGCGACGGTAAAACGCCGGTGATCCTGGCCGTGAACAAAGTGGATAACGTACAGGAAAAAGCCGATCTGCTGCCGCACCTGCAATGGCTGGGTAGCCAGATGAACTTCCTCGATATCGTTCCGCTGTCCGCTGAGACCGGTCTGAACGTCGACACCATCGCGGGTATCGTGCGTAAGCATCTGCCGGAAGCTATCCATCACTTCCCGGAAGATTACATCACCGACCGCTCCCAGCGTTTTATGGCCTCTGAAATCATCCGTGAAAAGCTGATGCGTTTCCTGGGTGCGGAGCTGCCGTATTCTGTGACCGTTGAAATCGAACGTTTCCAGAGCAACGAGCGCGGCGGCTACGACATCAACGGCCTGATCCTCGTTGAGCGTGAAGGGCAGAAGAAGATGGTGATTGGTAACAAAGGCGCCAAGATCAAAACCATCGGTATTGAAGCCCGTAAAGACATGATGGACATGTTTGAAGCACCGGTTCACCTGGAACTGTGGGTGAAAGTGAAATCTGGCTGGGCCGATGATGAGCGTGCTCTGCGCAGCCTCGGTTACGGCGAAGACCAGTAGCCTAAGACGACGAGTATGATGGAGGGATGGCAGCGCGCCTTCGTCCTGCATAGCCGTCCCTGGAGCGAAACCAGCCTCATGCTGGACGTCTTCACGGAAGAGTCCGGTCGCGTGCGCCTTGTGGCAAAAGGCGCACGTTCCAAACGTTCTAACCTGAAAGGCGCTCTACAGCCTTTCACGCCGCTGCTGGTACGCTTTGGTGGGCGAGGGGAAGTCAAAACCCTGCGCAGCGCTGAAGCCGTTTCTCTGGCGCTTCCCCTTTCCGGCAGCACGCTTTACAGCGGTCTGTACGTCAACGAACTCATTTCACGCGTTCTTGAACATGAGACTCGCTTCTCTGAACTTTTCTTCGATTATCTGCACTGTATCCAGGCGCTCGCTGGCGCTACGGGCACGCCTGAACCGGCCCTGCGTCGCTTTGAGCTGGCGCTGCTGGGGCATCTTGGCTACGGCGTGGATTTCCTGCACTGTGCCGGTAGCGGTGATGAGGTCGAGGATACGATGACCTACCGCTACCGCGAGGAAAAAGGCTTTATCGCCAGCGTGGTGGTGGATAACAATACTTTCACCGGACGCCAGCTCAGGGCGCTGTACGAGCGCGAGTTCCCGGATGCCGATACGCTGCGGGCGGCAAAACGCTTTACCCGCATGGCGCTGAAGCCGTATCTTGGCGGCAAGCCCTTAAAGAGTCGCGAATTATTCAGGCAGTTTGTGCCCAAACGTTAGTGTTTTACACATCACCCTTCTCCCGGAGGGAGAGGGGGAATGAACAAAATTACCGAGGATTGTCATGGCTGAATTACTGTTAGGCGTCAATATCGATCACATCGCCACCCTGCGCAACGCGCGCGGCACGGCTTATCCCGATCCGGTTCAGGCGGCGTTTATCGCTGAACAGGCTGGCGCCGACGGCATTACCGTCCACCTGCGTGAAGACCGTCGCCATATCACCGATCGCGACGTGCGCATTCTGCGTCAGACGCTGGACACCCGCATGAATCTCGAAATGGCGGTCACGGAAGAGATGCTGACGATTGCCTGTGACACCAAACCGCATTTCTGCTGCCTGGTGCCGGAAAAGCGTCAGGAAGTGACCACCGAAGGCGGTCTGGACGTTGCCGGACAGCGTGACAAAATGCGCGATGCCTGCAAGCGCCTGGCCGATGCGGGGATTCTGGTTTCCCTGTTTATTGATGCAGATTTCGAGCAAATCAAAGCCGCTGCCGACGTGGGCGCACCTTACATCGAAATCCACACCGGCTGCTACGCCGATGCTAAAAATGATGCCGAACAGGCGAAAGAGCTTGAGCGTATCGCGAAAGCGGCGACCTATGCTGCAAGCCTGGGCCTGAAGGTGAACGCCGGACACGGCCTGACCTATCACAACGTGAAGCCCATCGCCGCGCTGCCGGAGATGCACGAGCTGAACATCGGTCACGCCATTATTGGCCGCGCGGTGATGAGCGGTCTGAAAGAGGCGGTATCAGAAATGAAGCGCCTGATGCTGGAAGCGCGTCAGTAATGGCCATTCTGGGCTTAGGCACGGATATCGTTGAAATAGCCCGCATTGAAGCGGTGATCGCCCGCAGCGGCGATCGCCTGGCGCGTCGCGTGCTGAGCGACAACGAGTGGGCTATCTGGGAAGCGCACCAGCAGCCGGTGCGTTTTCTGGCTAAACGTTTTGCGGTAAAAGAGGCGGCGGCGAAAGCCTTTGGTACGGGAATTCGTAACGGCCTGGCGTTTAACCAGTTCGAAGTGTTTAACGATGAACTGGGCAAGCCGCGCCTGCGTTTGTGGGGCGAGGCGCTAAAGCTGGCTGAGAAGCTTGGCGTGAACCATATGCACGTCACGCTCGCCGATGAACGGCACTACGCGTGTGCGACGGTGATTATCGAAAGTTAAAGTTTATCCGCGTGGTGCATCAGGACAAACTTATCCCAAAGCT
Source organism: Enterobacter asburiae (assembly GCF_021440515.1). GTDB lineage: Bacteria > Pseudomonadota > Gammaproteobacteria > Enterobacterales > Enterobacteriaceae > Enterobacter > Enterobacter asburiae_E. Next base: position 98,522 of record NZ_JAKCMV010000002.1, on the reverse strand, counting down.
GCTCTTCGCTCTCAACGTGTACCGGATCTTTCAGGATCGTATTGGGGATAGGGCACACCTTCTGGCAGGTCGGCGTTTCATAGTGGCCGATGCATTCGGTGCAGCGGTCGCTGTTAATCTCATAAATGCTGTCACCCATCGAAATCGCCTCGTTAGGGCATTCGGGTTCGCACATATCGCAGTTGATGCATTTTTTGGTGATTAACAGCGCCATCAGGAAATTCTCGGAAACAACACAAACAGGGCGGGCATTATACGCGCGTTATCTGTTCAAACCAATTTTTTTACCAGCTCTTCGCTGTGGCGAATACGCTCCGGCGCATTCTCCAGATCCTGCTGCACCAGGGCCATAAACAGCAGGTCGGTGAGCATCATTTGCGCGCTGGTAGAGGAAATCGCCGCGCTGCGCGTGGCCTGCTCTTCGGCAATGGTGTACAGGCAGCGCGTCGCCCGCTGCTGGAGCGCGTTCGGCGTAAACCCGGTGATGGCGAGGATTTTACCGCCCACGCGCAGGGCTTCATCGGTGGCCATATTGATCTCGCGGCGCTCGCCGGAATAAGAGATCGCCAGCAGCAGATCGTCAGGATCCATCGCCTGCACCGTGGCCAGCAGGGCGTGCATATCCAGCTCGACGATGGCGTTATAGCCGATTTTGGTCAGCTTCCAGCCGAAGTTGCGCGCCACCAGACCGGATGCGCCGATCCCGGTCAGCACGATGCGCCGCGCCCCGCGCAGCATCGCCACGCTCTCCAGCAGCTTCTCTTCGGTATTCACGTCGAGGGTCGCGTGCATCGCCGCGACGTTCTCTTTAATCAGCTTCTCGCCCACCAGCCGCATCGGATCGTCGCCGCGGATCTGGTTATGCACCGGCATGGACTGCGGGTTTGGGTTGCTCACCAGCGCTTCGCTAATCGCCAGCTTCAGCGCCGGAAAGCCCTTAAAGCCTATCTTCTGGGCAAATTTCACCACGCTGGACTGGCTCACCCCGGCCTCGCTCGCCAGCTGCTGGGAGCTGAGATGACGGGCGCGGTCGGGCTGCGACAGCAGAAAATCCGCCAGCTTTTTATCGCTTTGCGCAAAGCCCGCGTAACGCTGGCGAATGCGGATTAAACAGTTCATACGTTCTCCTGGCGAAAATGTGATTGCTGCTGCAAATAAGGATTTTGCTCGCCTGAATGAATTTTATATTCCATTATAGTGAGATTATGATGAATTAAAAATTCTTGAGGTAAAAAAATGAATCTTGGTTCACTTGTTTCAGAAACGCGTAATCCACAAACCATGGATCTGGATGCCCTCTCCACGCTGGAGCTGGTTCACCGCTTTAATCAACAGGATACGCTGGTCGCCCAGGCGGTGAAAGAGACATTACCGGAAGTGGCAAAGGCTGTCGATGCGGCAGCGACGGCGCTGAAAGCCGGTGGCCGCATTATTTACATGGGGGCGGGCACCAGCGGGCGTCTTGGCGTGCTGGACGCATCCGAATGTCCGCCAACCTTCGGCGTGCCGCATGGTCTGGTCGTCGGCCTGATTGCCGGGGGCCCGGGCGCGCTGCTAAAAGCGGTTGAAGGAGCGGAAGACAACAAACAGCTGGGCGAAGACGATTTGAAGGCGCTGAACCTGACCGCAAGCGACCTGGTTGTTGGCCTGGCAGCGTCCGGGCGTACGCCTTACGTCATCGGCGGGCTGGAATATGCCAACCAGACGGGCTGCACCACGGTGGCGATCTCCTGTAACCCTGGCTCCCCGATTGCCCAGGTGGCGGCCATTGCTATCTCTCCGGTGGTTGGCCCCGAGGCGCTGACCGGCTCCACGCGTCTTAAGTCCGGCACCGCGCAAAAGCTGGTGCTGAACATGATCTCTACCGGGGCGATGGTCAAATTCGGCAAGGTGTATCAGAACCTGATGGTCGACATGCAGGCCACCAACGTCAAGCTGGTGGACCGCGCCTGCCGCATGGTGGTGGAGGCCACGGGCGCCAGCCGCGACGAGGCGGAAAGCGCGCTTAAGCAGACGGATTATAACGTCAAGCCGGCCATTCTGATGATCCTGAGCGGGCTGGATGCCGCGGCGGCCAGAGCGAAGCTCGATGCGCACAACGGGTTCTTACGGGCGGCATTAGAAAATTAAAACAGAGGCGTCTATGGAAAAAACAGCAGCGCTCGCCAGCGGTATCTTGCAGGGGATCGGCGGGAAGAAAAATATTCAGCGTCTGGAAAACTGCATGACGCGCGTGCGCGTTGAGGTGCATGACGATGACCAGCTTGATCTGGCGCATCTGAAGCAGCTTCCCGGCGTGAGCGGATACGTCAAACAGGGGCAGCAGCACCAGCTGATTGTCGGGCCGGGCAAAGCCGCGCAGGTGGTGGACGCCATGCGCGCGCAGATGGGCGGCGAGGCCACGTTTGACGACGCCGAGCGCACCAAAGCGCAGGCTAAAGCGAAGTATAAAGCGCCGATGAGCGATGCGCTGCGACAGCTGGCGAACGTCTTTATTCCGCTGATTCCGGCGTTTATCGCCTCGGGTCTGATCACCGGGATTATTAATATCCTCAAGCGCCCGGATATCGTCGGGGACTTCGCGACGCAGTATCCGAACATGCTGGGGATCCTGGGGATTTTCGGCAGCGCGGTGTTTGCCATCATGAACATTCTGGTGGGAGTTAACGCCGCCAAAGTGTTCGGCGGTTCGCTGGCGATGGGCGGGGTGATGGCGGGCATTCTCTCCAGCCCGCAGCTGGCGCAGATCACGCTGTTTGGCGAGGCGCTTCAGCCGGGACGCGGTGGGGTGATCGCGGTGCTGCTGGTGGTGATTCTGATGTGCTGGATCGAGAAAAAGCTGCGCACGCTGCTGCCCGGCTCTATCGAGCTTATCCTTAACCCGCTGCTGACCACCCTCATCACCGGCAGCGTGGCGATTGTCGCGCTGCAACCGCTGGGCGGATGGATCTCCGAAGCCATCGCCCACGGCGCGTCGCTGGCTATCGATCGCGGCGGCTTGCTGGTGGGGGCGGTGCTGTCAGGCACCTTCCTGCCGCTGGTGCTGACGGGGCTGCATCAGGGGCTGGTGCCTATCCACGTTGAGCTGGTGCAGGCGCACGGGTACAACGCGCTGCTGCCGATTTTGTCGATGGCGGGCGTGGGGCAGGTGGGGGCGGCCATTGCGGTACTGATGAAGACCCGCAACGCGAGGCTGAAAAAGGTGATCAAAGGGGCGCTGCCGGTCGGGCTGCTGGGCGTCGGCGAGCCGCTGATTTTCGGCGTCACCCTGCCGCTGGGTAAACCCTTCCTTGCCGCCTGTCTGGGCGGTGCGGTAGGCGGGGCGCTGATCAGCTACTGGAAGGTGGCGACGGTGATCACCTTCGGGATTTCCGGTTTACCGCTGGCATTAACCATCGTGACCGGAAAAGTCATGCTCTATCTGTTAGGCTATTTAGTAGCGGTAATCGCCGGGTTCATGTTTACCTGGCTGTTAGGATTTAACGACCCAGAGGAGTAAGGTTTGGCTAATCACGAGCGTCGCGTTGTCTTTTTTGACCTGGATGGAACGCTGCATCAGCAGGATATGTTCGGAACGTTTTTGCGTTATCTGCTGCGGCGTCAGCCCCTGAATGCGTTGCTCGTGCTTCCGCTCTTACCGGTGATTGGCCTGGCGCTGCTGGTTAAAGGCCGCGCCGCCCGCTGGCCCATGAGCCTGCTGCTGTGGGGATGTACCTTTGGGCACAGCGACGCGCGCCTTAAACAGCTCGAACGGGACTTTGTGCAGTGGTTTCGCGGTCACGTCACCGCGTTTCCCGTGGTTCAGCAAAGGCTCACCAACTATCTTGCCGAAAACGATGCCGATATCTGGCTGATCACCGGCTCCCCGCAGCCGCTGGTGGAGCAGGTCTATTTTGATACCCCGTGGCTGCCGCGTGTGAATCTTATCGCCACCCAGGTTGCGCGGGGCTACGGCGGCTGGGTGCTGACTATGCGCTGCCTGGGACATGAAAAAGTGGTGCAGCTTGAGAAGCAGATCGGCACGCCGCTGCGCCTGTACAGCGGCTACAGCGACAGCAAGCAGGACAACCCGCTGCTCTATTTTTGCCAGCACCGCTGGCGCGTCACGCCGTCCGGTGAACTTCAGCAACTCGAATAGTCTTATAGAGGGCCACTATGTATAATGCCGCCCGCTTTTAACTGGAGTACTTACCGTTGTCCACCTCTGAACTGAATCACGAATACTGGATGCGCCACGCGCTGACGCTGGCGCAACGTGCCTGGGAAGAGGGCGAAGTGCCCGTGGGCGCGGTGCTGGTTCATAACAACCAGGTGATTGGTGAAGGCTGGAATCGCCCGATCGGTCGTCACGATCCGACCGCGCACGCTGAAATCATGGCGTTACGCCAGGGCGGGCTGGTGCTGCAAAACTATCGCCTGCTCGATACCACGCTGTACGTCACCCTTGAGCCGTGCGTGATGTGCTCGGGCGCAATGGTACACGGCCGTATCGGCACGCTGGTGTTTGGCGCGCGGGATGAAAAAACCGGCGCGGCGGGCTCCCTGATGGACGTGCTGGGCCATCCCGGCATGAATCATCAGGTGAATATTATCGGCGGGGTGCTTGCACCAGAATGTTCGGGTCTGTTGAGTGACTTCTTTCGAATGCGCCGGCAGCAGAAAAAGCAACAAAAGGCAGAATTGAAGCAGGCGGGCGATTAAGCTCGTCCGGTGCCACTACCGGATAACTCTGCGCCAGCTGCTGCGCCTCGGCGGCCTCTTTTTCCTTCTCCAGCAAATATCCCACCAGGCTTATCTGATACTTACGGATATTCTCCACGTACGCGTAGGCCTCGTGACCGCGCGCGTAGCCGTAGGTCAGCTTGTTGTACCAGGGCTTCTGGCTCAGGAGCGGCAGACGCTGTTTTACGTCAGACCAGCTGTCCGGATTCCCTTTGGTTTTCGCCGTCAGCGCGCGCGCGTCGAGCATATGCGCGTAGCCCATGTTGTAGGCCGCCAGCGCAAACCAGATGCGCTCTTCCTCCGGCACCGTTTCCGGCACTTTGGTCATCATATCCTGCAAATAGCGCGCGCCGCCGCTGATGCTCTGCTCGGCGTCGGTGCGATCCGTCAGGCCGAGGCTCTGAGCGGTATTTTTGGTGAGCATCATCAGCCCGCGCACGCCGGTGGGGGAGGTGGCCTGGGTGTCCCAGTGGGATTCCTGATAGGAGATAGCCGCCAGCAGGCGCCAGTCGATCTCCTGGGCATATTTCTCGAACAGGGGCTGGAGATCGGGCAACACGCTGTCGACGGCGCGCAGGAAGCTGCGGGTATCAACGTAGTCAAAATCATCGCCGTGGCCGAGGTACTTCTCTTCCAGGCGCGCCAGCGTGCCGTCTTCATTCATGGTGTTAAAGAAATCGAGCATCGCGGCCGACAGGGTTTGATCGTTATCGAGCTGGCTAAACCAGGTCACGGGCTGCTCGTCGGTCACGTCCAGCGCCACGGCGATTTCCGGATGCACGCGCTGGAAAAGGCTAATCGCCACCGAGTCCGCCACCGTGTAGGCCAGCTTTTTGTCTTTCACCTGTTCGAGCAGCGCGGTGGTGCCCAGCTTCGGATCGACCTTCCAGCTTAAATCGGGGAATTGCTTCTCTTTGAGAACGCGCAGATCGTCAATCGCCACGCTGCCCGGCGCGATGGTGAGCTGCTGCTCGTTAATCGAGGCCAGCGAGCGCGGGCGCAGGTTACCCACGCGGTACACCAGCTGCTGAGAAACAGAGTAATAGGTCGGGCCTGGCTGATAGTTTTTGCTGCGCTCGCTGTTATAAACCAGCCCGGCGGCCAGCACGTCGGCGTTGTCGTTATCGAGATCGTCAAACAGCTGGCTGGTGTTCTGGCGCACGGTGATTTTCAGCTTCACGCCGAGGTAATCGGCAAACTGCTGGGCCAGCTCGTAGTCCAGGCCGATGAGTTTGCCGTTGATGTCGCTGTAGATCAGCGGAGAGGTCAGGGTACTGACGCGCAGCTCTCCCCGCGCCTGAATGGCGGCAATACGGTTTTCGGCTTTGCCGAACCAGGGGATTGAAGGCCAAAGGGCCACTGCCAGCAGCAACGTCACTATGCCGATGAGCAGATAATTAATCTTTAATTTTTTCAATTAGTTAATTCTCTGCGCCGGGAAGTGCCTCAGTATGCTGTCGCCATGTTAAGAATAGGGTTTGCCATTGAATGAGCGGCATTTTGCGTAAACTTGCGCCAGTTGGCAACCCATTAGAGAAACAGGTCACATCTATTGATAAACGTCTGCGCAAATTTTATTTCGACGCAAACGGTTTCGTCGGCGCTCAGGATTCTCTATAATGACGCCCGTTTTCCCCCCTTGCGCACACTGTAAGCGCCTCAGGCGCTTCGAAGACGAGAGACTTATGATGGAAATTCTGCGTGGTTCGCCTGCACTGTCTGCCTTCCGTATCAACAAACTGCTGGCACGTTTTCAGGCAGCCGACCTTCCGGTAAGCAATATTTACGCTGAGTATGTCCATTTTGCTGACCTGAATGCTCCCCTGAATGCAGAGGAACGCGTACAGCTTGAACGCCTTCTCAAGTATGGCCCAAGCCTGAGCAGCCATACGCCGACCGGCAAACTGATTCTGGCCACGCCGCGCCCTGGCACCATCTCCCCCTGGTCTTCCAAAGCCACCGACATCGCCCACAACTGCGGCCTGAACCAGATTAACCGTCTGGAGCGCGGCGTCGCCTATTACGTCGAAGCCTCGACCCTGACCGCTGAACAGTGGCAGACGGTGGCCGCAGCGCTGCACGATCGCATGATGGAGAGCGTGTTTACCTCTCTGGACGACGCGCAGAAGCTCTTTTCCCATCATCAGCCTGCGCCGGTACAGAGCGTGGATCTGCTGGGGCAGGGCCGTCAGGCGCTGATTGACGCCAACCTGCGTCTGGGTCTGGCGCTGGCGGAAGACGAAATCGACTATCTGCACGACGCGTTCGTTAAGCTGAACCGCAACCCGAACGACATCGAACTCTACATGTTTGCGCAGGCGAACTCCGAGCACTGCCGCCACAAGATTTTCAATGCCGACTGGATTATCGACGGCGAACAGCAGCCGAAGTCGCTGTTCAAGATGATCAAAAACACCATGGAACAGACCCCTGACCACGTGCTGTCGGCCTATAAAGACAACGCCGCGGTAATGGAAGGTTCCGAGGTGGGCCGCTTCTTCGCCGATCGCGAAGCGGGGCGCTATGACTTCCATCAGGAGCCTGCGCATATCCTGATGAAGGTCGAAACCCATAACCACCCGACGGCGATCTCGCCGTGGCCGGGTGCGGCGACCGGCTCCGGCGGTGAAATCCGTGACGAAGGGGCAACCGGACGCGGCGCGAAGCCAAAGGCCGGGCTGGTGGGCTTCTCCGTATCCAACCTGCGTATCCCGGGCTTCGAGCAGCCGTGGGAAGAGGACTTCGGCAAGCCGGAGCGCATTGTCACCGCGCTGGATATCATGACCGACGGCCCGCTGGGCGGCGCGGCGTTCAACAACGAATTTGGTCGCCCTGCGCTGAACGGCTACTTCCGTACCTACGAAGAGAAGGTCGAGAGCCACAACGGCGAAGAGCTGCGCGGCTACCATAAGCCGATCATGCTGGCGGGCGGGATCGGCAACATCCGCGCCGATCACGTGCAGAAAGGCGAGATCGTGGTGGGCGCGAAGCTGATCGTCCTCGGCGGCCCGGCGATGAACATCGGTCTGGGCGGCGGGGCCGCGTCTTCTATGGCATCCGGCCAGTCCGATGCGGATCTTGATTTTGCTTCCGTACAGCGCGACAACCCGGAAATGGAGCGTCGCTGCCAGGAAGTGATCGACCGCTGCTGGCAGCTGGGCGACGCTAACCCAATCCTCTTTATTCACGACGTGGGCGCGGGCGGTCTGTCTAACGCCATGCCGGAGCTGGTAAGCGACGGCGGTCGCGGCGGGCGTTTCAACCTGCGCGATATCCTGAGCGACGAGCCGGGCATGAGCCCGCTGGAGATCTGGTGTAACGAATCCCAGGAGCGCTACGTGCTGGCGGTGGCCGCCGATCAGCTGCCGCTGTTTGACGAGCTGTGCCGCCGCGAGCGCGCGCCGTATGCGGTGATCGGTGAAGCCACCGAAGAGCAGCATCTCTCCTTAAGCGATACCCATTTCGACAACCAGCCTATCGATCTGCCGCTGGACGTTCTGCTCGGCAAAACGCCGAAGATGACCCGCGACGTGCAGACCCGCAAAGCGGCGGGCAAGGCGCTGGATCGTCAGGACATTACCGTGGCTGACGCGGTAAACCGCGTGCTGCACCTGCCTGCCGTGGCGGAGAAAACCTTCCTCGTGACCATCGGCGACCGTACCGTGACCGGCATGGTGTCGCGCGACCAGATGGTTGGCCCGTGGCAGATCCCGGTGGCAAACTGCGCCGTTACTACCGCGAGCCTCGACAGCTACTACGGCGAAGCGATGGCGCTCGGCGAACGTACCCCGGTGGCGCTGCTGGACTTCGCGGCCTCGGCCCGTCTGGCCGTGGGCGAAGCGCTGACCAACATCGCCGCCACGCAGATTGGCGATATCAAACGCATTAAGCTCTCCGCAAACTGGATGGCCGCAGCCGGTCATCCGGGCGAAGACGCGGGCCTGTACGAAGCGGTCAAAGCGGTGGGCGAAGAGCTCTGTCCTGCGCTCGGCCTGACCATTCCGGTGGGTAAAGACTCCATGTCGATGAAAACCCGCTGGCAGGAAGGCAGCGAGCAGCGCGAAATGACCTCGCCGCTGTCGTTAGTGATCACCGCCTTTGCGCGCGTGGAAGACGTGCGTCACACCATTACGCCGCAGCTGTCCACCGACGATAACGCCCTGCTGCTGATTGACCTCGGCAAAGGCCATAACGCGCTCGGTGCCACCGCGCTGGCGCAGGTTTACCGTCAGCTCGGCGACAAGCCTGCCGACGTGCGCGACGTGGCGCAGTTAAAAGGTTTCTACGATGCCGTTCAGGCGCTGGTTGCGCAGCGTAAGCTGCTGGCCTACCACGACCGTTCCGACGGCGGCCTGCTGGTGACGCTGGCAGAAATGGCCTTCACCGGCCACTGCGGCGTGGAAGCCAACATTGCGACGCTTGGCGACGATCGTCTGGCGGCGCTGTTTAACGAAGAGCTGGGCGCGGTTATTCAGGTGCGTGCAGAAGACCGTGACGCGGTTGAAGCGGTGCTGGCGCAGCACGGTCTGGCGGACTGTGTGCATTATCTTGGTAAAGCGGTGCAGGGCGATCGCTTTGTGATTGAAGCCGACGGCCATGCGGTGTTCAGCGAAAGCCGCACCACGCTGCGTATGTGGTGGGCAGAAACCACCTGGCAGATGCAGCGCCTGCGTGATAACCCGGAATGCGCCGACCAGGAACATGACGCAAAGGCCAACGACAACGATCCGGGCCTGAACGTGAAGCTCTCCTTCGACATCAACGAAGATATTGCCGCACCGTACATCGCGACCGGCGCGCGTCCAAAAGTGGCCGTACTGCGCGAGCAGGGCGTCAACTCCCACGTTGAGATGGCGGCGGCGTTCCACCGCGCGGGCTTTGACGCTATCGACGTTCACATGAGCGACCTGCTGGCCGGGCGTACCGGTCTGGAAGATTTCCAGGCGCTGGTGGCCTGCGGCGGTTTCTCCTACGGCGACGTGCTGGGGGCGGGCGAGGGTTGGGCGAAGTCCATCCTCTTCAACAACCGCGTGCGTGACGAGTTCGAAACTTTCTTCCACCGTCCGCAGACGCTGGCGCTGGGCGTGTGTAACGGCTGTCAGATGATGTCTAACCTGCGCGAGCTGATCCCGGGCAGCGACGCCTGGCCGCGCTTTGTGCGTAACCAGTCCGACCGCTTCGAAGCGCGCTTTAGCCTGGTGGAAGTGACGCAAAGTCCTTCTCTGCTGTTGCAGGGAATGGTCGGCTCGCAGATGCCGATTGCGGTTTCCCACGGCGAAGGCCAGATTGAAGTGCGCAACGCCGCACATCTGGCCGAGCTGGAAAGCAAAGGCCTTGTGGCGCTGCGCTTTGTCGATAACTTCGGTAAAGTCACCCAGACCTACCCGGCGAACCCGAACGGCTCGGCAAACGGCATTACCGCGGTGACCACGGAAAACGGCCGCGTGACGATCATGATGCCGCACCCGGAGCGCGTGTTCCGTACCGTAAGCAACTCCTGGCACCCGGAAAACTGGGGCGAGGACAGCCCGTGGATGCGTATCTTCCGCAACGCGCGTAAACAGCTGGGATAATTTCACCTTAATTTCCCTTCCAGGCCCGGCAAGCAGAAGCGACGCCGGGCTTTTTTGTGTCTGTCGCAAAATCGCGACATTCCCTTAACATCGCTGTCGTCAATTGGCGACATATAAGCTATTGATTTTTATAGGATAGAAAACGTTCCCGATAAGGTGTTGCTAATTAGCGACAGTTAGCGCAAAAATCATTCAGAGCCTAATGATTCTGTTTTTCATGAAAATACCTTATTTATCAGTGGTATAATTTATTTATTTGCAATCTGGCACGGGTGTTGCATAATAATAAGCAGTGGCTCATTCACCCTCTTATGTCAGCCCCTTCGGGACGCGCTACATAAACTTCGAATGACGCACAAACAGGTGCCTGCCGTCCAACTACTGATAAAAGCATTGCTTATCAGGCCAGGGCGAAACGTCGAGTAAGGCACCGCCTCATTCCATAACAAAGCCGGGTTTTTACCCGGCTTTGTTGTATCTGAAGGGCAGACTCGCTACGCTCTCCTGAAACCCACATGAAGAGAGTAATGTGTTGAAACGCTGGTCCCTTTTCCCTCGCTCACTGCGACAGCTCGTGATGATGGCGTTCCTGTTGATCCTGCTCCCTCTGCTGGTGCTGGCGTGGCAGGCGTGGCAAAGCCTTAACGCGCTCAGCGCGCAGGCGGCGCTGACCAACCGGACCACGCTTATCGACGCCCGGCGCAGCGAAGCGATGACCAACGCCGCGCTGGAGATGGAGCGCAGCTACCGCCAGTACTGCGTGCTGGACGACAGCACCCTGGAAAAGGTCTATCAAAATCAGCGCAAGCGCTACAGCGAAATGCTCGACGCCCACGCGGGCGTGCTGCCGGACGACAAGCTTTATCAGGCGCTGCGCCAGGATCTAAACGATCTGGCCCAGCTTCAGTGTAAAAACAGCGGCCCGGATACCGCCGCCGCCGCGCGTCTTGAAGCCTTCGCCAACGCCAATACCGAGATGGTGCAGGCCACGCGAACGGTGGTCTTCTCCCGCGGGCAACAGCTGCAACAGGAGATCGCCGAGCGCGGTCAGTTCTTCGGCTGGCAGGCGCTGGTGCTGTTTTTAGTCAGCCTCGGGCTGGTCTTACTCTTTACCCGCATGATCATCGGCCCGGTGAAGGGCATTCAGCGAATGATCAACCGCTTGGGCGAGGGGAAATCTCTCGGCGATACGGTAGCCTTTAAAGGGCCGCGCGAGCTGCGTTCGGTCGGGCAGCGGATTATCTGGCTTTCAGAGCGTCTGGCCTGGCTGGAGTCACAGCGTCATCAGTTCCTGCGCCACATCTCCCACGAGCTTAAAACCCCGCTTGCCAGCATGCGCGAAGGGACCGAGCTGCTGGCGGACGAGGTGGCCGGGCCGCTCACCGTCGAACAAAAAGAAATTGTCGATATTCTCGATGCCAGCAGCCGTAATCTGCAAAAGCTCATTGAACAGCTGCTGGACTACAACCGTAAGCTTGCAGACGGCGCGGTGGCGCTGGAGAGGGTCGAGATTGAACCGCTGGTCGATATGGTGATCTCCGCCCATAGCCTGCCAGCACGAGCTAAAATGATGCATACCGAAGTGGATCTCAGCGAGTCGGCCTGCCTTGCCGAGCCGATGCTGCTGATGAGCGTGCTGGATAATCTTTATTCCAATGCGGTGCACTATGGTACTGAATCCGGTAACATTTATATCCGTAGCTATACGAATGGCTCACGGGTGCTAATTGATGTAGCCAATACGGGAACCCCGATCCCTGATGAAGAAAAGGCGATGATTTTTGAGCCCTTCTTCCAGGGAAGCCATCAGCGAAAAGGGGCGGTAAAAGGAAGCGGTCTGGGGCTAAGCATTGCCCGCGACTGCATACGACGGATGCAGGGTGAGCTCCATATCGCCAGTGACGATCGCTCAGACGTCTGCTTCCGCATTGAACTGCCTCTTGAGCCGGAAAAATCAATAAAATGAATCTATGTCTGGTGAGTATGTCACACGTCCTTTTTCGCGCCGCGCGCGCGGTGTTTTCCAGCAAAAAATTACGCCTGAGTCTGCCCTGTATTCTGCTGGCAGGCTGTGTTTCCCATGCACCCAAAAGTGCAATCGAAGATAAAAAAGAGGCCACCTGGCCTGAAAATCAGCTGGCCGATTTCCTGACCACCCGCTGCGACGATATCTGGAACTTATCAGGACACGACGTTGAAGCGAACCCGCTGTTCTGGCTGCGCGGCATAGACTGTTCGCAGCGGCTTTCGCCCGCCACCGCGCGCGCCCAGGCGGCGATGTTAAATGACGATACCTGGCAGGCGCTGTTCAAGCGGGCCATTTTGCTGGCGGATGCCAAAATTACCCCCGTTGAGCGTCGCGCCAATACCGCGCGTCTGGATCTGCTTGCCGCGAATATTCCGGGGCAGGTGCGCCCGGTGTATCAGCTCTGGCGTGACGGGCAGGTGCAGCAGCTTCAGCTGGCGGAAGAGCGCTCTCGCTACAGCAAGCTCCAGCAAACCACCGATGCCGAGCTGGATACGCTTCGCCAGCAGCACGACTCCTTGCGCGCGCAGCTTGATACCACCACGCGCAAGCTGGAAAACCTGACCGATATCGAAAGACAGCTCTCAACGCGTAAGCCGGCGGGCAACTACCTGCCGGATGGCTCGAAGGGGAATCCGCCAACCACCTCGTCGGACCCGGACAGCGACACGCAGAAACAAGAGGATGTGAAGCCATGACAAGCCGCAAACCTGCCCATCTCCTGCTGGTGGACGACGATCCGGGACTGCTCAAGCTGCTGGGGATGCGACTGGTCAGCGAAGGCTACAGCGTGGTCACCGCCGAAAGCGGGCAGGAAGGACTGAAGGTGCTCAATCGCGAGAAGATCGACCTGGTGATCAGCGACCTGCGCATGGACGAGATGGACGGGATGCAGCTTTTTAGCGAGATCCAGAAGCAGCAGCCGGGGATGCCGGTGATTATCCTTACCGCCCACGGCTCTATCCCGGACGCGGTGGCGGCGACCCAGCAGGGGGTGTTCAGCTTTCTCACCAAACCGGTGGATAAAGACGCGCTCTATAAGGCGATCGACAGCGCCCTTGAACACGCTGCACCGTCGGGCGATGAGGCCTGGCGTGAATCCATCGTCACCCGCAGCCCGATTATGCTGCGCCTGCTCGAACAGGCGCGAATGGTGGCGCAGTCCGACGTGAGCGTGCTGATTAACGGCCAAAGCGGGACGGGGAAAGAGATCCTCGCCCAGGCTATCCATAACGCCAGCCCGCGCAGTAAAAACGCTTTTATCGCCATTAACTGCGGTGCGTTGCCTGAGCAGCTGCTGGAATCCGAACTGTTCGGCCACGCGCGCGGGGCCTTTACCGGGGCGGTGAGCAGCAGGGAAGGGCTGTTCCAGGCGGCGGAGGGCGGCACGCTGTTTCTGGATGAAATCGGGGATATGCCCGCGCCGCTTCAGGTTAAACTGCTGCGCGTGTTGCAGGAGCGCAAGGTGCGCCCGCTGGGCAGTAACCGCGATATCGACATTAACGTGCGGATTATTTCGGCGACCCACCGCGACCTGCCAAAAGTGATGGCGCGGAACGAGTTCCGCGAAGATCTTTATTATCGTCTGAACGTGGTGAACCTGAAGATCCCGGCGCTTGCCGAGCGCGCGGAAGATATTCCGCTGCTGGCGAACCATCTTCTGCGCCAGTCTGCCGATCGTCACAAGCCGTTTGTACGCGCGTTTTCCACCGATGCCATGAAGCGCTTAATGACCGCCAGCTGGCCGGGGAACGTTCGCCAGCTGGTTAACGTTATCGAGCAGTGCGTGGCGCTGACCTCATCGCCGGTCATCAGCGACGCGCTGGTGGAGCAGGCGCTGGAAGGGGAAAACACCGCGCTGCCGACCTTTGCCGAGGCGCGAAACCAGTTTGAACTGAACTACCTGCGCAAGCTGTTGCAGATCACCAAAGGCAACGTTACCCACGCGGCGCGGATGGCCGGGCGCAACCGTACCGAGTTCTATAAACTGCTCTCGCGCCATGAGCTTGAAGCGAACGATTTTAAAGAGTAGTACCGCAAAATCTGAATGAATATGATACTGTGAGCAACCGATTACGAGGCAGCTTACTGGCAAGAGTTTAAGGACCCACCATGAAAAAGATTGATGCGATTATTAAACCTTTCAAACTGGACGATGTGCGTGAAGCGCTGGCAGAAGTCGGCATCACCGGGATGACGGTGACGGAAGTGAAAGGTTTTGGTCGCCAGAAAGGCCACACTGAACTGTACCGTGGCGCGGAGTACATGGTGGACTTTCTGCCGAAAGTGAAAATCGAAATCGTGGTGAGTGACGATATTGTGGATACCTGCGTGGATACGATTATCCGCACGGCGCAGACCGGTAAGATCGGCGACGGGAAGATTTTTGTCTTCGACGTGGCGAGAGTAATTCGAATTCGTACCGGGGAAGAGGACGACGCCGCGATTTAACATTGCCAACGGTTTTGTAGGCCGGGTAAGGCGAAGCCGCCACCCGGCGAAAAAAAGCCCCTCGAACGAGGGGCTTTTTCATCACAAAACCTTATGCGGCCCAAAACACTCGTAATGGATATTATCTTTATTCACCCCCAGCTCAACGAGCTGCTTCGCCGCATACTGCATAAACGCCACCGGGCCGCACACGTAAAACTGCATCTCCGGTGCGCTAAACGCCCCTTCGAGCGGGCGTAAATCCATCAGCCCTTCGCTGTCAAAACGCGCCGCCGCACGATCCGCATCCGTTGGCAGACGATACCAGGTATGCGCCATAAAGCGTGGTAACGTTGCCGCCAGCGCCTTCACCTCATCTCCGAAGGCATGAACGTCACCATTTTCCGCCGCGTGGAACCAGTTTACCTGCGCGCTGTGGTGGGACTTTGCCAGCGTATCGAGCATCGCCAGCATCGGCGTTTGACCGACACCCGCTGAAATCAGCGTCACCGGCGTATTCGCCTCAACCGCCATAAAGAAATCACCCGCCGGAGCAGCAAGATGGACCACGTCGCCGACGTTCGCATGATTATGCAGCCAGGTGGAAACCTGCCCGCCGTCTTCGCGCTTCACCGCAATGCGATAGCCTTTACCGTCTGGCTTGCGGGTCAGGGAATACTGACGAATTTCCTGATGCGGGAAACCTTCTGGCTTAAGCCACACGCCCAGATACTGGCCCGGCTGGTAGTCGGCGACAGGCTTGCCGTCGACCGGCTCGAATTCAAAGCTAGTTATCAGCGCGCTGCGCGGCGTTTTCTCGACGATGCGGAAGGCGCGAGTCCCTTCCCAGCCGCCGTTTTTGCTGGCGTTCTCGCTGTAGATCTGCGCTTCACGATTGATAAACACGTTTGCCAGCACGCCGTAGGCTTTACCCCACGCGTCCAGCACCTCCTGGCCCGGGCTGAACATCTCGTCCAGCGTCGCCAGCAGGTGAGCGCCCACGATATTGTACTGCTCGGGTTTGATCTGGAAGCTGGTATGTTTCTGCGCGATTTTTTCTACCGCCGGCAGCAGCGCCGCCAGGTTTTCGATATTGCTGGCGTAGGCCGCAATGGCATTAAAGAGGGCTTCACGCTGATCGCCGTTACGCTGGTTGCTCATGTTGAAAATCTCTTTCAACTCCGGGTTATGGGCAAACATGCGATCGTAAAAATGGGCGGTGAGCTTAGGGCCGGTTTCAACCAGCAGGGGAATGGTAGCCTTAACGGTAGCGATGGTTTGAGCGTCTAACATAGCAACTTCCTTCAATTGTTATCCTAATGATGTATTTTAAATGCATCTTATAAAAATACCCATGCAATGTAAATGGTTCTTTGCATCGTGAAAAATATGCATCACAAACCTGAAAAGAATTCCGTTGAAACGGGGCAGGGCTTTATTCGTCAAACCCTTGCGTGGCGGGCAGGTAAACGTTTGCGTAAAATCGTTTGTCAAGACCTGTTATCACAGAACGATTCGGTTATACTGTTGCCCGTTGTCCATCAGGACTGCCTTTTTAGGGCAAAAATTTACTTGTTAGCTGAGTCAGGAGATGCGGATGTTAAAGCGTGAAATGAACATTGCCGATTATGATGCCGAACTGTGGCAGGCTATGGAGCAGGAAAAAGTACGTCAGGAAGAGCACATCGAACTGATCGCCTCCGAGAACTACACCAGCCCGCGCGTCATGCAGGCGCAGGGTTCTCAGCTGACCAACAAATATGCTGAAGGTTACCCAGGCAAACGCTACTACGGCGGTTGCGAGTACGTTGATATCGTTGAACAACTGGCGATTGACCGTGCAAAAGAGCTGTTTGGCGCCGACTATGCGAACGTGCAGCCGCACTCCGGCTCTCAGGCGAACTTCGCGGTCTACACCGCGCTGCTGCAACCGGGCGATACCGTTCTGGGTATGAACCTGGCGCAGGGCGGCCACCTGACTCACGGCTCCCCGGTTAACTTCTCCGGCAAGCTGTACAACATCATCCCTTACGGTATTGATGAGTCCGGAAAAATTGACTACGACGACATGGCGAAGCAGGCTCAGGAACACAAACCGAAGATGATCATCGGTGGTTTCTCCGCTTACTCCGGTATCGTTGACTGGGCAAAAATGCGTGAAATCGCAGACAGCATCGGCGCTTACCTGTTCGTCGACATGGCGCACGTTGCGGGCCTGATTGCCGCAGGCGTCTACCCTAACCCGGTTCCCCACGCGCACGTTGTGACCACCACCACCCACAAAACCCTGGCGGGTCCACGCGGTGGTCTGATCCTGGCGAAGGGCGGTGACGAAGATCTGTATAAGAAACTGAACTCTGCCGTGTTCCCAAGCGCGCAGGGCGGCCCGCTGATGCACGTTATCGCCGCTAAAGCGGTTGCGCTGAAAGAAGCGATGGAGCCTGAGTTCAAGGTGTACCAGCAGCAGGTTGCTAAAAACGCCAAAGCGATGGTGGAAGTGTTCCTGAACCGCGGCTACAAAGTGGTGTCCGGCGGCACTGAAAACCACCTGTTCCTGCTGGATCTGGTTGATAAGAACCTGACCGGTAAAGAAGCGGACGCCGCCCTGGGCCGCGCCAACATCACCGTGAACAAAAACAGCGTACCAAACGATCCGAAGAGCCCGTTCGTGACCTCCGGTATCCGTATCGGTTCTCCGGCTGTGACCCGTCGCGGCTTCAAAGAAGCGGAAGTGAAAGAGCTGGCTGGCTGGATGTGTGACGTTCTGGACAATATCAATGACGACGCGGTTATCGAGCGCGTGAAAGGTAAAGTTCTGGATATCTGCGCACGCTTCCCGGTATACGCATAATTTCTCTGCGTTAAAGACCATCGAAAGGCCGCCCCGTGCGGCCTTTTTTTATGCCTGATGTTTAACGAGCAAAATACCGCTGAAACATTTTATCCCCGCCATAGGCCAGCCGGCTGCACGGTATGTTAAATTTTCGTTAATTTATAGCCCGCTATCTACTTGCTTAATTTCGCTATTCTCGCCAGACTATCGCCTCGATTTCAGGAGGGATTCATGGTCTTGCATTCCACGCGCTGGCTGGCGCTCAGCTATTTCACCTACTTTTTTAGCTACGGCATATTTCTGCCATTCTGGAGCGTGTGGCTCAAGGGCATTGGCCTGACGCCAGAGACAATCGGCGTGCTGTTGGGCGCAGGCCTGTTGGCGCGTTTTCTCGGCAGCCTGCTGATTGCGCCGCGCGTCAGCGATCCCTCCTTACTGATTAAAGCGGTGCGTATTCTGGCGCTGCTGACGCTGGTGTTTGTCGCCTGCTTCTGGGTCAGCCACCAGTTCGCCTGGCTGATGGTCGTCATGGTCGGCTTTAACCTGTTCTTCTCTCCGCTGGTTCCGCTGACGGATGCGCTGGCGAACACCTGGCAAAAGCAGATCACCATGGACTATGGCCGCGTGCGCCTGTGGGGGTCGATTGCCTTTGTCATCGGCTCTGCGCTGGTGGGTAAGCTGGTCAGCCTCTACGATTACCGCGCCATTCTGGCGCTGCTGAGCGTCGGCATCGCCTCCATGCTGCTGGGGATGCTGCTGCGCCCGTCGATCCTGCCGCAGGGCGAAAGCCGCCATCAGGAGAGCGCGGGCTGGCCTGCCTGGCGGTCGCTGGTGGCCCAAAGCTGGCGTTTTCTGGCGTGCGTGTGTCTGCTTCAGGGGGCGCATGCGGCCTACTACGGCTTTAGCGCCATCTACTGGCAGGGAGCGGGCTATTCCGCCTCTGCGGTGGGCTATTTATGGTCGCTTGGCGTTGTCGCTGAGGTGATTATCTTTGCGCTCAGCAAGAAGCTGTTCCGCCGTTTTGGCGCGCGCGACCTGCTGCTGCTTTCCGCCGTCTGCGGCGTGGTGCGCTGGGGAATTATGGGCTGGACGACGGAGCTGCCGTGGCTGATCGTGGCGCAGATCCTGCACTGCGGCACCTTTACGGTCTGTCATCTGGCGGCGATGCGCTACATCGCCGCGCGGGAAGGCGGGGATGTCATTCGCCTGCAAGCGGTTTACTCCGCCGTGGCGATGGGCGGCAGCATTGCGGTGATGACCGTCTTTGCGGGCTTCCTGTACCAGCATCTGGGGCACGGCGTGTTCTGGGTGATGGCGCTGGTAGCGCTGCCCGCGATGGTGGTGCGCCCGAAAGTCGCGGCGCGCGGTTAATCAGGATTCCAGCATGGCGCGGATATGTTCCTGCTGCTGCGCGTTCAGCTCTTCCACCGCATGGATCAGCGGCGGCGAGAACAGCGGCAGGACAGTGGGGTACGGCGTAATCACCAGCGCGGCCTCACGCGGCGCGCCCTCTTTCTGGAACGCCTGTAGCGTCAGATAACGGATATTGAGCGGCAGCAGGGTCAGCTCCCGAAGCTGCTGCTCAATCAACGCTTCACAGGCTTTATCCTCTCCCGTCAACAAAACCACCTGCTTCTCGTGCAGGTCGGTTTCCTGCATCAGCCAGGCACCGAAAATCACCGCCACCAGACTCATCTCCTCGTCGGAAAAACGCAGGCCAAACTCGGCTTCCAGCTCGAACAGCGCCTCTTTGGTGGTGCGCAGCAGGCGCGGATACAGACGGTGGATCTCCTCCGGCAGGCTGTTGTCGATGCCGATATCAAACAGCGAACGGTCCAGCGCCTGGGCCAGATGAACATAAAGCTGATCGGTCAGCCCCTGTTCATCGCTGAATGTCATCCCGGTCTGCGCCCGGAAGCGGGCAATCATGCGCACGATGGTGCGCCGTAGCCGCTGATCCTGCTGATGCTTATCCATCACCGGATCGGGGGTGCGCAGCATCATAAACAGCAGTGCCAGAAACAGCTGTTCGTCCGTATGCAACGCCTGAGGCACCCGGCGCTTCCAGTGGCGGACAATCTCCTGCGCGGTGAAATACTCCCCCCTCGACTGGGTCCAGTTGCGCTGAACGGGGGAAAACTGTGGCGTAAGGCCCTGATGGTGCTGGATCAGGCAATACTGCAAAAACAGCTGTAAAAACTGGATATCGCGGCACTCGAAGCTGCGCCCGAGCCGCCGCGAGCAGAAGTTGATCAGCGCGCGCAGGTTGGTGTCGTCGTAAAGCGGACGGGCGATACCCTGACGTTTAAGCGCCGTTTTCAGCGCCGGGGTAAACTGTTGCGTGACAAAATGCGGGCAAAGCCGAAGCGACCTGCGCAGCCAGTGCAGCAGGCATAACCGCTGGTTCAGGGCGGTGCCTTCAATTCGGTAGCTGCCATCCTGATGCGTGATGATATCAAGCCGATGATAGCGCTGGATTTCATCGCGTGTCTCGGCTATATCTTGCCGTGCGATGGCGTCGTCCACCCCGTTGGTCGCAATAATGCTCTGCGCGGTGACGGCGGCATCCGGCAGATAAAGCATCAAAAGCACCTGGCAGCGGCGCTGCGAACTGGAAAGCACAGATGGGTTTTCAAGCGTCGTCATCATCTGTCGGGTATCCAGTGTGTGTGTCTGATAAGAATAGCTAAAGGATGTCCGCGCGAAAGCGCACCGGGAGGGCTTTCCTTCAGGAATGCTGGCGAACATCACAGAATTTTTGACGTGAGGAATTGATGCAAATAGTTAAACAATGCGCCTGGACGCTATTTTTGGCGGTTTTCAGCGTTACCGCTTACGCCCATCCTCACAGCTTCATTAGCCTGAAAACCGAGCTGGTGACCGATGGCACTCAGCTCAGCGGCCTCAAAATGCGCTGGACGATGGACGAAATCACCTCGGCGGATCTGCTCTACGACGCCGGAAACGCAAAGCCCGGCGATGAGATCTGGAAAAAACTGGCGGCAGAGGTGATGGCGAACGTGCTGGGTCAGCACTACTTCACCGAGTTCTGGCACAACGGCGAAAAGGTGAAGTTTCTCAATCGCCCGACCGAGTACGGCATGTCCCGTGACGGGCACCAGGCGGTGCTGTCCTTCATTTTACCGCTTGCGCATCCACAGCCGCTGGCGGGGCAAACCTATCGCTTCTCTACCTTCGACCCATCCTATTACGTCGACATGAGCTACGCCGAAGATAGCGACGCGCAGCTGCCCGCCGCGCTGCAAAAAAACTGTAAGCTCTCCGTTCATACGCCGAAGCCCAGCGAAGAAACGCTCAATTTCGCGGTCTCCCTCGATAAAGCCGATGCGCCGCCAGAGGATATGGAGCTGGGGAAACAGTTTGCGCAGGAGGTGACGCTGCAATGTCAGTAATGACTTCTACTACCCGAAAACCGCGCCGCTGGCTGCACCTGTGGCCGCTCGCGGCGTTTATGCTGCTGGCGCTTTGCGGCGCGCTCTGGCTGTGGCAGGCATGGCCGCAGGTGATGATGAAAAGCATCGTCTGGCAGCGCGAGGTCAATCAGCAGATGAGCGGCCTGCTGAAGGCCGTGGCGGAAAATCCGGCCCAGGCGGGGGGATCGCTGCTGGTCTTCAGCTTCCTTTACGGCGTGCTGCACGCGCTGGGTCCGGGACACGGTAAAATCGTTATTACCACCTGGCTTGCCACGCACCCGTCAAAGCTCAAGTCCAGCATTGGCCTTACGCTGGCCTCTTCGCTGTTGCAGGGGTTGGTGGCGATTGGGCTGGTGGTTGTGGTGCTCTCGCTGTTGCAGCTTCCCGCACGTCAGCTGCATCTGAGCAGCTTCTGGCTGGAGAAGGGGAGCTACGCGCTGGTGGGCGTGCTGGGGCTGATCCTCTGCTGGCGCGCCCTGAAAAAGCTGCGCGCTCTGCTGAAAAAACCAACGTTTACATCCTTCACGCCGCATCACGTCCACGACGCCCACTGCGGCTGCGGACATCAGCACCTGCCCACGCAGGAGCAGCTGCAAAACGGCGACTACTGGCGCGCGCGGCTGATGATTATTCTCTCTATGGGGATGCGCCCGTGTTCGGGGGCGATCATGGTGCTGCTGTTCAGCAAGGTGATCGGCGTGTTTGGCTGGGGGATGATCTCCGCGCTGGCGATGGCGGCAGGCACCTCTTTGACGATCTCTTCTCTGGCGCTGCTGGTACACAGCTTTCGTCAGCTGGCGGTCAAACTCAGCGGCAATAAAACGCCGGTACTGTGGCGGCAGGTAGGGTGGACAACGCTGGCTCTGGCGGGCGGGGTGGTTTTACTGGTCGCGGCGGTGACGATGTGGGTAAGCGCGGTGCCGGTGGGAAGGGGATTACGGCCGTTTTAATTAACCCTCTCCCACAGGGAGAGGGAATGACCGGGATTAACGCTTCAGCGCATCGCTCAGTTCTTCACGCATGTTTGCCAGCATGGCTTTAACAACGCGTGGGTTACCTGCAACGATGTTGCCGGTCGTCATGTAGTTGTGGCCACCGGTGAAATCACACACCAGCGCGCCCGCTTCACGTGCGATCAGCTCGCCCGCAGCAAAGTCCCACGGCTTCAGTGCCAGCTCGAAGTAACCGTCAACGCGACCGGTCGCAACGTACGCCAGATCCAGCGCAGCAGAGCCGGTGCGACGGAAGTCCGCGCATTCGGTGAACAGTTTGCCGAGGATATTCATGTAGGTAGTCGCGTGCTGTTTCGCCTTGAACGGGAAACCGGTCGCCAGGATAGTCCCGTCCAGATCGCGTGCATTGCTGCAACGCAGGCGGTAGCCGTTCAGCTGTGCGCCCTGACCGCGGGTGGCGGTGAAGAGTTCGTTACGCATTGGATCGTAAACAACGGCGACTTCAGTACGGCCTTTGATGCGTACTGCGATAGACACGGAAAAGTGTGGCAGGCGTTTTACGAAGTTGGTGGTGCCATCCAGTGGATCGATAACCCATTGAACATCCTGGTCTGTACCTTCATGTTCACCGCTTTCTTCGGTGATGATGGTGTGCTGCGGGTAAGATTTGCGGATTGTTTCGATAATAATCGCTTCTGCGGCTTTATCGACGTTAGTCACGAAATCATTGCTGCCTTTCTGGCTGGTTTCTACGGAGTCAGGTGTTTCGTAGTGTTTGGCAATTACATTACCCGCCTTGCGCGCTGCGCGCACGGCGATGGTCAGCATCGGATGCATCGGTTTCTCTCACTGGATTTTAAAGAACGGGAAAATCGGCGCAGAGTATAGCAGCGGGTTCGGAATATGTCTTCCGTTTATGATAATATGGCTGAATATTCCTGAAAACTGACCTCAGACGCCAAAAACTATGCTGCAAAATATTCGAATCGTACTGGTAGAAACATCGCACACCGGCAACATGGGCTCCGTCGCCCGCGCCATGAAAACCATGGGGTTAACCAACCTGTGGCTGGTTAACCCTCTGGTAAAACCTGACTCTCAGGCCATCGCCCTGGCGGCGGGGGCCAGCGATGTTATCGGCAACGCGCAGATCGTTGATACCCTGGACGAAGCCCTTGCAGGATGCAGCCTTGTTGTCGGCACCAGCGCGCGCTCCCGCACGCTGCCGTGGCCAATGCTCGACCCGCGTGAATGCGGTCTAAAAAGCGTGTCGGAAGCGGAACAGGCTCCGGTTGCGCTGGTGTTTGGCCGCGAGCGCGTTGGCCTGACCAACGACGAACTGCAAAAGTGCCATTATCACGTCGCGATTGCCGCTAACCCGGAATACAGCTCCCTGAACCTGGCGATGGCGGTGCAGGTCATTGCCTACGAAGTGCGCATGGCCTGGCTGGCAACGCAGGAAAAAGAGCGTACCGAACCGCAGGAAGAGTCAGCGTATCCGCTGGTGGACGATCTGGAGCGTTTCTACGGCCATCTGGAGCAGACTCTGCTCTCTACCGGGTTTATCCGCGAGGGCCATCCTGGACAGGTGATGAACAAGCTGCGCCGCATGTTTACCCGCGCGCGTCCGGAAAGCCAGGAGCTGAATATCCTGCGCGGTATTCTGGCGTCGATTGAGCAGAAGAATAAAGAATAGAGTCGTCTGTTCGCCGGGTGGCGCTGCGCTTACCCGGCCTACAAAACCGTAGGTCAGGTAAGCGCAGCGCCACCCGACAAAAACGGCACAGAAGGTTAAATACCTGACTAAAACAGTCAAGTAAATAGTTGACCATTTTAGTCAGGAATGTCAGACTTGGCCCTGCTATGCAATACCCCCATTTTACAATAAAAAACCCCGGGCAGGGGCGAGTTTGAGGTTAAGTAAGACATGAGACTGACATCTAAAGGGCGTTATGCCGTGACCGCGATGCTGGACGTTGCGCTCAACTCCGAAGCGGGCCCGGTTCCGTTGGCTGATATTTCTGAACGACAGGGGATCTCCCTCTCTTATCTGGAACAGCTGTTCTCCAGACTGCGTAAAAACGGCCTGGTGTCCAGCGTTCGTGGCCCGGGCGGCGGTTATCTGCTGGGTAAAGACGCGGGCAGTATTGCGGTTGGCGAAGTGATTAGCGCGGTTGACGAATCCGTCGACGCGACCCGTTGCCAGGGTAAAGGCGGCTGCCAGGGCGGCGATAAGTGCCTGACCCACGCGCTGTGGCGCGATCTGAGCGACCGTCTGACCGGCTTCCTGAACAATATCACCCTGGGTGAACTGGTGAATAACCAGGAAGTTCTGGATGTGTCAGGTCGCCAGCACAATCAGGAATCACAACGCAGCACCCGCGCGCAAGACGCGATCGACGTTAAACTACGCGCCTAATTTGCCCGTTATATTTCGTGCCGCAACTGCGTTGGCCGCACTTGCTCGCCCCAGTCACTTACTTGCTGTAAGCTCCTGGGACTCTCAAGTTTGCCGCCTTGCTGCAACACGAACTATTTAGGGCAAAGATTATAAGATTTCAGAATCAGGCCGGGGCGTTAGCTCGCCCCGTGTACTCGGTCGTACATCCAGCCGGTTGCCTGATTCCTTGCATTGAAGCGATGTACGGAGTTTATAGAGCAATGAAATTACCGATTTATCTCGACTACTCCGCAACCACGCCGGTGGACCCGCGTGTTGCCGAGAAAATGATGCAGTGTCTGACCCTGGACGGAAACTTTGGTAACCCAGCTTCCCGTTCACACCGTTTTGGCTGGCATGCTGAAGAGGCGGTTGATATCGCCCGTAATCAGATTGCTGACCTGGTTGGCGCCGACCCGCGTGAAATTGTTTTCACCTCTGGTGCTACCGAATCCGACAACCTGGCGATCAAAGGTGCTGCCAACTTTTATCAGAAAAAAGGCAAGCACATCATCACCAGCAAAACCGAACACAAAGCCGTGCTGGATACCTGCCGTCAGCTGGAGCGTGAAGGGTTTGAAGTCACCTACCTCGCGCCACAGAGCAACGGTATCATCGACCTGAAAGAGCTCGAAGCAGCAATGCGTGACGACACCATTCTGGTCTCCATCATGCACGTTAACAACGAAATCGGCGTCGTTCAGGATATCGCGACCATCGGCGAAATGTGCCGTGCGCGCGGCATCATCTACCACGTGGATGCGACCCAGAGCGTGGGCAAACTGCCTATCGACCTGAGCCAGTTGAAAGTGGATCTGATGTCCTTCTCCGGCCACAAAATCTATGGCCCGAAAGGTATCGGCGCGCTGTACGTTCGTCGTAAGCCACGTATCCGCATCGAAGCACAGATGCACGGCGGCGGTCACGAGCGCGGTATGCGTTCCGGTACGCTGCCTGTTCACCAGATCGTGGGCATGGGCGAAGCTTACCGTATTGCAAAAGAAGAGATGGAAACCGAGATGGCGCGTCTGCGCACCTTGCGTAACCGTCTGTGGGACGGCGTGAAAGATATGGAAGAAGTGTATCTTAACGGCGATCTCGAGCAGGGCGCGCCGAACATCCTCAACGTCAGCTTCAACTATGTTGAAGGCGAGTCGCTAATCATGGCGCTGAAAGACCTGGCGGTTTCTTCCGGTTCTGCCTGTACCTCTGCAAGCCTGGAGCCATCCTACGTGCTGCGCGCGCTGGGAATGACCGACGAGCTGGCACACAGCTCCATTCGTTTCTCTTTAGGTCGTTTCACTACCGAAGAAGAGATTGACTACACCATCAAGCTGGTTCGCAACTCCATCGGCCGTCTGCGCGACCTTTCTCCACTGTGGGAAATGTTCAAGCAGGGCGTGGATCTGAACAGCATTGAATGGTCACATCACTAATCGGTACATAAGGAGAATTCAATCATGGCATACAGCGAAAAAGTTATTGATCATTACGAGAACCCGCGCAACGTTGGCTCTTTTGACAACAGCGACGAATCCGTTGGTAGCGGCATGGTCGGCGCACCGGCGTGTGGCGACGTGATGAAGTTGCAGATTAAAGTGAACAACGAAGGTATCATTGAAGACGCGCGCTTCAAGACCTACGGCTGCGGTTCTGCTATTGCGTCCAGCTCCCTGGTAACCGAATGGGTGAAGGGCAAGTCTCTGGACGAAGCACAGGCAATTAAGAACACGGACATTGCTGAAGAACTCGAACTGCCACCGGTGAAAATTCACTGTTCTATCCTGGCAGAAGACGCGATCAAAGCCGCTATTGCGGATTACAAAAGCAAACGTGAAGCAAAATAATTGAGGTTTGAGTATGTCGATTACCCTTAGCGACAGCGCTGCCGCGCGAGTAAGCTCTTTTCTGGCGAACCGTGGTAAAGGCTTTGGCCTGCGACTGGGCGTACGTACCTCCGGCTGTTCTGGTATGGCTTACGTACTGGAGTTTGTTGATGAACCGGCGTCCGACGACACCGTGTTTGAAGACAAGGGCGTGAAGGTGGTGGTCGATGGCAAAAGCCTGCAATTCCTCAACGGCACTCAGCTGGACTTCGTAAAAGAAGGGCTGAACGAAGGGTTCAAATTCACGAACCCAAACGTTAAAGACGAGTGCGGTTGCGGCGAAAGCTTCCACGTTTGATCGTGCGTCATCCGATGAACCCCACCGCAGGAACCTGTGCGTGGGGTTTGTTTTAATCGGCTACCCCTGAGATTGTTATGGATTACTTCACCCTCTTCGGATTACCTGCTCAGTACCCGATTGATCTCCCGGCGCTGACCGTCCGTTTTCAGGATCTGCAACGTCAGTACCACCCGGATAAATTCGCCAGCGGGACGCAGTCAGAACAGCTGGCAGCGGTGTCGCAGTCGGCGACCATCAATCAGGCCTGGCAGACGCTGCGCCATCCGTTAACCCGCGCAGAATACCTGCTCTCGCTCCACGGTTTTGATCTGGCGAGCGAACAGCACACCGTGCGCGACACCGCCTTTCTGATGGAACAGCTGGAGCTTCGTGAAGAGCTGGATGAGATTGGCCAGGCGAAAGACGAAGCGCGGCTTGAAGCCTTTATCAAACGCGTTAACGCGATGTTTGATACCCGCCATCAGCAGATGGTTGAACAATTGAATAACGAGACATGGGACGTGGCGGCGGACACTGTACGCAAGCTGCGTTTTCTCGATAAACTGCGAAGCAGCGCTGAACAACTCGAAGAAAAGCTGCTCGATTTTTGATTCCGGAAGCTCAACATGGCCTTATTACAAATTAGTGAGCCTGGTTTAAGTGCTGCACCGCACCAGCGTCGTCTGGCGGTTGGCATTGATTTAGGCACCACCAATTCCCTCGTGGCGACCGTGCGCAGCGGCCAGGCGGAAACGCTGCCTGACGCTGATGGCCGCCATCTGCTGCCGTCCGTGGTCCACTACCAACAGCAGGGCCACACGGTTGGCTATGACGCCCGCACCAACGCGGCGCGCGATCCGGCCAACACCATCAGCTCTGTTAAGCGCATGATGGGCCGCTCCCTGGCGGATATCCAGACCCGCTACCCGCATCTGCCGTATCAGCTTCAGGCGAGTGAAAACGGCCTGCCGATGATGGCGACCGCGGCCGGTCTGCTCAACCCGATTCGCGTTTCTGCCGACATCCTTACCGCGCTGGCCGCCCGCGCAAAAGCCACCCTTGAGGGCGACCTCGACGGCGTGGTGATCACCGTTCCGGCCTACTTTGACGATGCACAGCGTCAGGGCACCAAAGACGCCGCGCGTCTGGCGGGGCTGCACGTGCTGCGCCTGCTGAACGAGCCGACGGCGGCCGCGATTGCCTACGGCCTCGACTCCGGTCAGGAAGGGGTGATTGCCGTGTACGATCTGGGCGGCGGCACCTTTGATATCTCCATCCTGCGCTTAAGCCGCGGGGTGTTCGAAGTGCTGGCGACCGGCGGAGATTCCGCGCTCGGCGGCGATGACTTCGACCATCTGCTGGCGGACTACATTCGCGAACAGGCGGGCATTGCCGATCGCAGCGACGCGCGCGTTCAGCGTGAACTGCTGGATGCGGCTATCGACGCCAAAATTGCGCTCAGCGATGCGCAGTCCGTTACCGTGAACGTGGCGGGCTGGCAGGGTGACATCACCCGCGACCAGTTCAAAGCGCTGATCGCCTCGCTGGTTAAACGCACGCTGCTGGCCTGCCGTCGCGCATTGAAAGATGCGGGCGTAGAGGCAGGCGAGGTGCTGGAAGTGGTGATGGTGGGCGGCTCAACCCGCGTACCGCTGGTGCGCGAGCGCGTGGGCGAATTCTTCGGCCGCACGCCGCTGACCTCCATCGACCCGGACAAAGTCGTTGCCATTGGCGCTGCGGTTCAGGCCGATATTCTGGTCGGCAACAAGCCCGACAGCGAAATGCTGCTGCTGGACGTTATCCCGCTGTCGCTGGGGTTAGAAACCATGGGCGGCCTGGTGGAGAAAGTGATCCCGCGTAACACCACCATTCCGGTGGCGCGCGCGCAGGAGTTCACCACCTTTAAAGACGGCCAGACCGCTATGTCCATCCACGTGATGCAGGGCGAGCGCGAGCTGGTGCAGGATTGCCGTTCCCTCGCGCGGTTTGCGCTGCGCGGTATTCCGGCGCTGCCTGCGGGCGGGGCGCATATTCGCGTCACCTTCCAGGTGGATGCGGACGGCCTGCTCAGCGTTACGGCGATGGAAAAATCGACCGGGGTGGAATCGTCTATTCAGGTGAAGCCGTCCTACGGCCTGACCGATGGCGAAATCGCCTCCATGATTCAGGACTCAATGAGCTACGCCGAGCAGGATGTGAAGGCGCGTATGCTGGCTGAACAAAAAGTTGAAGCCGCACGCGTGCTGGAAAGCCTGAACGGCGCGCTCGCTGCCGATGCCGCGCTGCTAAGCGCCGCCGAGCGCCAGGTGATTGACGAGGCTGCCGCGCACTTAAGCGCTGTGGCACAAGGCAATGACGCTGACGCAATAGAAGAAGCCATTAAAAACGTTGATAAACATACCCAGGACTTTGCTGCTCGCCGCATGGACAAATCTGTCCGCGTCGCGCTGAAAGGCCAGTCCGTGGACGAGGTTTAATATGCCAAAGATTGTAATTTTGCCTCATGCGGACCTGTGTCCGGATGGCGCTGTTCTGGAAGCGAAGACCGGTGAAACCATTCTCGATGTTGCCCTGCGCGCAGGTATCGAAGTGGAACACGCCTGTGAGAAATCCTGCGCCTGCACCACCTGCCACTGCGTGGTTCGTGAAGGTTTTGACTCTCTTGCCGAGAGCACCGAAGACGAAGACGACATGCTGGATAAAGCATGGGGTCTGGAGCCAGACAGCCGTTTAAGCTGCCAGGCGCTGGTGACCGACGAGGATCTGGTCGTGGAATTCCCGCGCTACACCATCAACCACGCACGCGAGCATTAATATGGGACTGAAGTGGACAGACAGCCGTGAAATCGGCGAAGCGCTCTACGACGCAAACCCGGATCTCGATCCTAAGACCGTACGCTTCACCGATATGCATCAGTGGATTTGCGATCTGGAGGATTTTGACGACGATCCCAGCGCATCCAATGAAAAAATTCTGGAGGCGATTCTGTTAGTCTGGTTAGATGAAGCAGAATAATTTCCACGTCATGCTTCACGTTGCCGATGCGTTGGCTGCGCTTGTTCACCCCGGTCACAGAGTTATCTCTGCTCACGGGGATTCACTCGCTTGCCGCCTTCCTGCAACGCGAATCATTTAGTGGAAAGAGACACTATGGGCTGCCTTCAGGCGGCCCGTTTGCTAATAAGGATAAATAAAATGACCGAAGCGATGAAGATTACGCTCTCCACACAGCCTGCTGACGCACGCTGGGGCGAAAAAGCGACTTATAGCATTACGAACGACGGTATTACCCTGCACCTGACCGGAAAAGACGACACTGGCCTTATCCAGCGTGCCGCGCGCAAAATCGACGGTATGGGCATTAAGCATGTGTTACTCGACGGCGAAGGCTGGGATATCGACCGCAGCTGGGCGTTCTGGGCAGGCTACAAAGGGCCAAAAGGTACCCGTAAAATCGAGTGGGCGAGCCTTGATGAAGAAGGTCAGAAAGAGCTGGAAAGCCGCCTGAAAATCATCGACTGGGTGCGTGACACCATCAACGCCCCGGCGGAAGAGTTAGGCCCTGAGCAGCTGGCGCAGCGCGCCGTTGACCTGCTGTGCGGCGTGGCGGGCGACAACATGTCTTACCGCATCACCAAAGGTGAAGATCTGCGCGAGCAGAACTACATGGGTCTTCATACCGTTGGCCGTGGCTCCGATCGTCCTCCGGTTCTGCTGGCGCTGGACTTCAACCCAACCGGCGATAAAGAAGCCCCGGTTTACGCCTGCCTGGTGGGTAAAGGTATCACCTTCGATACCGGCGGCTATAGCCTGAAGCAGAGCGCGTTCATGGACTCTATGAAGTCCGACATGGGCGGCGCGGCGACCATCACCGGCGCGCTGGCGTTTGCCATTACCCGTGGTCTGAACAAGCGCGTCAAACTCTACCTGTGCTGTGCGGATAACATGGTGAGCGGCAACGCGTTCAAGCTGGGCGATATCATTCGCTATCGCAACGGCAAAAACGTTGAGGTGATGAACACCGATGCGGAAGGCCGTCTGGTGCTGGCCGACGGCCTGATCGACGCCTGCGCCCAGAAGCCGGAGATGATCATCGACATGGCGACCCTGACCGGCGCCGCGAAAATGGCGCTGGGTAACGACTACCACGCGCTGTTCAGCTTCGACGACAAGCTGGCGGCCCGCCTGATGGCAAGCGCTGCGGCGGAAAACGAACCGTTCTGGCGTCTGCCGCTGGCCGAGTTCCACCGCAACCAGCTGCCGTCGAATTTTGCAGAGCTGAACAATACCGGCGCGGCAAATACGGCGGGGGCAAGCACCGCGGCAGGCTTCCTGTCTCACTTCGTTGAGAACTATCACGAAGGCTGGCTGCACATTGACTGCTCCGCGACCTACCGTAAAGCGGCGGTTGAACAGTGGTCTGCGGGCGCGACCGGCCTCGGCGTGCGTACCGTGGCGAATTTGTTGACCGCAGAGTAATCCTTTTTGCCGGGTGGCGCTGCGCTTACCCGGCCTACAAACCCCGTAGGCCCGTGCAAGCGTAGCGCCGCCGGGCAATTGTGAAGTCACAAAACTATGTCCGAAACCAAAAACGAATTAGAAACCCTGCTGGAGCAGGCGGCGACCGAGCCGGCGCACCGCCCGGCATTTTTCCGCACGCTGCTGGAATCCACCGTATGGGTGCCAGGCACCGCAGCGGAAGGCGAGCAGGTTGTGGAAGACAGCGCGCTGGATCTGCTGCACTGGGAAAAAGACGACGGCACCTCGGTTATCCCGTTCTTCACCTCGCTGGAGGCGCTTCAGAGCGCGGTGGAAGATGAGCAGGCGTTCGTGGTCATGCCCGTTCGCACGCTGTTTGAGATGACGCTCGGCGAAACCCTGTTCCTCAACGCCAAACTGCCGACCGGGAAAGAGTTCACCCCGCGTGAAATTAGCCACCTGATCGGCGAAGAGGGCAACCCGCTCAGCACGCAGGAGGTGCTGGAGGGGGGCGAAACGCTGCTGCTGTCTGAAGTGGCCGAGCCGCCTGCGCAGATGATCGACTCGCTGACCACCCTGTTCAAAACCATCAAGCCGGTGAGGCGCGCATTTCTCTGCTCAATCAAAGAGCGTGCGGATGAACAGCCCGTGCTGCTGATTGGGATTGAGGCGGACGGCGATATCGACGACATCATTCAGGCGGCGGGAAGCGTGGCAACCGACACCCTGCCGGGCGATGAGCCGATTGATATTTGTCGCGTGGTGAAAGGTGAGAAGGGCATCAGCCACTTTATTACCGAGCACATCACTCCGTTCTATGAACGCCGCTGGGGCGGTTTCCTGCGCGATTTAAAAACCAACCGTATTATTTAAAGCCTGTCGGGGTGAATCTTCACCCCGACAGTTTCCGCGTTAGCGGTCAGCCGCAGGCTCAACGGGCAGATCGTCACGCGCGCCCCATTCGCTCCACGCCCCGTCATACAGCGTCACGTTTTTCACCCCCAGCGTCGCCAGCGCGAGCACCACGACCGCCGCCGTCACGCCCGAGCCGCAGCTGGCAATAATAGGCTGATGTAGGTCAACGCCCTGACGCGCGAAAATCGACTCAAGCTCATCGGTGGTTTTCAGTTCACCCTCGAATACCAGATCGCCCCACGGCACGTTGCGCGCGCCGGGGATATGCCCGCGCTTCAAGCCAGGACGCGGCTCGTCAGCCTGCGCCGTAAAGCGCGGTGCTGGGCGCGCATCGACAATTTGCGCCGTCCCTTCGTGGCTTGCCAGCAGCACGTCGGTCAGGCGCTTCACCGCATTCGCATCGAAGCTGACGTCAAACTCACCCTCAGGCAGAGCCACATCGCCCTCCTGCAACGGCAGCTCGTCGCGCTTCCATCCCGCCAGTCCACCCGCCAGAATAGAGACCTTTTCCACGCCGAAGGTTTTCAGCATCCACCACGCGCGCGGCGCGGAGAACAGATTGCCCTCGTCATACACCACCAGGTGCTTATCGCGGCTCACGCCCAGCTCGCGCATCGCCACGGCAAAGGCTTCCGGGCGCGGCATCATGTGCGGCAGGGGAGAGGTATGATCCGACAGCGCTTCGATATCAAAAAACACCGCCTCCGGCAGATGTCCGGCGCGATATTCCGCCGGGACATCCCGGTGCTCTTGTCCTGGGGGAGCCATACGCGCGTCAATAATCTGGACTTCCGGATCGTCGTGATGCTCAATCAGCCAGTCGGCCGACACAAAATATGAGGTGGACATGGGTGCCTCCATCGTTTCCATAAATAAGAATTGTCGATGTTTTTTCTGACATCGACAAGCAAACCACGTTCAACTCGCGAACAAGGCCTTATTTTTTATCAGATTCTGAATTTCTCATTTTGGACTTTTTGAATTAATGAAACTTGCGGATAATACTTACCCGGAACACGACCAACAGGCCCAACAGGCCAGGGATAAAGGATGAAACCGTTTCGTCTCGCTGCGATTTCTCTCGCGCTTCTTACCGCTTTTACGCTCGTCGGCTGTGACAACAGCGACGAAAAACCGCAGGCCACATCGCCTGCTCCCGCTTCAACCGCCACGGCTCCTGAGAAGAACGCGCCGACGAAACCCGACAGCGAGCAGCTTGCGAAGCTGGCAGCCGCCAGCGAAGGGAAACCTTTAACCTTACTCGATGCCTCTGAAATTCAGCTCGACGGCGCGTCAACGCTGGTGCTGACCTTTTCTGTCCCGCTCAATCCCGATCAGGATTTCGCCAAAACCGTACACGTAGTCGATAAGAAAAGCGGCAAGGTTGACGGTGCATGGGAACTCGCGCCTAACCTGAAAGAGCTGCGTTTACGCCACCTTGAGCCGAACCGCGAGCTGGTCGTGACCGTCGAGCGCGGACTTGTAGCGCTGAATAAAGCCACCTTTGGTATTGATTACGAAAAAACGCTCACTACCCGCGACATTCAGCCGACGGTCGGTTTCGCCAGCCGCGGCTCGCTGCTGCCGGGCAAAGTCGTGGAAGGGCTGCCGGTGATGGCGCTCAACGTCGACAACGTGGACGTGAACTTCTATCGCGTGAAGCCAGAGTCGTTGGCCGCTTTCGTCAGCCAGTGGGAGTACCGCAACTCGCTCACCAACTGGGAGTCGGACAATCTGCTGAAGATGGCGGATCTGGTCTATACCGGACGTTTCGACCTGAACCCGGCGCGCAACACGCGTGAAAAATTACAGCTCCCGCTGGGCGACATCAAGCCGCTGCAACAGTCGGGCGTCTATATCGCCGTGATGAACCAGGCCGGGCACTACAACTACAGCAATGCGGCAACCCTCTTTACCCTGAGCGATATTGGCCTGTCCGCTCACCGTTATCATAACCGCCTCGATATCTTCACCCAGAGCCTGGAAAACGGCGCGGCGCAGTCCGGCATTGAGGTGTCGTTACTCAATGATAAAGGGCAGACGCTGGCGCAGGGCACCAGCGATGCCGACGGCCACGCTAAGCTTGAAACGGATAAAGAAGCGGCGCTGATCCTGGCGCGCAAAGACGGTCAGACAACGCTGCTCGACCTCAAACTCCCGGCGCTGGATCTGGCCGAATTTGATATTGCTGGCGCCCCGGGCTACAGCAAGCAGTTCTTTATGTTTGGTCCGCGCGATCTCTATCGCCCGGGCGAAACGGTGATCTTAAACGGCCTGCTGCGCGACAGCGACGGCAAATCGCTGCCAGCCCAGCCGGTGAAGCTTGACGTGCTGCGCCCGGACGGTCAGGTGGCGCGCACGCTGGTGGTTCAGCCTGAAAATGGCCTCTATCGTCTTAACTATCCGCTGGACGCCAGCGCGCAGACCGGCATGTGGCATATTCGCGCCAATACCGGCGACAACTTGCAGCGCCTGTGGGACTTCAACGTCGAAGATTTCATGCCTGAGCGGATGGCGCTGAATCTGACCGGCCAAAAAACGCCAGTCGCCCCGGCCGATGAGGTCAACTTTAACGTGGCGGGATATTACCTGTACGGCGCGCCGGCCAACGGTAACAGCCTGCAAGGCCAGCTTTATCTGCGTCCGCTGCGTGAAGCCGTTGCCGCGCTGCCTGGCTTCCAGTTTGGCGATATCGCCGAAGAGAACCTGACGCGCAGCCTCGATGAAGTCCAGATCAAGCTGGATGAACAGGGCCGTGGCGATGTTTCAGTGGAGAGCCAGTGGAAAGAGACCCACTCGCCGTTGCAGGTGATTTTGCAGGCCAGCCTGCTGGAGTCGGGCGGCCGTCCGGTCACGCGTCGTGCAGAACAGGCCATCTGGCCGGCGAAAACGCTGCCGGGGATTCGCCCTCAGTTCGCCAGCAAAGCGGTCTACGACTATCGCACCGACACCACCGTCAATCAGCCGATTGTCGATGAAGACAGCAACGCCAGCTTCGATATCGTCTATGCCGATGCCAGCGGGGCGAAAAAAGCGGTGTCCGGTTTACAGGTGCGCCTGATCCGTGAACGCCGTGATTATTTCTGGAACTGGTCTGAAACCGACGGCTGGAAATCGCAGTTCGATCAAAAAGATCTGGTCGAAGGCGAGCAGTCGCTCGATCTGACTGCCGACCAGACCGGTAAAGTGACCTTCCCGGTGGAGTGGGGTTCGTATCGTCTGGAGGTGAAAGCCCCTGACGACACCGTCAGCAGCGTGCGTTTCTGGGCCGGTTACAGCTGGCAGGATAACAGCGACGGCTCCGGCGCGGCGCGTCCGGATCGCGTGACCCTCAAGCTGGATAAACCGGCCTATCAGCCTGGCGACACCATTAATCTGCACATTGCTGCACCTGCCGCCGGTAAAGGCTATGCCATGATCGAATCCAGCGAAGGGCCGCTGTGGTGGAAAGAGATCGACGTGCCGGCTAACGGTCTGGATCTGGCTATTCCGGTCGATGCGAGCTGGAAACGCCACGATCTGTACCTCAGCACCCTGGTGGTTCGTCCGGGCGATAAATCTAAATCCGCCACGCCGAAGCGCGCGGTCGGCCTGCTGCATCTGCCGATGGGGGATGAAAATCGTCGCCTGAACGTTGCGCTGGATGCGCCGCAGAAAATGCGTCCAAACCAGACGCTTTCCGTGAAGGTGAAAGCCAGCGTGAAAGAGGGCGCGGTGCCGCAGAAGGTGAACGTGCTGCTCTCTGCCGTGGATAGCGGCGTGCTGAACATCACCGATTACGTCACGCCCGATCCGTGGCAGGCCTTCTTCGGACAGAAACGCTACGGCGCGGATATCTATGATATCTACGGCCAGGTGATTGAAGGCCAGGGCCGCGTGGCGGCGCTGCGGTTTGGTGGTGACGGTGACGAGCTGAAGCGCGGCGGTAAGCCGCCGGTGAACCACGTAACAATCATTGCCCAGCAGGCGCAGCCGGTGGAGCTCGACGCCAACGGTGAAGGCACCATCACGCTGCCGATTGGCGATTTCAACGGCGAATTACGCCTGATGGCGCAGGCCTGGACGGAAGAAGATTTCGGCAGCAGCGAAAGCAAAGTGGTCGTTGCCGCACCGGTCATCGCCGAGCTGAACACCCCGCGCTTCCTCGCCAGCGGGGACACGTCCCGCTTAACGCTGGACGTCACCAACCTGACCGACCAGCCGCAAACCCTGAGCGTGGCGTTAACCGCCTCCGGTAAACTGTCGCTGGAAGGGGCACAGCCGCAGCCGATTAAGCTGCCGCCGGGTGCGCGCACCACGATGTTCGTTCCGGTACGTGCTCTTGACGGCTACGGCGACGGTGAAGTGACCGCGCAAATCTCGGGCCTTAAGCTGCCGGGCGAGACTATCGCGGCGCAGCAGAAAAGCTGGAAAATCGGCGTGCGCCCGGCATTCCCGGCGCAGACGGTGAATACCGGCACCATGCTGAATCCGGGTGAGTCCTGGACGGCACCGTCACAGCATATCGACGGCTTCTCGCCCGCCACGCTGCAAGGCCAGCTGCTGCTGAGCGGTAAAGCGCCGCTGAACCTGGCGCGTTATATCCGCGAGCTTCAGGCGTATCCATACGGCTGCCTGGAGCAAACTACCAGCGGTCTGTTCCCGTCGCTCTATACCAACGCCGCGCAGCTGACGGCGCTGGGCATTAAGGGCGACAGCGACGAAAAACGTCGCGGCGCCATCGACGTCGGCATTTCCCGCCTGCTGCAAATGCAGCGCGATAACGGCGGCTTTGCGCTGTGGGATAAAAACGGTGCGGAAGAGTACTGGCTGACCGCCTACGTGACCGATTTCCTGGTGCGTGCGGGCGAGCAGGGCTACAGCGTGCCGTCTGACGCTATCAACAACGCCAACAACCGCCTGCTGCGCTATTTGCAGGATCCGGGCATGATGTCTATTCGCTACAGCGATAACACCGGAGCCAGCAAATTTGCCGTTCAGGCCTATGCGGCGCTGGTGCTGGCGCGTCAGCAAAAAGCACCGCTTGGCGCGCTGCGTGAAATCTGGGATCGCCATTCACAGGCGGCTTCCGGCCTGCCGCTGATGCAGCTGGGCATGGCGCTGAAGCTGATGGGCGATGCGCCGCGCAGCCAGCAGGCGCTGGATTTAGCCATCAAAACGCCGCGCAGTGACTCCCGCAGCTGGATGGCGGATTACGGCAGCGCGCTGCGCGATAACGCGCTGATGCTCTCTCTGCTTGAGGAGTACAAGCTGCTGCCGGACGCGCAAAATACGCTGCTCAACACCCTGTCTGAGCAGGCGTTCAGCCAGCGCTGGCTCTCCACGCAGGAGAGCAACGCGCTGTTCCTCGCCGGACGTGCATTGCAGAACACCTCTGGCGCATGGCAGGCCAC
Source organism: Enterobacter asburiae (assembly GCF_021440515.1). Taxonomy (GTDB): domain Bacteria; phylum Pseudomonadota; class Gammaproteobacteria; order Enterobacterales; family Enterobacteriaceae; genus Enterobacter; species Enterobacter asburiae_E. Next base: position 61,157 of record NZ_JAKCMV010000002.1, on the reverse strand, counting down.
CACGTCGCTGTCAGAGCAGCCGATGAGCGGTGACGCGGCGCAGGTGCAAAACGTGGACGGCGACAAGCTCGACGCGTTGCAGGTGACCAATACCGGTGATGCCCCGCTGTGGGTGCGCCTGGACAGCACCGGGTACCCGGAATATGCCCCGGCGCCTTCGTCTAACGTCCTGAGCATCGAACGCCACATCCTGTCCACCGACGGCAGCAGCCGTTCGCTCTCAAGCCTGAAGAGCGGCGAGCTGGTGCTGGTCTGGCTTGAAGTCAAAGCCAGTCAGAACGTTCCGGATGCGCTGGTAGTCGATCTGCTCCCGGCCGGTCTGGAGCTGGAAAACCAGAATCTGGAAAGCAGCAGCGCCAGCCTGGAAGAGAGCGGCAGCGAGGTGCAAAACCTGCTGAACCAGATGCAGCAGGCGGATATTCAGCACATGGAGTTCCGCGACGATCGCTTTGTGGCGGCCGTTCCGGTTAACGCAGGGGAGCCGGTAACGCTGGTTTATCTGGCGCGCGCGGTCACGCCGGGGACGTACCAGGTGCCTGCGCCGCTGGTTGAGTCCATGTATGTTCCGCAGTGGCGGGCAACAGGTTCGGCAGCCGGTCCGCTGATTGTTGTTCCGTAAAATGCGCATAGCCCGTCTGACACGCTCCCGCTGGCTTCGGCTGGCGGGAGCGCTTCTCGTTTTATGGGGGCTGGTTATCGCCGCCGATCGCCTGTGGCCGCTGCCGCTCAAAGAGGTTAATCCCGCGCGCGTGGTGGTGGATGAACAGGGAACGCCGCTGTGGCGATTTGCCGACAGCGACGGGATCTGGCGCTACCCGGTCACTATTGAAGAGGTTTCTCCTCGCTACCTCGAAGCCCTCATCCAGTATGAAGATCGCTGGTTCTGGACGCATCCCGGCGTCAATCCCTTCTCCGTGCTGCGCGCGGCCTGGCAGGATCTGAGCTCGGGAAAAGTGGTCTCCGGCGGGAGCACGCTCACCATGCAGGTGGCGCGTCTGCTCGACCCGCATCCGCGCACCTTTGGCGGCAAAATTCGCCAGCTCTGGCGGGCGATACAGCTGGAGTGGCACCTCTCTAAACGCGACATTCTGACGCTGTACCTCAACCGCGCGCCGTTTGGCGGCACGTTGCAGGGCGTCGGTGCCGCGAGCTGGACCTATCTCGGTAAACCGCCTTCGCAGCTGAGCTATTCCGAAGCGGCGCTGCTGGCGGTACTGCCGCAGGCGCCCAGCCGGTTGCGTCCGGACCGATGGCCGGAGCGGGCGGAAGCGGCGCGCAACAAAGTGCTCGACAGAATGGTGACGCAGGGCGTCTGGTCGGCGCAGCAGGTGAAAGAGTCACGTCAGGAAGCGGTATGGCTGGCTCCCCGGCAGATGCCGCAGCTGGCGCCGCTTTTTGCGCGCATGATGCTGGGTAAAAGTCGCGACAACAAAATTGTCACCACCCTCGACGCCTCATTGCAACGCCAGCTGGAAGAGCTGGCGCTGAACTGGAAAGCGCGCCTGCCGGAGCGTAGCTCGCTGGCGATGATCGTTGTCGATCATACCAGTATGAAGGTGCGCGGCTGGGTGGGATCGGTGGATATCAACGACGCCACCCGATTTAGCCATGTGGATATGGTCAACGCGGTGCGATCGCCTGGATCGGTTTTGAAGCCGTTCGTCTACGGCATGGCGCTGGACGACGGGCTGATCCATCCCGCCTCGCTGCTTCAGGACGTGCCGCGACGAACCGGGGATTATCGTCCCGGTAACTTTGACAGCGGCTTTCACGGGCCGGTGAGCATGAGCGACGCGCTGGTGCGCTCGTTGAATCTTCCCGCGGTGCAGGTGCTTGAAGCCTACGGGCCAAAGCGGTTTGCGGGAATGCTGAGCAATGCCGGGCTGCCGCTGATCCTCCCTGCGGGGGCACAGCCTAATCTGTCGCTGATCCTGGGCGGAGCAGGGGCGCGGCTGGCGGACATCACGGCGGCCTACAGCGCATTTGCCCGTAAAGGTAAAGCCGCGAAGCTGCGCCTTCAGCCCGGCGATCCGCTGGTGGAGCGACCATTGCTGTCGCCGGGCGCGGCGTGGATCATCCGCCGTATTTTGGGCAACCAGGCGCAGCCGCTGCCGGATAACGTGCTGCCGCAGGTTGCGCCGCTCGCGTGGAAAACCGGCACCAGCTACGGCTATCGTGACGCCTGGGCGGTGGGGCTGAACGCGCGATATCTGATTGGGATCTGGACCGGCCGCCCGGACGGCACGCCGGTTGCCGGGCAGTTTGGGTTTGCCAGCGCGGTTCCGCTGCTCAATCAGGTCAACAATATGCTTCAGTCGCGTACCTCGGTTGATGAAGCTCGCTTGCCGCGCGATCCGCGCCCGGCATCGGTAGGCCGCGGGGTGATTTGCTGGCCGGGCGGGCAGTCGCTTTCCGAGGGCAGCGAAAACTGTCGCCGCCGTCTGGCCACCTGGCTGCTGGACGGCAGCGAGCCGCCTACGCTGCTGCTGCCGGAGCAGGAGGGTATTCGCGGCATTCGTTTCCCGGTGTGGCTCGATAAAGAGGGCAAACGCGTGGCGGCGGACTGTCCGGGGGCAGCGGAAAAGGTCATTGACGTCTGGCCGCTGCCGCTCGAACCCTGGCTGCCAGCGGCGGAGCGACGTTCGGCAAGAGTTCCGCCGTCGTCGACGGTCTGCCCGCCAATGACGCAGGATCCGCCCGCGCCGCTGATCCTCTCCGGCGTGCGGGAAGGGGCAGTCATTAAACGTCTTCCGGGTGAGACGAAGGTGGCGTTGCCGTTGCAGGCCAGCGGCATGAGTACCGGGCGCTGGTGGTTTTTAAACGGTGAACCGCTGGATGTGAAGGGAAGAGGTTACACTTTAGAGCTTGATAAGTCTGGTGAATATCAGCTACTGGTAATGGATGAGGCGGGTCAGGTGGCAACGGTAAACTTTACGCTTCAGTAACGAAACGGACGCGTTTAGCGTGACCTGTTGCTAATACTCGTCTTATTTTAAAAAAATGTTACTTAGATCCGTAGGCAATGGCGCTATTGCTCATTATAATCCGCGCCACACCATACTCCGGTATGCAAAACAACAGAACAGATCACAGAGGTAATCATGGCTATTGAACGTACTTTTTCCATCATCAAACCAAACGCGGTGGCAAAAAACGTTATTGGCAGCATCTTTGCTCGCTTTGAATCAGCAGGGTTCAAAATCGTTGGCACCAAAATGCTGCACCTGACCGTTGAGCAGGCTCGCGGTTTCTATGCTGAGCACGAAGGTCGCCCGTTCTTTGATGGCCTGGTTGAGTTCATGACCTCTGGCCCAATCGTGGTGTCCGTGCTGGAAGGCGAAAACGCCGTTCAGCGTCACCGCGACCTGCTGGGCGCAACCAACCCGGACAACGCGCTGGCCGGTACCCTGCGTGCCGATTACGCTGACAGCTTCACCGAGAACGGTACCCACGGTTCCGACTCTGTAGAATCCGCTGCGCGCGAAATCGCTTTCTTCTTCGCAGAAGGCGAAGTGTGTCCACGTACCCGTTAATTTAACGGTTTCGTTTACACATTATTTTCGTAAATGCCGCGCGCAAACGTGGCATCCCTGCACCAGACTTTGTACAATGCAACGCCCCGGACGAGCAGACTGCTTACCGGGGCGTTTCTTTTCAACCCTCCACGGGCCATAACGTGTAACAACGAGGCCGGAAAATATTATGTCTGAACTAGTTAACACCTCCGAAGTCGCCATTCCTGCGGTTCCAAATAAAAATGGAAAAATCAACCTGCTGGATCTGAACCGTCAGCAGATGCGCGAATTCTTCAAAGAGATGGGCGAGAAGCCGTTTCGTGCCGACCAGGTCATGAAATGGATGTACCACTATTGCAGCGACAACTTTGATGACATGACTGACATCAATAAAGTGCTGCGCAATAAGCTCAAGGAAGTGGCTGAAATCCGCGCGCCGGAAGTGGTAGAAGAACAACGCTCTTCCGATGGCACCATTAAATGGGCGATTGCCGTGGGCGATCAGCGCGTTGAGACCGTTTATATTCCTGAAGATGACCGCGCCACGCTGTGCGTTTCTTCGCAGGTCGGCTGTGCGCTGGAGTGTAAATTCTGCTCTACCGCACAGCAGGGCTTTAACCGTAACCTGCGCGTGTCCGAAATTATCGGCCAGGTGTGGCGTGCGGCGAAAATCGTCGGTGCCGCGAAAGTGACGGGCACCCGTCCTATCACCAACGTGGTAATGATGGGCATGGGCGAACCTCTGCTGAACCTGACCAACGTGGTCCCTGCAATGGAAATCATGCTGGACGACTTCGGTTTTGGTCTGTCCAAACGCCGCGTGACGCTGTCCACCTCGGGCGTTGTTCCCGCGCTGGATAAGCTCGGCGACATGATTGACGTTGCGCTGGCTATCTCCCTGCACGCGCCAAACGATACTATTCGTGACGAAATTGTGCCTATTAACAAAAAGTACAATATCGAAACCTTCCTCGCGGGCGTGCGTCGCTACCTGGAGAAATCCAATGCGAACCAGGGCCGAGTCACCATCGAATACGTGATGCTCGATCACGTTAACGACGGCACCGAGCACGCGCACGAGCTGGCGGAACTGCTGAAAGATACGCCGTGCAAGATCAACCTGATCCCGTGGAACCCGTTCCCGGGCGCGCCGTATGGCCGCAGCTCGAACAGCCGAATCGATCGTTTCTCCAAGGTGCTGATGGAGTACGGTTTCACCACCATCGTGCGTAAAACCCGTGGTGATGATATTGATGCCGCGTGTGGACAGCTGGCCGGTGACGTTATCGACCGTACCAAGCGAACGCTGCGTAAACGTATGCAGGGCGAGACCATTGCGGTGAAAGCTGTTTGATAATCATGCACTCACGGCGCATTTCTGCGCCGTGAAGCATAATCTTACTGAATAATCAGTCATATTCAGAATGATTGATTAATAATTACGGTGCGTTTCATACGACTTTCGGGCAGTATGTAACGTCGTAACAACAGTTTAGCTATGCGGCAGGGCGGCACTGTCATCTCCGGGCTGACAGCCTTATACTCTCTGTTCCTGGCTAACTGACCAGAAGTTTCGCGGTGCGGGTGGCATTGTGACTCACCGGCACCTGAACCCTTATTTTCACGTACCAGTAGTTGTAGCGAATGAATACTGAAGCCACTCACGACCAAAATGAAGCACTCTCCACTGGCGTTCGTCTTCGCAACGCCCGTGAACAACTCGGACTCAGCCAGCAAGCCGTTGCAGAACGCTTGTGCCTGAAGGTTTCCACGGTTCGCGATATTGAAGAAGATAAGGCGCCTGCCGATCTGGCTTCAACATTTCTGCGTGGTTATATCCGCTCTTACGCAAAACTGGTGCACATTCCCGAAGACGAATTACTGCCTATGATGGAGAAACAGGCACCGGTCCGTGCTGCGAAAGTCGCACCGATGCAGACCTTCTCCCTGGGTAAACGTCGTAAAAAACGTGATGGCTGGCTGATGAGCTTCACCTGGCTGGTGCTGTTTGTGGTCGTCGGTCTGACGGGCGCATGGTGGTGGCAGAACCACAAAGCGCAGCAGGAAGAGATCACCACCATGGCCGATCAGTCCTCCGCCGAGCTGAACAACGCCGGTAGCGATAATTCCCAGAGCGTGCCGCTGAATACCGACACCGCGTCGGCGTCCAGCGAACCGCAGGCGACGACCGATGCGCCAGCAACGGATACCGCTCAGGCACAAGCGCCTGCTACCGACGCTACCGCGCCAGCGGCATCCCAGAACAACGCCGTGGTTTCCCCTTCTCAGGCTAACGTAGACACCGCGGCGAACGCACCTGCTTCAACAGCACCTGCGGACAGCACCACGCAGCCGCTGCCAACCGATCAGGCTGGCGTGGCCAATACCGCCGCCGATCCGAACGCGCTGGTGATGAACTTCACCGCAGATTGCTGGTTAGAAGTTAGCGATGCGACCGGTAAAAAACTGTTCAGCGGCTTACAGCGTAAAGATGGCACGTTAAACCTCACGGGTCAGGCACCTTACAAGCTTAAAATTGGCGCTCCGGCAGCGGTACAGATCCAGTATCAAGGAAAACCTGTCGATCTGAGCCGCTTTATCAGAACTAACCAGGTTGCGCGTCTTACCGTTAATGCCGAACAATCAGCAGCACAGTAACAGACGGGCACCGCGGGAGATTTTTCATGCATAACCAGGCTCCGATTCAACGTAGAAAATCAAAACGGATTTACGTTGGGAATGTGCCGATTGGCGATGGGGCACCTATCGCCGTCCAGTCGATGACCAACACGCGCACCACGGACGTGGAAGCAACGGTCAATCAAATCAAAGCATTAGAACGCGTAGGCGCGGACATTGTCCGCGTTTCCGTTCCTACGATGGATGCCGCTGAGGCGTTTAAGCTGATCAAACAGCAGGTCAGCGTTCCGCTGGTTGCCGACATCCACTTCGACTATCGCATTGCCCTTAAAGTCGCCGAATACGGCGTGGATTGCCTGCGCATTAACCCGGGCAACATCGGTAACGAAGAGCGTATCCGCATGGTAGTGGACTGCGCGCGCGACAAAAATATTCCTATCCGCATCGGCGTCAACGCCGGTTCCCTGGAAAAAGATCTTCAGGAAAAATACGGTGAGCCAACGCCTCAGGCGCTGCTCGAATCCGCCATGCGTCACGTGGATCATCTGGATCGTCTTAACTTCGATCAGTTCAAAGTCAGCGTGAAAGCCTCCGACGTGTTCCTGGCGGTGGAGTCCTATCGCCTGCTGGCTAAACAGATCGAGCAGCCTCTGCACCTCGGGATCACCGAAGCGGGCGGCCTGCGTAGCGGCTCCGTTAAGTCGGCGATCGGGCTGGGGCTGCTGCTCTCAGAAGGGATCGGCGATACGCTGCGCGTCTCTCTGGCGGCGGATCCGGTAGAAGAGATCAAAGTCGGTTTCGATATTCTGAAGTCGCTGCGCATCCGCGCGCGTGGGATCAACTTTATTGCCTGCCCAACCTGTTCGCGTCAGGAGTTTGACGTGATCGGCACGGTAAATGCCCTCGAGCAGCGTCTGGAAGACATTATCACGCCAATGGACGTGTCCATTATCGGCTGCGTGGTGAACGGTCCCGGTGAGGCGCTGGTGTCAACGCTTGGCGTGACGGGCGGAAACAAGAAAAGTGGTCTCTATGAAGATGGCGTTCGTAAAGATCGTCTGGATAATAGTGACATGATTGACCAGCTCGAAGCCCGCATTCGCGCCAAAGCCACGATGATGGATGAAGCGCAGCGCATCAGCATCCAGCAGGTTGAAAAATAACGTGATGGGAAGCGTGACGCTTCCCATGTATGATTGAACCCATTCTTTGGGTTTTTTTTGTATATAGAAAGAGAATAAACGTGGCAAAAAACATTCAAGCCATCCGCGGCATGAACGATTATCTGCCGGGCGAAACCGCCATCTGGCAGCGCATTGAAGGCACGCTGAAGCAGGTGCTCGGCAGCTACGGTTACAGCGAAATCCGTTTGCCGATTGTAGAGCAGACCCCGTTATTCAAACGCGCGATCGGCGAAGTGACCGACGTGGTTGAAAAAGAGATGTATACCTTTGAGGACCGCAACGGCGATAGCCTGACCCTGCGTCCGGAAGGTACGGCGGGCTGCGTACGCGCCGGCATCGAACATGGTCTTCTGTACAATCAGGAGCAGCGCCTGTGGTATATCGGCCCGATGTTCCGCCACGAACGTCCGCAGAAAGGGCGTTACCGCCAGTTCAACCAGCTGGGTGTGGAAGTCTTCGGCCTGAACGGCCCGGATATCGACGCTGAGCTAATTATGCTGACCGCTCGCTGGTGGCGCGCGCTGGGTATTTCCGAGCATGTTTCTCTGGAGCTGAACTCCATCGGTTCTCTTGAAGCGCGTGCAAACTACCGCGATGCGCTGGTGGCGTTCCTGGAACAGCATAAAGACAAGCTGGACGAAGACTGCAAACGCCGCATGTTCAGCAACCCGCTGCGCGTGCTGGATTCCAAAAACCCGGACGTGCAGGCGCTGTTAAACGATGCCCCTGCGCTGGGCGATTATCTGGACGACGAGTCTCGCGAGCACTTCGCGGGCGTGTGCAAGCTGCTGGAAGCCGCAGGCATTGTCTATACCGTCAACCAACGCCTGGTGCGCGGTCTGGACTACTACAACCGCACCGTTTTCGAGTGGGTGACGTCCAGCCTGGGTTCCCAGGGGACGGTCTGCGCGGGCGGTCGTTACGACGGTCTGGTTGAGCAACTCGGCGGTCGCGCCGCCCCTGGTGTCGGCTTCGCGATGGGCCTTGAGCGACTTGTTTTACTGGTTCAGGCAGTTAATCCGGAATTTAAAGCAGATTCCGTTGTCGATATATACCTGGTGGCTTCAGGTGCGGATACGCAGTCTGCGGCGATGCAGCTTGCCGAACGCGTTCGTGATGAACTGCCGGGCGTTAAGCTGATGACCAACCACGGCGGCGGCAACTTTAAAAAACAGTTTGCTCGTGCCGATAAGTGGGGCGCAAGTATCGCACTGGTACTGGGTGAGTCCGAAGTGGCTAACGGCGAAGTGGTTGTCAAAGACCTGCGCTCTGGTGAGCAAACTACGGTAACGCAGGACGGCGTTGCGGCGCACTTGCGCACTCTATTGGGCTAAGGAGAAAGACTGCGTGGAAATATACGAGAACGAAAACGACCAGGTTGACGCCATTAAGCGCTTCTTTGCTGAAAACGGCAAAGCCCTGGCTGTTGGGGTGATTTTAGGTATTGGCGCATTAGCGGGCTGGCGTTACTGGAACAGCCATCAGATGGATTCCGCACGCGGATCCTCTCTGGCGTATGAAAATACCGTCAGCGCTATCCGTGCCGATCAGCCGCAAACCCTGGCGGCGGCAGAGAAATTTGCTGCTGACAACAAAAATACTTACGGCGCGCTGGCTGCGCTGGAAGTCGCCCAGCAGTTCGTTGATAAAAACGAGCTGGATAAAGCGGCAGCACAGCTTTCACAGGGACTTGCCGCGGCAAGCGATGAGAACCTGAAAGCGGTCATCAATCTGCGTCTGGCCCGTATTCAGGTTCAGCAGAAAAAAGCGGATGATGCGCTGAAAACGCTCGATACCATCAAAGGCGAAGGCTTTGCCGCCATCGTTGCCGATCTGCGCGGTGAAGCGCTGCTCAGCAAAGGCGATAAAGAGGGCGCGCGTAAAGCGTGGCAAGCTGGCGTAGACAGCAAAGCTTCACCTGCGCTGAGCGAAATGATGCAGATGAAAATAAATAATTTGTCCGTCTGAGAGGGACCCGATGCAATTGCGTAAATTACTTCTGCCAGGACTGCTTTCCGTTACGTTATTGAGTGGCTGTTCACTGTTCAGTGGCGAAGAAGATGTTGTAAAAATGTCCCCGCTGCCGACGGTTGAAAACCAGTTCACCCCATCAACTGCCTGGGACACGTCCGTGGGCGGGGGTATTGGTGATTTCTATTCCAACCTGCATCCGGCGTATGCTGACAGCGTTGTCTATGCGGCTGACCGCAAAGGCACGGTTAAAGCGGTTAACGCCGACGATGGCAAGGAAGTGTGGTCGGTTAACCTGGCGGAAAAAGACGGCTGGTTCTCCCGTAAATCTGCACTGCTCTCCGGCGGCCTGACGGTTTCCGGCGGTCATGTGTACGTGGGCAGTGAAAAAGCGCAGGTTTACGCGCTGAACGCCAGCGACGGTTCAATTGCATGGCAAACCACCGTGGCGGGCGAGTCCCTGTCACGTCCGGTAGTCAGCGACGGCCTGGTGCTGATCCATACCAGCAACGGCCAGCTTCAGGCGCTGAACGAAGCGGACGGTCTGGTAAAATGGACGGTTAACCTCGACATGCCAGCCCTGTCTCTGCGCGGCGAGTCTGCACCTGCCACTGCGTTTGGTGCGGCTATCGTTGGCGGTGACAACGGTCGCGTGAGCGCGGTACTGATGCAGCAGGGTCAGATGATTTGGCAGCAGCGTATCTCCCAGGCGACCGGTTCAACTGAAATCGACCGTCTGAGCGACGTGGACACCACGCCGGTTATCGTTGATAACGTGGTTTACGCGCTGGCTTACAACGGCAACCTGACCGCGCTGGATCTGCGCAGCGGCCAGATTATGTGGAAACGCGAGCTGGGCTCAGTGAACGATTTCGTTGTTGATGGCAACCGTATCTACATGGTTGATCAGAACGACCGTCTGCTGGCGCTGAACACCGATGGCGGCGTCACTCTGTGGACGCAAAGCGACCTGCTGCACCGTCTGCTGACCGCGCCGGTGCTGTATAACGGCAGCCTGGTGGTGGGCGACAGCGAAGGCTACATGCACTGGATCGATCCTGAAACAGGTCGCTTCGTGGCACAGCAGAAAGTCGACAGCTCTGGCTTCCTGACCGAGCCGGTTGTGGCCGATGGCAAACTGCTGATTCAGGCAAAAGACGGCACGCTGTACGCGATCACGCGTTAATTACACGGCGGTTGTAGTATACTAAACGGCTCCTGTTCACTCAGGGGCCGTTTTGACATTTTTAAAAACGCCGCAAAAGCGACGTTATTTTGAATTTTATGAGGCTTCAAACATGGTACCTGTGGTCGCGCTTGTCGGGCGCCCTAACGTTGGAAAATCCACTCTTTTTAACCGTTTAACACGCACCCGTGATGCGCTGGTTGCGGATTTCCCGGGGCTGACGCGTGACCGTAAGTACGGTCGTGCAGAAGTGGAAGGTCGCGAGTTTATCTGTGTTGATACCGGCGGTATCGACGGCACAGAAGACGGCGTTGAAACCCGTATGGCGGAACAGTCTCTGCTGGCAATCGAAGAGGCGGACGTAGTTCTGTTTATGGTTGATGCCCGTGCAGGCCTGATGCCAGCGGATTCCGCTATCGCTAAGCATCTGCGCTCGCGTGAAAAACCGACCTTCCTGGTCGCAAACAAAACTGACGGTATTGACGCCGATCAGGCGGTCGCTGATTTCTGGTCCTTAGGGCTGGGTGAGATCTACCCAATCGCCGCTTCGCACGGTCGCGGCGTGACCAGCCTGCTCGAAACCGTTCTGCTGCCGTGGGTTGATGAAGTTAACCCGCCGGAAGAAGTGGACGAAGACGCCGAATACTGGGCGCAGTTCGAAGCGGGTGAAGAGGGCGCGGAAGAAGAGCCTGAAGACGACTTTAACCCGCAGGACCTGCCAATCAAGCTGGCAATCGTGGGCCGTCCAAACGTCGGTAAGTCTACGCTTACTAACCGCATTCTGGGTGAAGACCGCGTGGTCGTTTACGACATGCCGGGCACCACCCGCGACAGTATCTACATCCCTATGCAGCGCGATGAACGTGAGTATGTGCTCATCGACACCGCGGGCGTGCGTAAGCGCGGGAAAATCACCGATGTGGTGGAGAAATTCTCCGTCATTAAAACCTTGCAGGCGATTGAAGACGCCAACGTGGTGCTGCTTGTTATCGATGCGCGCGAGGGTATTTCGGATCAGGATCTGTCGCTGCTGGGCTTCATCCTCAATAGCGGACGCTCACTGGTTATCGTCGTCAACAAGTGGGACGGTCTGAGCAATGACGTTCGCGAGCAGGTGAAAGAGACGCTGGACTTCCGCCTTGGCTTTATCGACTTCGCCCGCGTTCACTTTATCTCTGCCCTGCACGGCAGTGGCGTGGGTAACCTGTTTGAATCCGTGCGTGAAGCCTACGACAGCTCTACCCGTCGTCAGAGCACCGCGATGCTGACCCGCATTATGAACATGGCCGCAGAAGACCATCAGCCGCCGCTGGTGCGTGGCCGTCGCGTGAAGCTGAAATATGCTCACGCCGGTGGTTATAACCCGCCTATCGTGGTGATCCACGGTAACCAGGTGAAAGATCTGCCGGACTCCTACAAACGCTATCTGATGAATTACTTCCGTAAATCATTAGACGTGATGGGCACGCCGATCCGCATTCAGTTCAAAGAAGGGGAGAACCCGTTTGCCAACAAGCGCAACACCCTGACTCCGAACCAGATGCGTAAACGCAAGCGTCTGATCAAGCACATCAAGAAAAGCAAATAAGCATTGCCGATCTGAATAAACCCGCGCTAATTCGCGGGTTTTTTTTCGCCTGTACCTGTCGTATGTTTCTGTGTGTGATGTCAATCACTATTCGCGACTAGCCAATTATAAATCTGAGAAATAAGATGATTGTCGAACTTTCGTCTTAAACACCTGGGGTTGGTACTAGACAAAACTGGCCCCAGGTTATCAAATGGTTAAATAACACTTCGCCGCCGACAAAAAATCGACCAGATATATAACTGGTCGGCGTGTTTGCGGTGCTTACAAGCACGACGACATACCTTTTCGGGAGAATTATGCAATCCTCTGTTAATCAAAAAGAAAGCCGGACTTTCTTCGGCCACCCTTATCCGCTCGGGTCCCTGTTCTTCACCGAAATGTGGGAACGTTTCTCGTTTTACGGTATTCGACCATTATTGATCCTGTTTATGGCTGCCACCGTCTATGACGGCGGCATGGGCCTGGCGCGCGAAAATGCGTCCGCCATCGTGGGGATTTTTGCCGGTGCCATGTATCTGGCCGCGCTGCCGGGCGGCTGGCTGGCGGACAACTGGCTCGGTCAGCAAAAAGCCGTGTGGTACGGTTCGATCCTGATTGCGCTGGGCCACCTGTCGATTGCGCTCTCCGCGGTGATGGGCAACGACCTGTTCTTTATCGGCCTGATGTTTATCGTCCTCGGCTCTGGCCTGTTCAAAACCTGTATCTCAGTGATGGTGGGTACCCTGTATAAAAAGGGCGATACCCGTCGCGACGGCGGCTTCTCGCTGTTCTATATGGGCATTAACATGGGGTCGTTTATCGCGCCGCTGATCTCCGGCTGGCTGATTAAAACCCACGGCTGGCACTGGGGCTTTGGCATCGGCGGTATCGGGATGCTGGTGGCGCTGGTGATCTTCCGCGTATTTGCCGTGCCGTCGATGAAACGTTACGACAGCGAAGTGGGCTTGGACTCAACCTGGAACAGCCCGGTGGTGAAGCGCAACGGCGTGGGTGCCTGGCTGCTGGCGCTGGCCGTTGGCGTGGCGGTGCTCGTGACGCTGATTTCCCAGGGCGTGATTGTGATTAACCCGGTTGCGGTCGCCAGCGTGCTGGTGTACGTGATTGCGGCCTCCGTGGCGCTCTATTTTATCTACCTGTTTGTCTTTGCCGGTCTTAACCGCAAAGAGCGCGCCAGACTGCTGGTCTGCTTTATCCTGCTGGTGTCCGCCGCCTTCTTCTGGTCGGCGTTCGAACAAAAGCCGACCTCGTTTAACCTGTTTGCCAACGACTACACTAACCGCATGATTGGGGATTTCGAGATCCCGGCGGTGTGGTTCCAGTCGATTAACGCGCTGTTTATCATTCTGCTGGCGCCGGTCTTCAGCTGGGCGTGGCCGAAGCTGGCGAGCATGAATATTCGTCCGAGCAGCATTACCAAGTTCGTTATCGGTATTCTGTGCGCGGCGGGCGGCTTTGGCCTGATGATGCTGGCGGCGCAGAACGTGCTGGCTAACGGCGGGGCGGGCGTGTCGCCGTTCTGGCTGGTGGGCAGTATCCTGATGCTGACGCTGGGCGAGCTGTGCCTGAGCCCGATTGGTCTGGCGACCATGACGCTGCTGGCGCCGGAAAGAATGCGCGGGCAGATGATGGGCCTGTGGTTCTGCGCCAGTGCGCTCGGCAACCTGGCGGCGGGCCTGATTGGCGGTCACGTGAAGGCCGATCAGCTGGATATGCTGCCGGATCTCTTTGCCCGCTGCTCCGTGGCGCTGCTGATTTGTGCTGCGGTACTGATTGTGCTCATTGTTCCGGTGCGTCGCATGCTGGAAAATGCGCAGACCAAACCGGCCGCTAACGCCTGATAACCCCTCGCTTTGCCGGGGCAGACGTCATGCCCCGGCAATCTTCAACGAGGAAAACACATGCTGTCAGGATTTGTGGGTCTGGGCGCCGTGGTCGAAACGGCGTATCTTCCGGCGTTACGAAACCGTTTTAACTCTTCGCTTCCCTGTCCGGGGTTTGACGTCCAGCCCAACAGGCAGCCTGATGACGTGACCCGCTGTGCGTCGCTGGCCGCGCTTCTCAGCCATCCCCTCGATACGCTGTTTATCACCACCGCTTCGCTAAACCATCTTGAAGTGCTTGAGCTGGCGCTCGCCTCATCTGTTCCGCGCATTGTGGTTGAAAAGCCCGTTGTCGCCACGCTGTCGCAAATCGCTACGCTCAAAACGCTGCTGGCAATGCCTGATGCGGCAAGCCGCGTGCTGGCGCTCGACCACTGGATGACGCGCACCGATATCGTCCGGCTGGGTCTGATCGAGCGCCTGGCTGACGTGGTGAAAATAGAAGGGTTTCTTCAGGAGCCAAGCGGGTTTAACGACGCGGGCGAGCCCGTCGCGCTTAACTTCGCCACCGGGGAGCCGGACACCCGCACGCTTCGCCACCCTGACGGGGTAATTCTGGATATCGGCACGCACGTGCTGGCGATGATCCGCGAAACGGTGCACGCGCTCGGCGGCGGCAGCGATATGGATTTACAGGTGATGCAGGCGAAAGACCGCCTGGGGAATGCCATCCGCAAGGGCGATGTCACCACCGCCGAGGGCGAAGCGCATCTTCAGGGGCTGGTCGGCGGCGTGCCGGTGGATATCTGGCTCAACAAATATGCCGGGCCATCCGGCGGGCAAAAGGGGCTGCGTATCACTTTACGCGACGGGCGCATCGTTAGCCACGACCGTCGCGGGCCGGAGGACGTGCTGGAGTCTGTTCAGGGCGACAGCGTCCAGCAGTGGCGTATTCCCGGCACGCTTTATGAGCGCTGTCTGGCAGAGCAGATCCTTGGGGAGCAGAGCCTGTTTACGCGCTGCCCGCAGGAGGTGCCGCGCACGACGCGGCGCAGGCTTGAAGAGGTTGAGCTCTTGCTGTCATTGCAGCAACGGCTGCGCGGGCCACACTGAACGCATCGTGGTAAAATGATCAGGTTATCAATATGAGATCGGGGGTCACTATGTCGATTATCTGCCCGGATTGCCATGCAGAGCTGGAGCCACAGAACGGTGTGGCTCACTGTGAAACGTGTCAAAAAGACGTGGCGCTGGAAGCGCGCTGCCCGGATTGCCACAAGCCGCTTCAGGTGCTCAAAGCCTGCGGTGCGGTGGACTATTTCTGCCAGAACGGCCACGGGCTGATTTCAAAAAAACGCGTGGAGTTCGTCAGAGCAGAGGCTTAATCGCACACGCAGCCTTCGCCTTTTTGCCAGAGTTCAACCAGCGACTCTGGCGCCTCCTGCTCCGGCACCAGCACGATCATATCGGTGTACTGCGCCTGATTATGTCTGGTCCAGACGATCTGAATGCGAAAATAGCGCTGATCGCCGCGTCCGGGCGATGAAGCCTGACCGGGCGGCTGCCCGCGAGGAAACGCCTGTTGCAGGATGCTTATCACCCGCTCGCGCTGCGTGGTATTGAGCGACGAGAGGGCAATGCGGCGCAGCCCTGCCAGTTGGGGAATATAGGCCACGCCGCCCTCACGAGCCAGCTCAACCACCGCGTCATCCGTCAGTTCCGGAACCTGCATTTACAACACTCCCACCTGTTCCCAGGCCTGCCTGATGGCCGCCGCAACGTCGCTACCCGAACGTTTTTCACCGTGGGCAATAGTCAGTTTTGCGAAGGCATCAAAATCGGCATCCTGCGGCAAATTGCGATCGCAAACCGTGTCGTACCAGGCATAGCCCGCTTTCTCCCAGGCCTTGCCGCCAATCGCCGTTGCCGCCAGATAAAAGGCGCGATTCGGAATGCCCGAGTTAAGATGCACGCCGCCGTTGTCGTCGCGCGTTTTGATAAAGTCCTTCATGTGCGCGGGCTGCGGATCTTTGCCAAGAAGCGGGTCGTCATAGGCGGTCCCGGGTTCCGACATCGATCGCAGCCCTTTGCCGTTAATCCCCTTCGCCAACAGCCCCTCACCGATCAGCCAGTCGGCCTCGTCGGCGTTTTGCTTGAGGTGATACTGTTTTACCAGCGAGCCAAACACATCCGATAAGGACTCGTTCAGCGCGCCGGATTGTTCAAAATAGATCAGCCCGGCTTCGGTTTCGGTCACGCCGTGGCTGAGTTCATGGGCCACCACGTCGATGGCAATGGTGAAGCGGTTAAATATCTCCCCGTCGCCATCGCCAAACACCATCTGCTGACCGTTCCAGAATGCGTTCTGATATTCACGTCCGTAGTGCACGGTGCCGGTCAGGATCAGCCCCTGATTATCCAGCGAGTCGCGCCGATAGTTCTTCCAGAAAAAGTCATGGGTGATGCCTAAATAGTCGTAGGCCTCATCAACCGCCACATCGCCGTTTAACGGCTGCCCCTCGTAGCGCACCTGCGTGCCCGGCAGCTCCTGGGTCTGTTTCGCATCGTAAATATCGCGCTCAAGCTGCCCGGCTTTATTGACGTGCGGCGCGGCGGGTTTGCCCGGCATATGCGCCATAAGCGTTTGCACGTGCGTTAAGGTCTGACGGGCGCAGCGCTGCTGCGGCTCCGAGCCGGTTTCAATAATACGTCGAAGAATATAGGGCGGGATCACGCTGTGGATTCGGGTCATGCATCTCTCCTGTTTTCTGGCAATGCCGAAAAAAGAAACACCTTAAGTGTAAGTGATGAACGCGCAGGCGGTGAGAAGTCAGACAAATCGCGGCGCTGAAAACTGGCGCAACAGGCGCTCAGGGGTTAGGTTTTTTTAACGCAGCCAGAGAGAGGAGCCTGATGACTAAACCGATCGCGCTGGGCATCACCGGGTTTTCGCTTATCGCGGTGACCTACGGGATGGCGAGATTTTCCTGGGGGCTGATGCTGCCCGATATTCGCCAGGCCATTCCCTTTACGCCGCAGATGGCGGGCGTTATTGCGGCCTGTAGCTACGCGGCCTATTGCCTGTCGGTCTTTTTGGCCTCTTTTCTCACCGATCGTTTTGGCCCCCGCGTGCCGGCGCTGCTGGCCGCAGCGACCGCCGCCAGCGGGCTGCTTGTCCTTTCCATCTCGGCGCAGTCGCTCACCCTGGCGCTCGGGTTGTTTATCGCCGGGCTAAGCTCGGGGCTGGCGTCCCCCGCGCTTGCCGGGGCGGTCGGAGACAGCGTTCCGCGTGAGCGGCAGACCGGGATCAACACCATCATCAATGCCGGCACCAGCGGCGGGATCATCCTCTCCGTGCCGATTTTGCTTTTCGCGCCGGGCGGCTGGCGTGCGGCGTGCGTCATCTTTGCGGTGCTGGCGCTGCTTTGCCTGCTGGCGGCGTGGCGCTATCTGCCCGCGTCGAACGGTCAACGGCCTGAGCAAACCCCGCGCGGAATGGTGATACTTCGCAAGCCGGGGATGGTTCGGCTGCTGGTTATCGCCTTTGTCAGCGGCGTTGCCAGCGCCGCGTGGTGGAGTTTTGGGCCTGAACTGCTGACGCGACATACCGGGCTGGAGAGCACGGTGACCCGCTGGCTGTGGCTGGTCAGCGGCGGGGCGGGGATCGTGGCCGTATTCACCGCAAGCGCGGCAAAACGTATCGGGATGCGCGGCGTTTATCGCCTGTCGCAGATCTTTATGGCTGCCTCGCTGGTCGCGCTGGCGTTTAGCGAGGGATTTGCCTGGTGGCTGGTTCTTGTGGTGGCGATGAGCGGGGCGGGGTACGTGATTTTGTCCGGCGTGCTGCTGGTGCAGGGGGCTGTGATTGCGCATCCGTCCCCGGCGATGGGCGTCAGTATGGCGTTTCTGATGCTGGCGGCCGGGCAGGTCGTCGGGTCGATGCTGTTTGGCGTGCTGCTGGGAATGACGGGCGCGGCGGCCGCGCTGATGGTTTTTTCCGGACTGTCCTGGGCGATGCTGGCCGTCATGCCTGACGGCCGTCGCTGATTAGTCTTTTTTACGGGCGCGCGGTTTCTTCACCGGGGTCACGCCTTTCACTTCGCTCTCTACCCAGCCGTCCGACAGGCGGGTGGTGAGCACGTCACCGGCCTTCACCTGTCTGGTCTGCTTCAGCACTTTGCCGTCCGTAGCGGTGGTGACGCTATACCCGCGCGCCAGCGTGGAGAGCGGGCTAACGGCCTCAAGGTGGGTCACGGCGTTACCAAAGCGTTCGCGGGTAGCGCTCATCCGGGTGCGGATATTCTCCGCCAGACGATACTCCAGCTGCTGAATGCGCGTTTGCGCGCGATAAATTTTTGGCTGCGGATTTTGCTGATTCAGGCGCTGCGTCACGCGCTGCTGGCGCGACACCGCGCGCTTAAGCTGATTATCCAGCGCAAAGTTCATCCGCTGGCGCAGGCGCTCCAGCACGGTTTGCTGACGCGCAAGGCGCAGCTGCGGGTGCTGCTGTTGCAGGCGGTGGTGGATCTGGGTAAAGCGGCGGGTACGATTAGCGAGGAAGTAATCCATCGCCATCTCCAGTCGCTGCTGGCCGTTCTGAATCTGGCGCAGAAGTTCAAGCTGGTTGCGGCTCACCACTTCAGCGGCGGCGGACGGCGTAGGGGCGCGTAAATCCGCGACAAAATCCGCGATCGTCACGTCGGTTTCGTGCCCGACGGCGCTCACCACCGGGATGGCGCTGGCAAAAATCGCCCGCGCCACGCGTTCGTCGTTAAAGCTCCATAAATCTTCCAGCGAGCCGCCGCCGCGCCCGACGATTAACACGTCGCACTCCTGGCGGGCGTTCGCCAGCGCAATGGCGCGCACGATCTGGCCCGGCGCGTCGTCACCCTGAACGGCGGTCGGGTAGATAATGACGGGCAGGGAGGGATCGCGGCGTTTCAATACGTGCAAAATGTCGTGCAGCGCGGCACCGGTTTTGGAAGTAATCACCCCGACGCAGTGGGCCGGGGAGGGCAGCGGCTTTTTATACTGCTGATCGAACAGGCCTTCGTCCGAGAGTTTGGCTTTTAGCTGTTCGTATTTCTGCTGCAACAGCCCTTCACCCGCAGGCTGCATACTTTCGACGATGATTTGATAATCACCGCGCGGCTCGTACAGGGTGATATTGGCGCGAACCAGAACCTGCTGGCCGTGCTGCGGGCGGAACGTCACGCGACGGTTGCTGTTGCGGAACATCGCGCAGCGCACCTGGGCGGTGTCGTCTTTCAGCGTGAAATACCAGTGACCGGACGACGGCTGCGTAAAGTTAGAGATCTCACCGCTGATCCAGACCTGCCCCATTTCCTGCTCCAGCAGTAAACGAACCGATTGATTAAGGCGGCTGACGGTATAAATTGAAGGGGTTTGAGAGGATAACATGTGAGCGGGATCAAATTCTAAATCAGCAAGTTATTCAGTCGATAGTAACCTGCTGAGAGGGGATCGCAAGGTTTTTTTATAAAAAAGTGTAGATGCAATCGGTTACGCTCTGTATAATGCCACGGCAATATTTAACCCCCCAGGTCAGAGATATTGCCCATGCTACGTATTGCTAAAGAAGCACTGACGTTTGACGACGTCCTCCTCGTTCCCGCTCACTCCACCGTTCTGCCGAATACTGCCGATCTCAGCACGCAGTTGACGAAAACCATTCGCCTGAACATTCCTATGCTCTCTGCGGCAATGGACACCGTGACTGAAGCGCGCCTGGCTATCGCCCTGGCACAGGAGGGTGGCATTGGTTTTATTCACAAAAACATGTCTATCGAGCGTCAGGCGGAAGAAGTTCGCCGCGTGAAGAAACATGAATCCGGCATCGTGTCTGACCCACAGACCGTTCTGCCAACCACCACCCTGCACGAAGTGAAAGCCCTGACCGAACGTAACGGTTTTGCGGGTTACCCGGTTGTGACTGAAGAGAACGAACTGGTCGGTATCATCACCGGTCGTGACGTGCGCTTCGTGACTGACCTCAACCAGCCTGTCAGCGTCTATATGACTCCGAAAGAGCGTCTGGTGACCGTGCGCGAAGGCGAAACCCGCGACGTGGTGCTGGCCAAAATGCACGAAAAACGCGTTGAGAAAGCGCTGGTTGTGGACGCAAGCTTCCACCTGCGTGGCATGATCACCGTTAAAGATTTCCAGAAAGCAGAACGTAAACCTAACGCCTGTAAAGACGAGCATGGCCGTCTGCGCGTGGGTGCTGCGGTTGGCGCGGGCGCGGGCAACGAAGAGCGCGTTGACGCGCTGGTTGCGGCGGGCGTTGACGTACTGCTGATTGACTCCTCTCACGGCCACTCCGAAGGCGTTCTGCAACGTATTCGTGAAACCCGTGCGAAATACCCTGACCTGCAAATCATCGGCGGTAACGTGGCAACGGGCGCAGGCGCTCGCGCGCTGGCGGAAGCCGGTTGCAGCGCGGTGAAAGTGGGTATCGGCCCTGGCTCAATCTGTACCACCCGTATCGTGACCGGCGTGGGCGTTCCGCAGATCACCGCCGTGTCTGACGCGGTAGAAGCGCTGGAAGGCACCGGTATTCCTGTTATCGCTGACGGCGGTATCCGCTTCTCTGGCGACATCGCTAAAGCCATCGCCGCTGGCGCTGCTGCGGTCATGGTTGGCTCTATGCTGGCAGGTACTGAAGAATCCCCGGGCGAAATCGAACTCTACCAGGGCCGTTCTTACAAATCTTACCGCGGCATGGGCTCTCTGGGCGCGATGTCCAAAGGTTCTTCTGACCGTTACTTCCAGACCGATAACGCCGCTGACAAACTGGTGCCGGAAGGTATCGAAGGCCGCGTGGCCTATAAAGGCCGCCTGAAAGAGATCATTCACCAGCAGATGGGCGGCCTGCGTTCCTGTATGGGTCTGACCGGCTGTGGTACCATCGACCTGCTGCGTACCAAAGCTGAATTCGTGCGTATCAGCGGTGCGGGTATTCAGGAAAGTCACGTTCACGACGTGACCATCACCAAAGAGTCCCCGAACTACCGTATGGGCTCCTGATCGGTTTCCGCGCCCGGCTATATGCCGGGCGATTTTGTTTCACTTGCCTCGGAATTAGCGTCAATGACGGAAAATATTCATAAACATCGCATTCTCATCCTCGATTTTGGTTCTCAGTATACTCAGCTGGTCGCGCGTCGCGTGCGTGAACTGGGCGTTTACTGTGAGCTGTGGGCGTGGGATGTTACGGAAGCACAGATCCGCGAATTCAACCCAAGCGGCATCATCCTGTCTGGCGGCCCGGAAAGCACCACCGAAGAGAACAGCCCGCGCGCGCCGCAGTACGTGTTCGAAGCGGGCGTACCGGTCTTCGGCGTCTGCTACGGTATGCAGACCATGGCAATGCAGCTGGGCGGCCACGTTGAAGGCTCTAACGAACGTGAGTTCGGCTATGCGCAGGTAGAAGTGGTCACCGACAGCGCGCTGGTGCGCGGCATCGAAGACTCCCTGACCGCAGACGGCAAACCGCTGCTGGACGTGTGGATGAGCCACGGCGACAAAGTTACCGCCATCCCGTCCGACTTCGTGACCGTTGCCAGCACCGAAAGCTGCCCGTTTGCCATTATGGCGAACGAAGAAAAACGCTTCTACGGCGTGCAGTTCCACCCGGAAGTGACCCACACCCGTCAGGGTATGCGTATGCTGGAGCGCTTCGTGCGCGACATCTGCCAGTGTGAAGCCCTGTGGACGCCAGCAAAAATCATCGACGACGCCGTTGAGCGCATCCGTCAGCAGGTTGGCGATGACAAAGTGATCCTCGGCCTGTCCGGCGGCGTGGACTCCTCCGTGACCGCGATGCTGCTGCACCGCGCTATCGGCAAAAATCTGACCTGCGTATTCGTGGACAACGGCCTGCTGCGTCTGAACGAAGCCCAGCAGGTGATGGACATGTTTGGTGATCACTTCGGTCTGAATATCGTTCACGTGGAAGGCGAACAGCGCTTCCTCGACGCGCTGAAAGGCGAAAACGATCCGGAAGCAAAACGTAAAATCATCGGCCGCGTGTTCGTTGAAGTGTTCGACGAAGAAGCGCTGAAGCTGGAAGACGTGAAGTGGCTGGCGCAGGGCACTATCTACCCTGACGTGATCGAATCGGCGGCATCCGCAACCGGTAAAGCGCACGTCATCAAATCTCACCACAACGTGGGCGGCCTGCCGAAAGAGATGAAGATGGGCCTGGTTGAACCGCTGCGCGAGCTGTTCAAAGACGAAGTGCGTAAGATCGGTCTGGAACTAGGTCTGCCGTACGACATGCTCTACCGTCACCCGTTCCCGGGGCCAGGTCTGGGCGTGCGCGTACTGGGCGAAGTGAAGAAAGAGTACTGCGACCTGCTGCGTCGTGCGGACGCGATCTTCATCGAAGAGCTGCACAAAGCCGACCTGTACAACAAAGTGAGCCAGGCGTTCACCGTGTTCCTGCCTGTGCGCTCCGTTGGCGTAATGGGTGATGGCCGTAAATACGACTGGGTTGTCTCCCTGCGTGCGGTTGAAACCATCGACTTCATGACTGCGCACTGGGCGCATCTGCCGTATGACTTCTTAGGCCGCGTGTCTAACCGCATCATCAACGAAGTGAACGGCATTTCCCGGGTGGTGTATGACATCAGCGGTAAGCCACCGGCAACGATTGAGTGGGAATAATTCCCTCCCGTAGTCAGTAAATAAAAACCCTCTGTTTCGACAGAGGGTTTTTTTATCACTTCACGCTACTCACGACAGTCCCGCCCGGCTTTTCGTACCGCGCCCGCGGGTGGCACACCAGCCCCATCGCCAGCCCGGCAATCACCAGCGTCAGCCACAGCGACACCCACATCGCGTCTGTTATTCCCAGCGTTTTATTCAGCCAGGCACAGGCAAAGGGCGATGCCGCCGCCGTCAGCTGGCCCGGAATTAACAACCAGCCGGTGCGGCTGGCGTAGCTTTCCGTACTGAACAGCTCCAGCGGCAGCGTGGCTTTGACGATAGTTACCAGCCCGTTGATGGCGCCAAACCCCAGCACAAACCCGGCGGCGCACCACGCAAACTGCGATCCGCTTAGCCCGAGCAGAAAACAGAGCGGCATTGCGAGAGCGGTAAAGATCGTCAGCCTGAGCGGGGTCAGCCGCGCGCCCGCGAGCACCTCCATCGAACGCGCCCCGGTCTGGCCGATTCCCCACAGCATTCCCGCCGCCACCGGCAGCCCGGCGCTGGCAATAAATTCCGGCAGGTGCGTGGAAGTGCCGTTAGAGACAAAGGCGATCAGGGCGATAAAGGCGGCGTACAGCCAGCCGCTGCGCCGTTCGTATCTGGATATCCGGGCTGGCGTTTTTGCCATCAATGAAATCCGCTGCGAGGAGAGCGGGTAAATCAGCGCCGCGCTCAGCAGGCCAAAAAGAGCGTAGATCAACAGCGCATTCTGCCAGCGCATAATACCGAGCAGCGCATTCCCCAGCGGCCAAAACACCGCTGAGGCCAGACCGCCCGCCAGCGTGACGCGGGAAATCGTGCGCCGCGCCTGTTGTCCATAAAGATTCACCAGCGAGGCAAACAGCGCGTCATACAGGGAGAGCCGCATCCCGATACCCGCCAGCAGCCAACATCCGTACCAGCCGCTAAGCGAGTCAATAAGCGCCATCCCCGCGCAGCCTGCGGCAATCAGCAGCGTGCCGCTCATTACCACCCGCCGCCCGCCAAAACTCGCCAGCAGCCGGGCGACAAAGGGGGAAACCATCGCCATCATCAGCATGGCAAGCGTCAGTCCCAGGTAGATCTGCGGGGAGGACCAACCTCTGTCGGCAGCGATTGCCGTGGCGAACGTTCCCGGCATGTAAAACGAAATCCCCCAGTTGATAAGCTGATTACAGCCTGCGGTCAGAGCTAGGCGGCGGGGCAGGGCAGGTGTTTCCATTGTTTTTCATTCCGTTAATGCAGTTGTCCTCAGCATAACGGGCGCGCTATTGTGCAGGCAGGCGCGTAACCTTATGACCTGTATAAGAGAAACTTTGAATGATGACGTTAAATCTGGCCCAGCTGGCAACGTTTCGTCTGGTGGTTCAGCGCGGCAGCTTTTCCGCGGCGGCGGATGCGCTGGGGATTTCTCAGCCCGCCGTGAGCCTGCAAATCCGTCAGCTGGAGCAGTTCCTCCAGACGCGCCTCATCGAGCGCACCGGGCGCGGCATTAAGGCAACCCAGGCCGGGCTGATGCTGCTCACCCATACGGAGCGCATCGAACAGACGGTGCAGGAGGCGGTGCGTTCGGTCAGCGAGTTGAATGGCGAGGTGAGCGGCACGGTCACGCTCGGCACCGGGGCGACCGCCTGCATCCATCTTTTGCCCTCGCTTCTACAGCGGCTGCGCAGCGATTACCCGCTGTTACGCGTGGGTGTGACGACCGGAAACACGCTCGACGTGGTGCGGGCCATTGAGGAAAACCGTCTGGATATGGGGCTGGTGACGTTACCGGCGGGCGGGCGTTCGCTTGACGTCATGCCGGTGATGACCGAAGAGTTCGTGTTTATTGACGCAGACACTCTCGAATCGTCAGAGCCGCTCACGCCGGAGGGGTTGCAGCATCGCCCGCTGATTGCGTTCGAGTCGGGAAGCGGCACGCGGGCGCTGATCGACGGCTGGTTTGAGGCCAGCGGATTGGCGATAACCCCGGTGATGCAGCTTGGCAGCATTGAGGCTATTAAACGTATGGTGCGTGCCGGCCTGGGCTACAGCATTGTTCCGCGCATGGCGGTGGCGATGGAAGCCGATCGCGAAGGGTTACGCGTGCAGTCGCTTACGCCGTATTTACAGCGCCAGCTGGCGGTCGTGATGCGCCAGGATAAGATCCTGAGCCGAGGGATCGCCGCTATTGTGCGGATGTTTCAACAGACAGACTGGATTGCTGAGATTGCATCTTGTCCTGATGGTGATACCAGGCACCAATGGAAGAATAAACAAAGCGGCCAAAGAAAAAGAGAAAACTAATCAGCAGTATGATGCGGGTCATCCGAGTGTTAAACCGATGTCGTTTGTGCATACGCGTGGCCTGACTCACTGTGTTTTTCCTGGGTATACCCGTGCGGGCGATTTGCACATTAAGGCACAGCGGGAGGAGGGGGTCAATTCGGCCGGATGTAAAAATCCGTCAATGTTTACATTAATCAATGTTATTGAATAGAAATCATGCATTTACCATATTGATAATAAGAATAAAAATATCCTGGATAGATGTCCGAAAATGAATTTCACCGGAAATAGTTTGATTTAAGTCAAAAAATTATCGGTGACGCTATTTAAAATCCTTGCTCCATTATGCTCGCACATAGGTTTACCGCACGGGCATGTACGTCAGGTTGGATGCCTGTCTTCTTTTACCCACTGGAACGCGTGGGGTTTTAAACGGGCATCTATGAACATCGTCTATTTCCTTAAAAATAATAAAGACCGCTGGTGGGCGTTACCGCTCATTTTGCCTCTTATTTTGCTGCCGCTGCTCAGCGGGGTGAATACCTATACGCAACTGGGCGACGGGCCTGTCGTTCTCTATTATGTGCCTCTCTTTTTCCTGCTTGCCATGATGCTCTTTTATGGTTTTGCAGCCTTGCCGGGCATTGTTCTGGCGGTTTTCTTTCGCTATTACTCGTCGGTTGGGCTATTTGAAGCCGCGGCGAGCATCCTGCATTTTATTGTTCCAGTTGTGCTGAGCTGGGGCGGATACCGCGTCTTTAGCCCGCAGCGCAACATGGTGGCCTATGGCGACGCGCGCTTAATGGCGCAGCGCATCTTCTGGCAGGTCGTCTGTCCGGCAACCCTGTTCCTGGTGTTGTTTCAGTTTGCGGCCTATCTGGGCATCTACGAGAGCCGTCAAAGCCTTGCCGGCCTGAACCCGATAAATATCCGCACGCTCATTAACTATCAGGCGCTGCTGGTCAGCGGGCTGACGGGCGTACCGATGAGCTATCTACTGATCCGTCTTATCCGCAACCCGTTCTACCTTAAAAGCCTGATTTCACAGATCCGCGGCCAGATAGACAGGAAGGTAAGCCTTACCGAATTTCTGATTTGGGCGCTTGTCATGAGCAGTTTGCTCACGCTGCTGTTACTCCCGATGAATGAAAATAGTTCGATATTCAGCACCAACTACACGCTGTCGCTGCTGATGCCGGTGATGCTGTGGGCCGCCATGCGTTTTGGCTACAAGCTGATGTCGATTATCTGGACACCGGTGCTGCTGGTGTCGATTCATTACTTTTACCGCTATATCCCGCATCAGTCGGGCTATGACGTACAGCTTGCTATCACCTCGTCCAGCTATCTGGTCTTCTCGTTTGTGGTGATTTACATGTCGATGCTGGCGACGCGTCAGCGGGCGGTCAATATCCGCGCCCGCAGGCTGGCGTTTCTCGACCCGGTGATGCATATGCCGAACCTGCGCGCCTTAGCCCGCGAGCTGGCAAAATCACCCTGGTCGGCGCTCTGCTTGCTGCGAATCCCTGAACTGGAAGTGCTGGGCCGTAACTATGGCGTGCTGCTGCGTATCCAGTATAAGCAAAAGCTGGCAGCGTGGATCAACGGTACGCTTCAGCCTAATGAGCAGGTCTATCACCTGACCGGATGCGACCTGGCCGTGCGCCTGAACACCGAGTCGTACCAGATGCGCATCGACACGCTGGATGAGCACATCAAGCAGTTCCGCTTTATCTGGGACGGCATGCCGCTCCAGCCGCAGGTGGGCGTGAGCTATTGCTTTGTGCGCTCGCCGGTTAACCACCTCTATCTGGTGCTGGGCGAGCTGGGCGTAATTGCCGATCTGTCGCTCTCCACCAACCACCCGGAAAATCTCCAGCAGCGCGGTGCTTTGCATTTGCAGCGTAATCTGAAAGATAAAGTGGCGATGATGAACCGTCTGCAACGGGCGCTCGAGCAGGATGCGTTCACCCTGATGGTGCAGCCGGTGCGCGGGCTGCGGGGCGACCATTACCATGAAGTGTTGCTGCGAATGCCGGATGAGAACGGCGATCTGATTTCGCCCGACGTCTTCCTGCCGGTAGCGCAGGAGTTCGGCCTGTCGTCACGGGTGGATCTGTGGGTGCTGGAGCGCACGCTGCGCTTCCTGGCGGATAACCGCGACCGGCTTCCGGCCCAGCGTTTTGCGATTAACCTCGCGCCGTCAACCGTGTGCCGGACGCAGCTGCCGCTGGAGGTCAACCGCCTGCTGACGAAGTACAGCGTAGAGCCCTGGCAGATTGTGTTTGAAATCACCGAAAGCAGCAGCTTTGGCAATTCCCACGCGGCGGCGCAGACGCTCCGACAGTTGCAGCAGTTGGGCGTGCGGATAGCAATTGACGATTTCGGGACGGGCTATGCGAGCTATGCGCGTCTGAAAAGCGTGGATGCCGACATTCTCAAAATCGACGGCAGCTTTATCCGCAATATCGTCAGCAACAGCCTGGACTATCAGATTGTCGCCTCCATCTGCCATCTGGCACGCATGAAGAAAATGCTGGTGGTGGCGGAATACGTTGAAAACGAAGAGATACGAAGCGCGGTACACGCGCTAGGTATCGATTATGTGCAGGGTTATCTGATTGGCAGGCCGGTGGCGCTGGAGTCGCTGCTGGAAGCCGAGGCGTCGCACGAGGACGCCTGAGCCTTACGCCGCTACGTCGGCGTCGGGTGAACTCTCTTCTTCAATTTTCAGCATCCAGCCGGTCACCGCTTCCCAGTACTGCTGCTCTTTTTCCAGGTCCAGCAGGACCAGCGCGTTCTGGCTAAACCAGTCGTGCGGGAAGCTCAGCGTCCAGTGGTGATCGTCGGTGGTCAGCTTCAGCGTTGGCGGCGTGGTGGTCGCCTGGCGCTGGTTGTTCAGCAGCACGCCCAGACGCAGCAGCTGGATCAGCGGCAGGAACTGCTTCTTCTTAAACAGCGTAAAGCGCGGCATGTCGTCGAGCTTAATGGCCTTGCGGTGGTAGCGAACCAGCGTCGCCATCATCGCCTGCTGCTCCTGGTTAAAGCCCGGCAGATCGCTGTTTTGCAGAATATAGGCCGAGTGGCGATGCATCCCGCTGTGGTTGATGTTCAGACCCACTTCGTGCAGCAGAGCCGCCCACTTCAGCAGCGCCTCCAGCTGCGGATGGCCGAGCTTAGGGTTCTGCTCATGCCACTGATCGTACATTTGCGTGGTGGTATCCAGCACCCGCTTGGCCTGCTCGCGGTCGATGTTGTACTGGTTCGCCAGACTTTGCGCCGTGCGGCTGCGGATATCCTGATGGCGGAAGCGGCCCTCCATCTCATACAGCACGCCTTCACGCAGCGCACCGTCGGACAGACGCAGCTCCTTGATCGCCAGCGCATCAAACACGCCGCACAGGATAGCCAGACCCGGCACAAACACCGCCTTGCGTTCGTCCGACAGGCCCGGCAGGCTTAGCGCATCAAAGCTTTTATGTTTGATTACCTCTTCCATGAGCATCGTCAGACGCTCGGGGGTGATAAAACCGTCTTTTTCGCCCATCGCCAGCAGCACTTCATGCGCCGCTTTAATGGTGCCCGAAGCGCCCAGCGCCACGTTCCAGCCCTGAATACGATACTGCCAGGCGAGAGTTTCCAGCTTTTGCGTGGCGGCCATGCGGGCGCGCTGGAAGTTCTCGCGGGTGATCGCACCGCCGGGGAAATAGATCTGCGCAAAGCTGACGCAGCCCATTCTGCGGCTCTCAACCAGACGCGGCTCAAAGTCTTCACCAATCACCAGCTCCGTAGAGCCGCCGCCGATATCGATAACCAGCTTGCGGCCTTTTTCCGGCTGGGTGTGCTCCACGCCCATAAAAATCAGACGCGCTTCCTCGTTACCCGAGATTATCTCAATCGGGTAGGGGATCACTTTCTCGGCGCGCTTGAGAAACTCCGGCGCGTTGAGCGCCTGGCGCAGCGTATGGGTACCCACGATGCAGACGCTGGACGGCGAAAACCCTTGCAGGCGCTCCGCGAACAGCGACAGGCAGTTTAAGCCGCGCTCCATCGCCTCTTCGCTGAGCATACTGTTTTCGTCAAGACCGTCGGCCAGATGCACACGCTGCTTCAGACGACCGATGATCTGCATCGCGCCATCCACCTCACGGGCGATGACCATGTGGAAACTGTTAGAGCCAAGGTCGACCGCGGCAAACTCCTGCGGTCGTGGGGTCATATCGTTTATTGGCATAGGTTAATCAGGTTGCTCGAGTGATTTTATATAGTCGTAAATCGCCAGCTGTGAGCGCACTTTACGACGATTGCCGCGCGACACGTAGCGGTTACTGAGTTCTTTGTCGATATGGCGGGCTTTCACCGTATCGCTAAACAAAAGCTCGATAATGTCGAGGATCTGCTGCTTAAGACGCGGATCGAGCAGCGGCGTCGCCACTTCAATGCGGTAGTCAATATTACGCGTCATCCAGTCCGCCGAGGAGAGATAAACCTGCTTATCTCCTGCATTATCGAAAATATAGACCCGGTCGTGTTCCAGATAGCGGTCAACGATGCTGATCACGCGAATATTGTCGCTAATCCCTTCCAGTTCCGGAATGAGCGAGCACATACCGCGGATCAGCAGATTGACCGGCACGCCGGAGCTGGAGGCGGCATACAGACGATCCACCAGCCCTTTATCGACCAGGTTGTTAAGCTTCAGCGTGATGCCGGAAGAGAGCCCCTGCTGCGCGTTGGCGATCTCTTTGTCGATCATCTGGTAAAGCAGGCGGCGCGAGTTCTGCGGTGACACCAGCAGATAATCGAAGCTCACCGGGCGGTACGGGTTCTCTATAAAGTTAAACACCCGGCGCACTTCGTTGGTGATGCGCGCGTCGGCGGTCAGCAGCGAGTAGTCGGTATAAATACGCGCCGTTTTCTCGTTAAAGTTACCGGTGCCGATGTGGGCATAACGCACCACGTCTTCGCCCTCTTTACGCGAGATGAGGAACAGCTTGGCGTGAATTTTCAGGCCCGGCGCGGAGAAGATGACGTGAACGCCCGCTTCGGTCAGGCGTCGTGCCCAGTGGATGTTTGCCTCTTCGTCGAAACGCGCCTGAAGCTCAACCACCACGGTCACTTTCTTACCGTTGTGCGCGGCGTGGATCATCGCGTCGATGATGCGCGAATCTTTTGCCACGCGGTAGATGTTGATCTTGATAGCCAGCACGTTAGGGTCAAACGATGCCTGGCGCAGCAGCTCCAGCACGTGTTCAAAGGTGTGGTACGGATAGTAGAGCAGAACGTCGCGCTCGCGAATGGCGTCAAAGCCGTTGCGGAACTTATCGAACCAGATATGGCGCAGGCGCGGCAGCGGCTTGTTGACCAGGTTCGCTTTGCCGACGTTCGGGAAGCCGATAAAGTCTTTAAAGTTGTGGTAACGACCGCCGGGGATAATGGAGTCGTAGCGGGAGATGGTCAGCTTTTCACGCAGCATCTCCACCATGGCATCCGGCATGTCGCGCTGATACACAAAGCGCACCGGCTCCGCCGTCAGGCGCTGCTTCAGGCTGGAGGACATCAGCTCCATCAGGCTCGATTCCATCTCGTGCACCAGATCGTACTCGGCATCACGGGTCATTTTCATGGAATAGGCGTTGAGGGCGTCGTAGTCGAAGAAGCCCTTGAAGATATCGTCCAGGCAGTAGCGCAGGATGTTGTCGAGCAGGATCATCGGCTTGCGGCGGCGCGGGGTTTCCGGCGGCAGGTTCACAAAGCGCGGAACCTTATCGGACGGGATCTCCAGCAGCGCGTAGCTAATCGCCTCGCCGCGAATAATCTCTACCGCCAGATAGGTGTAATCGTCTTTCAGGAACTGCACCAGGTCCGTTTCGCGGTTAATCAGGATCGGGGTGATGTGCTGGCGCAGGTAATGTTTGAAGTAGTGACGCAGCCAGGTTTGCTGGTTCACGGAAAGCTGGCGTTCGTTGATCAGGAAGATTTGGTTGCGCGCCATTTCAAGCAGCAGCTCGTTATAAAGGCCATCGAACTCCTGATCGGCTTTCATCACGCGGGACTGGATTTTGCCCAGCAGATGCCGCGAGTGGGAGTTCAAACCCTGCTCTTCGCTGATGATGATCCTGCGCTTCAGCTCGGCGAAGCGAACCTTATAGAATTCATCAAGGTTATTGGAATAAATACCCAAAAAACGCATACGCTCAATCAGCGGGTTTGTTTTATCCGCCGCTTCCTGAAGGACACGTTCGTTGAACGCTAACCAGCTTAGCTCTTTCTCGATGTATAACTTTTCCTGACCCATTACAGCTCACACTCCAGTTCAATCACAGGACGTGGTAATCCTTCTCGTCCTTATTATGGCGAGCATTTCCACGATATGTCCAACAGTGCCAGAAAACTATGACAGTTATTTTTTTCTTGAGGATTTTTGGAAAGTTGGGGAAGGGGAGGGATGTTGTAGGTCGGGTAAGCGCAGCGCCACCCGACGCCACAGGCTACTCGTCTGCCGCATGTCCTTGCGCAGGAAGCTTAACGCCGTCCAGCCAGGCCGCGCCGTCGCGCATCTCAAGACGTCCGTCAACAAACCAGCTGACGACCAGCGGATAGATCGCGTGTTCCTGCGCCTGAACGCGCCCGGTCACCTCCTCTTCGCTGTCGCCCGCAAACACAGGCACTTTCGCCTGTAAAATCACGGGGCCGCCGTCCAGCTCGTCGGTGACGAAATGCACCGAGGTGCCGTGCTCGTCGTCGCCGTTCTCCAGCGCCTGACGGTGGGTGTGCAGGCCGGGGTATTTCGGCAGCAGGGAGGGGTGGATATTCAGCAGGCGGCCCGCGTAGTGAGAGACAAACGCCGGGCTGAGAATACGCATGTATCCCGCCAGCACCACCACGTCGGGGGCATAGGCGTCTATCTCGTGCATCAGTTCGCGGTCAAACGCCTCGCGGCCCGCGAACTGGCTGGCCTCCAGCGCGTGCGCGGGAATATTCGCTTCCCGCGCACGCTCAAGGCCGAACGCATCGGCCTTGTTGCTGAATACTGCCCGAATGGTGCCATTAATTTTTTTCTGTTCGCAGGCGTCTATGACCGCCTGCAAATTGCTTCCGTTGCCGGAAATGAGCACCACGATGTTTTTCATTCAATGACCACACGCTGTTCGGAATCGGAGGCTTTAATCGTACCGATTTTCCACGCGTTTTCACCTTTCTCATTCATCAGCGCAATAGCTTTATCCGCTTCGCTGGCCGGCAGGGCGATCACCATGCCGACGCCGCAGTTAAAGGTGCGATACATCTCGTGGTCGCTGACGTTGCCCGCCGTTTGCAGCCAGTTGAACACGGACGGCCACTGCCAGGAAGATTCGTCGATCACCGCCTGGGTGTTGTCCGGCAGCACGCGCGGAATGTTTTCCCAGAAGCCGCCGCCGGTGAGGTGGGCAATGGCGTGAACGTCAACGTTCGCGATCAGCTCAAGGACGTTTTTCACGTAGATGCGGGTTGGGGCGAGCAGGTGGTCCGCCAGCGGTTTACCGTCAAGCTCGGTGGTCAGCGGATCGCAGCCGCTTACTTCCAGGATTTTACGCACCAGCGAATAGCCGTTGGAGTGCGGGCCGCTGGAGGCCAGCGCAACCAGCACATCGCCGTCAGCCACTTTGCTGCCGTCGATAATTTCTGATTTTTCTACCACGCCGACGCAGAAGCCTGCGACGTCATAATCTTCACCGTGATACATGCCCGGCATTTCGGCGGTTTCCCCCCCGACCAGCGCGCAGCCTGATTGCAGACAGCCTTCGGCGATGCCGCTAATCACGCTTGACGCGGTGTCCACGTCCAGCTTGCCGGTCGCGTAGTAGTCGAGGAAGAACAGCGGCTCGGCGCCCTGTACCACCAGGTCGTTCACACACATCGCCACCAGATCGATACCGATCGTGTCGTGACGCTTAAGACCCATCGCCAGGCGCAGTTTAGTCCCTACACCGTCAGTCCCCGAGACCAGCACAGGTTCACGATATTTTTGCGGCAGCGCGCACAGTGCGCCGAATCCACCCAGGCCACCCATCACTTCAGGGCGGCGGGTTTTTTTCACCACACCTTTGATTCGGTCAACCAGCGCATTACCTGCGTCAATATCAACACCGGCATCTTTGTAGCTGAGAGAAGTTTTGTTGGTCACGGCTCAAGTCCCCACGCGATTGCATAGCTAGTAAGAAAAATCGGCGCAATTCTAACAGTCCAGGCAAACGTTTGCGAGCCTATTCTCGGCGCGACGATTTTTTTTTCGAAATCCTTGTTACGCCGCGCAAACTTGACTCCGTTCACGAAAATGAAACCGGTTTCGGTGATTCGCTTGCAAGCGATTTAGCGAATGCACATCATGCAACTGAAACCGGTTTCAGTTCATTCGGGAGGGATGACAAAGATGAAAATCGCCGCATTCGACATTGGTGGCACCGCGTTAAAAATGGGCATTGCAACCACGCAGGGCGAGCTACTGCACACGGGTAAAGCCGCCATTAATGATAGCGACGGCGATGCCATTCTTTCAGCAATCCTCAGCTGGGTGGCGCGTCACCCGGAGGCCCAGGGCATCGCCATCAGCGCGCCGGGCTACGTTAATCCCCATACCGGCTTTATAGAGATGGGCGGCGCTATTCGCCGCTTCGATAACTTCGCGATGCAGGAGTGGCTTGCTGACCGGACGGGGCTACCGGTCACCGTAGAAAACGACGCCAACTGCGTGCTGCTCGCCGAGCGCTGGCAGGGCAAAGCGGCAGGCCGGGATAATTTTCTGGTGCTGACCATCGGCACCGGAATCGGCGGCGCCATCTTCTGTAACGGCCAGCTGGTTCACGGCGCGCGTTTTCGTGCCGGGGAATTTGGCTACATGCTCACCGGGCGGGCCGACTCTCGCCGGGTGGCAAGCCACTCCATGAATGAAAACTGCACGCTGCGCACGCTTCGCAAGCGATATGCCGATTACCACGGACTGACGCTTGAGGCGGTCACCGGCGAGGCCATTTTTGACGGCTACGACGCGGGCGATGCCGTATGCCACCGCCTGGTCGACGATTTTCTTAACGGCATTGCGTCAGGGCTATACAACCTTGCGAATATCTTCGATCCCGAAACCATTTTAATCGGCGGCGGCATTGCCGAGCGTCCGGGATTTATGGATCTGCTTCGCAGCCATCTTGCGTGGTTTGGCATTGCCGATATTGCCGATGCCGCAAGCCACGGCAACAGCGCTGGACTGATAGGCGCGGTTTACCATTTCAGACAGCAGTATCCGTCAGCAATCAGCAACATTGAATGAGGGAAAGAGTATGTCAGGATTCAAAGAAGGTTTTCTGTGGGGCGGTGCGGTAGCCGCGCATCAGCTGGAAGGCGGCTGGAAAGAGGGCGGTAAAGGGGTGAGCGTCGCCGACGTGATGACCGCCGGCGCGCACGGCGTTCCGCGTGAAATCACCAACGGCGTGCTGCCCGGTAAAAACTACCCGAACCACGACGCCATCGACTTTTACCATCGCTATAAAGAAGACATCCGCCTGTTTGCCGAGATGGGCTTTAAATGCTTCCGCACCTCTATTGCCTGGACGCGCATTTTCCCGAACGGGGACGAGCAGGAGCCCAACGAGGCTGGCCTGAAGTTCTACGACGATCTGTTCGACGAGTGCCTGAAGCACGGGATTGAGCCGGTTATTACGCTCTCCCACTTCGAGATGCCGTTCCATCTGGTGACCGAATACGGCGGCTGGCGCAACCGCAAGCTGATCGACTTTTTCGTGCGTTTCGCCGAGGTGGTGTTCAAACGCTACCAGCATAAAGTGAAGTACTGGATGACCTTTAACGAGATCAACAACCAGGCCAACTTCCACGAAGATTTCGCGCCGTTCACCAACTCCGGGCTGAAGTATGAACCGGGCGAAGATCGCGAGCCGGTGATGTTCCAGGCGGCGCACTACGAGCTGGTGGCAAGCGCGCTGGCGGTGAAGGCCGGGCGCGAAATTAACCCGTCCCTGCGCATCGGCTGCATGATCGCCATGTGCCCAATCTATCCGCTGACCTGCGCGCCGGACGATATGATGATGGCGATGAACGCCATGCATCGCCGCTACTGGTTTACCGACGTTCACGTGCGCGGCAAATATCCGCAGCATCTGCTTAACTACTTTGAGCGCCGCGGTTTTGAGCTGGATATCACCGAAGAAGATAAAATTGCGCTGAGCCAGGGCTGCGTCGATTACATCGGTTTCAGCTATTACATGTCCTTCGCCACCAAAGCGACGGCGGACAACCCGACGCTGGACTACGACGAGAGCAAGAGCCTGGTCACTAACCCTTACGTGCAGAAATCCGACTGGGGCTGGCAGATTGACCCGGTGGGGCTGCGCTACTCCCTGAACTGGTTCTGGGATCACTACCAGCTGCCGCTGTTTATCGTGGAAAACGGCTTTGGTGCCATCGACGTGCAGGAGAGCGATGGCACGGTGAACGACCAGTACCGCATTGATTATCTCTCCGCCCACATCCGCGAAATGAAAAAAGCGGTGGTGGAAGATGGCGTGGATCTGATGGGCTACACCCCCTGGGGCTGTATCGATTTGGTCTCCGCCGGAACCGGCGAAATGAAAAAACGCTACGGCTTTATCTTTGTGGATAAAGACAACGAGGGCAACGGCACGCTGGCGCGCAGCAAGAAGAAGTCGTTTGACTGGTATAAGCAGGTGATTGCGAGCAACGGCGATAACCTGTAATTGTCGGGTGGCGCTGCGCTTACCCGACCTACACTGTCCGTAGGCCCGTGTAAGCGCAGCGCCACCGGGCAAAACGCCGCACCAAAGCCGGAGCCAGCCTCCGGTTTTTTTACCTCTAAACCATTTTGATTGATCGTAGTCAAGCAAGATGGGTATGGCCTAATCCGAAAAAAGCGGTATAATCCCGCGATTTTTTTGCGGTTGCCGCCTCAGAGGAGAAAGAAAATGAAGATTGTTGAAGTGAAACACCCACTCGTTAAACACAAGCTGGGCCTGATGCGTGAGCATGACATCAGCACGAAGCGTTTTCGCGAACTGGCTTCTGAAGTTGGCAGCCTGCTGACCTACGAAGCGACCTCCGATCTGGAAACTGAAAAAGTCACCATCGAAGGCTGGAACGGCCCGGTACAGGTTGAGCAGATCAAAGGTAAAAAAATTACCGTTGTGCCAATCCTGCGCGCGGGTCTGGGCATGATGGAAGGCGTGCTGGAGCACGTACCGAGCGCGCGTATCAGCGTGGTGGGTATCTACCGTAATGAAGAAACGCTGGAGCCGGTGCCGTACTTCCAGAAGCTGGTCTCTAACATCGACGAGCGTATGGCGCTGGTGGTTGACCCGATGCTCGCGACCGGCGGTTCAATGATCGCCACCATCGACCTGCTGAAAAAAGCGGGATGCAGCAGCATTAAAGTACTGGTTCTGGTGGCTGCGCCTGAAGGGATCGCCGCGCTGGAAAAAGCGCACCCGGATGTAGAACTCTATACCGCATCTATCGACCAGGGGCTGAACGAGCACGGGTACATCATCCCGGGGCTGGGCGATGCCGGCGATAAGATTTTTGGTACTAAATAATCGAATAACGATAAAAGAGCCGACTTTGATAGTCGGCTTTTTTTTGAATAAAAACACAACCAACCCCCAACTTAAAGGAAAACACTATGACGCGCCGTGCTATCGGGGTGAGTGAAAGACCGCCGCTTTTACAGACAATCCCGCTTAGTTTGCAGCACCTGTTCGCCATGTTTGGCGCAACCGTGCTGGTGCCAATCCTGTTTCACATTAACCCGGCTACCGTGCTGCTGTTTAACGGCGTCGGTACGCTGCTGTATCTCTTTATCTGTAAGGGCAAAATCCCGGCCTATCTGGGTTCAAGCTTTGCCTTTATCTCGCCGGTACTGCTGCTGCTGCCGTTAGGATACGAAGTGGCGCTGGGCGGCTTTATCATGTGCGGCGTGCTGTTCTGCCTGGTCTCTTTCATCGTGAAGAAAGCGGGGACGGGCTGGCTGGACGTGATGTTCCCGCCTGCGGCGATGGGCGCAATCGTTGCCGTCATCGGTCTTGAGCTGGCGGGCGTGGCGGCGAACATGGCCGGTCTGCTGCCTGCTGACGGGCAATCAGCGGATTCCAAAACCATTATCATCTCGCTGGTGACGCTGGGCGTAACGGTGTTTGGCTCGGTGCTGTTCCGCGGCTTTATGGCGATTATCCCGATCCTGATCGGCGTGCTGGCGGGCTATGCGCTCTCCTTCGCGATGGGCGTTGTGGATACCACCCCAATCGCGCAGGCGCACTGGTTCGCGCTGCCAACCTTCTACACCCCGCGCTTTGAATGGTTCGCTATTTTCACGATTCTGCCTGCCGCGCTGGTGGTGATTGCCGAGCACGTCGGTCACCTGGTGGTGACGGCGAACATCGTGAAGCGCGATCTGATCCGCGACCCGGGCCTGCACCGCTCCATGTTTGCTAACGGCCTGTCGACGATTATCTCCGGTTTCTTCGGCTCCACGCCAAACACCACCTATGGTGAGAACATCGGCGTAATGGCCATCACCCGCGTCTACAGCACCTGGGTTATCGGCGGCGCGGCGATCATCGCCATTCTGCTCTCCTGCGTGGGCAAACTGGCGGCGGCTATCCAGATTATCCCGGTGCCGGTGATGGGCGGCGTTTCCCTGCTGCTGTACGGGGTGATCGGCGCGTCCGGTATTCGCGTGCTGATTGAATCCAAAGTGGATTACAGCAAAGCGCAAAACCTGATCCTGACCTCGGTTATCCTGATCATCGGCGTGAGCGGCGCAAAAGTTCACATCGGTGCCGCAGAGCTGAAGGGCATGGCGCTGGCGACCATCGTTGGCGTGGGCCTGAGCCTGATCTTCAAGCTGATCTCCGTTCTGCGCCCGGAAGAGGTAGTGCTGGACGCAGAAGAGAGCGACAAAACGCCACATTGATCGACAAACCGGGTGGACGATCCACCCGGTTCTCACCTCGCAGGTTCCGTGTTAAACTCCGTTCCGATTTTACGTAAGATCTGGTTGAGGTATTTCTGAACGGACCGGCACAGCTCTCTCTGCCACTTTATCTACCTGACGACGAAACTTTCGCGAGTTTCTGGCCGGGTGATAACCCCTCTTTACTGGCTGCACTGCAAAACGTGCTGCGCCAGGATCACAGCGGATACATTTATATCTGGTCACGCGAAGGCGCGGGACGCAGCCATCTGCTGCACGCCGCCTGCGCAGAACTCTCGGCGCGCGGTGACGCGGTAGGCTATGTGCCGCTGGATAAACGCACCTGGTTTGTACCGGAAGTGCTCGACGGCATGGAACAGCTCTCGCTGGTCTGCATCGATAATATCGAATGCGTCGCGGGAGATGAGCCGTGGGAAATGGCGATGTTCAATCTCTACAACCGCATTCTGGAATCGGGGAAAACCCGGTTGCTGATCACCGGCGATCGTCCGCCGCGCCAGCTCAACCTGGGTCTGCCGGATCTGGCGTCGCGTCTGGACTGGGGGCAAATTTACAAGCTGCAACCGCTGTCGGATGAAGACAAGCTTCAGGCGCTACAGCTGCGGGCAAGACTTCGCGGGTTTGAACTGCCGGAAGACGTGGGTCGCTTTTTGCTCAAGCGTCTGGACAGGGAAATGCGCACCCTCTTCGATACGCTCGATCAGCTCGATCGCGCCTCCATCACCGCACAGCGCAAGCTGACCATTCCGTTTGTGAAAGATATTCTGAAGCTCTGATTGTGCCCGGTAAGCCATCGCAACCGGGCAACACGCTTATAAAATTTCCAGCACATCTTCCGGCGGACGACCGATACGCGCTTTACCGTTCGCCACTACAATCGGGCGCTCGATCAGCTTCGGATTGTCTACCATCGCCTGAATCAGCTGCTCTTCGCTCAGGTGTGAATCAGCCAGATTTAACGATTTATACAGATCTTCTTTCTGGCGCATCAGCTCGCGCGCGCTGCCCATTTCCAGCATTTTCAGCAGCGCTTTGATCGTCTGCGCATCGGGCGGGGTCTCCAGGTAGAGCACCACCTCCGGCTCGACGCCGTTAGACTTCAGCAGGCTCAGGGTATCGCGGCTCTTCGAGCAGCGAGGGTTATGGTAGATTTTTACCGCGTCTGTCATCACATCTCTCCTTAATTACATCTTCTCGTACGGCTTAAAGCGCTGCTGCAATCCGCGCAGCTGATCGATACGGGCGTCGTAGCGCGCCTGTTGCAGGCTGCCAAGCTTCACCTGGGCGCTCGCGCTGCTCAGCATAGAGATCGCCTGATCGAGGCGGCCGACCAGCGCAAAGCCTTCCGCGCGCGCCGCCAGCTCCTGATCGCGGTTACCTAACTGCGCTTCGGCCTGCGCCAGCAGATCCCAGCCGTTTTGATCGTCTTTATTATTGAACGTGTAGCGGTTCAGGATATTGGCCGCTTCGCCCGGCTGGCCGCCCTGCAAGTAGGCGTTCGCAAGGTTAAGCTGCAACACCGGGTTATTACGCAGGTCTTTGGCATTTTTCAGGCGGTTAATGGCATCGTTCGCCTTTTTCTGCCCCAGATCGATATCGGTAGCCAGGTCGAGATACCACGGATTGTTCGGCTCTGCGGAAAGCAGCGGTTGCAGCGATTTGCGCGCCTCATCGTATTTGCTGGTTTCCATCGCCTGAAGGGCCTGGCCGTACTGCGCGGCATTTTTCTCGCGCACGTTGCCTTTTGCCAGCGCGTCCAGCAGATCGCTGGTGAGCTGGTTCCGCCCGGAATTGTACATCCCGAGCGTTCTCACCTTCGCCAGATAGAAATCCTGCGACGACTGCACCACCACCGGACGCATCTGGTTGGCACGGTTACGCGCGTCCGACAGGCGGCTTTCCGGCAGCGGGTGGGTCAGCAGAATTTCAGGCGGGCGCGAGGAGTAGCGCGCCTGATCGAGCAGTTTTTCAAGGAAGGTCGGCATCGCCTGCGGATCAAAGCCCGAGCGCTGTAAAACCTGAATGCCGATACGGTCGGCCTCCTGCTCGTTCTGCTGGGTAAAGCTGATCATCCCCTGACGCGTGCCCGCGAGCGTACCGGTCAGCGCCGCCATCCCCGCCTGCGGGCTGGCCATCGCCAGTAAAATCGAACCCAGCGCGCCAACCCAGGTCAGCGGCGCGTTGCGCTTTTGGTCTTCCATCGCACGAGCGAGGTGGCGCTGGGTGACGTGGGAAATTTCGTGCGCCATCACCGACGCCAGCTGGCTTTCGTTATCGGAGTAGCGGAATAACGCCGAGTGCAGCACCACGTTGCCGCCGAAGAAGGCGAAGGCGTTAATCTCGTCGTTATTGATCAAATAGAAGTGGAAAGGGGTCTTCACCGAGTTGGCGTGAGCAACCAGGCGCATCCCGAGGCCGTTAATGTACTGCACCAGAAGGGGGTCGTTGATCAGAGGCGCACTACCGCGCAGCTGGCGCACGTAGTAATCCCCCATCTGCATCTCCTGGCCGATGGAGAGCGTGCTTCCTGCTGAGGTGCCCATATCCGGCAGGTTATCGGAAGAGTCAGCAAAAGCAGGCATGACCTGACCCACCGTCAGCGCGGCGATAAGTGTCGCAACCAGTGTTTTTCTCAACTGCCTGAACATAACCACTGTCCTGTATGTTGGATGTGCTAATTTGACCGACGAACCCGTATATCGTTCATCCCGACTGCTCTGCGAGTGTAGCCGTGTTGCCGCATGAAGAAAATCCCATTCATCAGGCTTTTACGGATCGTTACAGCGATACAAAAAGCGAAAGTCTTTTTTGTGACAGTTAGATACAATTCCCGTTTGCTCTACAGCCGTCAGATTCAGGGAAGGGATGTATGCTCGAAATGTTAATGCAGTGGTATCGGCGTCGTTTTAGCGATCCGGAAGCCATAGCGCTGCTGGTTATACTGGTTGCCGGATTCGGCATCCTTTTCTTCTTTAGCGGCCTGCTCGCGCCGCTGCTGGTGGCTATCGTGCTGGCCTATCTGCTGGAGTGGCCAACGGCGCGTCTTGAGCACATCGGCTGCTCACGACGCTGGGCGACCAGCATCGTGCTGGTGCTGTTTGTCGGCATTCTGCTGCTGATGTCGTTCGTGGTGATGCCAATAGCCTGGCAGCAGGGGATTTACCTCATCCGCGACATGCCGGGCATGTTAAACAAGCTCTCCGATTTTGCCGCCACGCTGCCGCGCCGTTATCCGGCGCTGATGGATGCGGGCATTATCGACGCGATGGCGGAAAACATGCGCGCCCGCATCATGACGATGGGCGATTCGGTAGTGAAATACTCCCTGGCCTCGCTGGTCGGGCTGCTGACGCTGGCGGTCTATCTGGTACTGGTGCCGCTAATGGTTTTCTTCCTGGTCAAAGACAAAGAGCAGATGCTCAACGCCGTGCGGCGCATCCTGCCGCGCAATCGCGGTCTGGCTGGGCAGGTGTGGGAAGAGATGAACCAGCAGATCACCAACTACATTCGCGGCAAGGTGCTGGAGATGATTGTGGTGGGGGTCGCGACCTGGATTGGCTTCCTGATCTTCGGGCTGAACTATTCGCTGCTGCTGGCGGTGCTGGTGGGGCTGTCGGTGCTTATCCCCTATATCGGCGCGTTTGTGGTGACCATTCCTGTTATCGGGGTCGCGCTGTTCCAGTTCGGCTTGGGCACGGAGTTCTGGAGCTGCTTCGCGGTGTATCTGATTATTCAGGGGCTGGACGGCAACCTGCTGGTGCCGGTGCTGTTCTCGGAAGCGGTTAACCTGCATCCGCTGGTGATTATTCTGTCAGTGGTGATTTTCGGCGGGCTGTGGGGATTCTGGGGCGTGTTCTTTGCGATCCCGCTGGCCACGCTGATTAAAGCGGTTGTTCACGCATGGCCGGATGTCCCGGCGGTGGAAGAGAAGTAGGGTTTGTACGGCCTGATGCCCTCACCCCAACCCTCTCCCACGGGGAGAGGGGGGAAGCGTGATGTTTATCAGGCGC
Source organism: Enterobacter asburiae (assembly GCF_021440515.1). GTDB lineage: Bacteria > Pseudomonadota > Gammaproteobacteria > Enterobacterales > Enterobacteriaceae > Enterobacter > Enterobacter asburiae_E. Next base: position 19,260 of record NZ_JAKCMV010000002.1, on the reverse strand, counting down.
TCTGCTTCAGCCAGTTCAACACCACGTCGTGGTGATTGCTGGTTTTGAAATCATCAAACACATGCTCAATTTTGCCGTCGGCGTCGATCAGGAAGCTGATGCGGTGAATGCCGTCGTAGGTTTTGCCCATAAAGGACTTCTCGCCCCAGACGCCAAACTGCTCGCAGACCTGATGGTCTTCATCGGAAAGCAGCGTAAAGTTCAGCAGCTCTTTTTCCGCGAAACGTGACAGCTTCTCTGATTTGTCGGTGCTGATACCCAGCACTTCAACACCCGCTTTTTTCAACTCGTCCATGTTGTCGCGTAAACCGCAGGCCTGTACGGTACAGCCCGGCGTCATGGCTTTCGGATAGAAATAAACCAGAACACGCTGTCCCTGGAAGTCGGTTAAATTTACTTGCTCGCCGTCCTGATCCGGCAGGCTAAATTTCGGTGCGATGTCACCGGCTTTCAGTGGATTCATTAATCAACTCCATCCTGTTCATGCTGAGAATAATCGACGACGCTTATACTGCCCTGCGCGTTTAATTCTGTACAGAGGGCTTTAAACGCTTGCTCGATATTTGAGGCATCCTGCGAGGCAGGGCTGTGCGCGGTAATCTGAATAAACAGCGTAGGAAGCGTGCTCTCGTCCGCGGGTTGCGTGCGCGAAACCAGTTCGGCAATGTTCATATCATGGCTGTCAAACAGCGCGGTAAAACGTTCGATAAGATGCGGTGAATCGGGGACTTCAACCTGTACCCAGACGCTCGCAGGCATCGCCGGACGCGGGCGAGCGTTGGTCCGTTTCATCACGATCAGCAAATCCAGCTCCGCGCCTTTAAGCGGAAGGGTAGATTCAATGAGCGTAATGGCGTTCCATGACCCGGAAAGCAGCATAATAAATGTGAACTCTTCACCCAGCATAGCCAGGCGGCTGTCTTCGATATTGCAGCCGCAGCTGCTCACGTGGCGGGTGATGGTGTTCACGATACCCGGCCTGTCAGCACCCAGCGCAGTGATAACCAGGTAATGTTGTGATGAGGTTGTCAAACCTGTTCTTCCTTTGCGTGGTTAAGTCTTCCTAAGGAAAGCATAAAAAAAACATGCATACAACCGCCTGAGAGCCTCAGGTCGCTTGCTTTTATTACAGTTCCAAACGTAACATTGAGGCTCTTGTTCGCACAGAGGATGGCCCATGTTTACGGGAAGTATTGTCGCGCTTGTTACACCGATGGATGAAAAAGGTAATGTCTGCCGGTCCAGCATGAAAAAGCTGATTGATTATCATGTCGCCAATGGAACCTCGGCGATCGTTTCGGTAGGGACTACCGGTGAATCCGCAACGCTGAGCCACGAAGAGCACGGCGACGTGGTGATGCTGACCCTGGAGCTGGCCGACGGGCGTATTCCGGTCATCGCAGGAACCGGGGCAAACGCCACCGCAGAAGCCATCAGCCTGACCCAACGTTTTAACGACAGCGGCATTGTCGGCTGTCTGACGGTCACCCCTTACTACAACCGTCCTACCCAGGAAGGTCTGTTCCAGCATTTCAAAGCCATCGCTGAACATACTGACTTGCCACAAATTCTGTATAATGTGCCGTCCCGTACCGGCTGCGATATGCTGCCGGAAACCGTTGGTCGCCTCTCGAAAGTAAAAAATATTATCGGGATCAAAGAAGCAACCGGGAACTTAAGTCGCGTTCATCAGATCAAAGAGCTGGTTTCAGATGACTTTATCCTGCTCAGTGGCGATGATGCGACTGCGCTGGACTTCATGCAGCTTGGTGGTCATGGCGTGATTTCCGTCACCTCAAACGTGGCGGCGCGTGATATGGCCGAAATGTGCAAACTGGCTGCGGCCGGTCATTTCGACGAAGCTCGCGTAATCAATCAACGTCTGATGCCGTTGCACAATAAATTATTTGTCGAACCCAATCCGATCCCAGTGAAATGGGCTTGTAAGGAATTGGGACTTGTAGCAACCGATACGTTGCGTCTGCCAATGACACCGATTACCGACCACGGTCGTGACATCGTCGCTGGCGCGCTGAAACATGCCGGTTTGCTGTAAAGTTTAGGGAGATTTGATGGCTTATTCAGTACAGAAGTCGCGCCTGGCGAAGGTTGCGGGTGTTTCGCTTATTATGCTGCTCGCTGCCTGTAGTTCAGACTCGCGCTACAAGCGCCAGGTGAGCGGTGATGAATCCTATCTGGATGCGGCGCCGCTTGCTGAACTTCACGCGCCGGCCGGCATGATCCTGCCGATCCAGAATGGCGATTACAATATTCCCGTGACCAACGGTAGCGGTCAGGTCGGTAAAGCGCTTGATATTCGTCCGCCAGCACAGCCTCTGGCGCTGGTGAGCGGGGCCCGTACCCAGTTCACCGGTGATACCGCTTCCCTGCTGGTTGAAAGTGGGCGCAACAGCTCGCTGTGGTCACAGGTCGTCAGCGTTATCCAGGCGAAAAATTACACCATTACGAAGCGCGATGACGCCAGCCAGACCCTCTCCACCGACTGGGTCGAATGGAATCGTCTGGACGAAGATCAGCAGTACCGTGGTCGTTATCAAGTCTCCGTTAAGCCTCAGGGCTATCAGCAGGCGGTTACCGTTAAGCTGCTGAATCTGGAACAGGCGGGCAAGCCGGTTGCCGATCCGTCCTCTATGCAGCGCTACAGCACCGAAATGCTGAACGTCATCGCGGCGGGTCTGGATAAGAACGCGACCGACGCGGCTAACGCTGCACAGAATCGCAACGGTGCGACCTTCGACGTGCAAAGCGCGGCGGATGATACCGGTCTGCCGATGCTAGTTGTACGTGCGCCGTTTAACCAGACCTGGCAACGTCTGCCAGCAACGCTGGAAAAAGTGGGCATGAAAGTTTCCGACAGCACCCGTTCAACGGGCAGCATGACGGCAACCTATAAGCCGCTGTCCGATAGCGCATGGCAGGAGCTGGGCGCACGCGACCCGGGGCTGGCCGCAGGCGATTATAAAATTCAGGTCGGTGACCTCGATAACCGCAGCAGCTTGCAGTTTATCGATCCGAAAGGTCACACGCTGACCCAGTCGCAGAACGATGCGCTGGTGGCGGTCTTCCAGGCTGCATTCAGCAAGTAAAAAAGAGGGCTGGTTAATCCAGCCCTTTTTATTTTAGTGCTACGCAAACGTGTGCGTGGCATAATATCCCCAGTTTTGAACACAAATCATCACACCAGGAGTAATGAAGATGCAGAAGCAAGCTGAGTTGTATCGTGGCAAAGCGAAAACCGTATACAGCACGGAAAACCCGGATCTGTTGGTGCTCGAATTCCGCAATGATACGTCAGCAGGGGATGGCGCACGCATTGAGCAGTTCGATCGTAAAGGCATGGTGAACAACAAGTTCAACCACTTCATTATGACCAAACTGGCCGAAGCGGGCATTCCAACCCAGATGGAAGCGTTGCTGTCCGACACGGAATGTCTGGTGAAAAAACTGGATATGGTTCCGGTTGAGTGTGTCGTGCGTAACCGCGCCGCTGGCTCCCTGGTGAAGCGTCTGGGCATTGAAGAAGGTATCGAGCTGAATCCACCGCTGTTCGATCTGTTCCTGAAAAACGATGCCATGCACGACCCGATGGTCAACGAATCCTACTGCGAAACCTTCGGCTGGGTGAGCAAAGAGAACCTCGCGCGTATGCAGGAGCTAACCTACAAAGCGAACGACGTGCTGAAAAAGCTGTTTGATGACGCGGGTCTGATCCTGGTCGACTTCAAGCTGGAGTTCGGTCTGTATAAAGGCGAAGTGGTGCTGGGCGATGAGTTTTCGCCGGACGGCAGCCGCCTGTGGGACAAAGAAACCCTCGATAAAATGGACAAAGACCGTTTCCGTCAGAGCCTCGGTGGCCTGATTGAAGCCTACGAAGCGGTAGCTCATCGTTTAGGCGTTAAGCTCGACTAAGCCCCTCAATCGCCAAAGGATGTCCAACTCCTTTGGCGTCTTACCTTTGTTTCCTATGGTAATCTTGCCGTTAACCGCCTACGATCATAGCTATTATTAATGGAATAGTTCGAGGTGGTTATGCGCTGGCAAGGGCGTCGTGAAAGTGACAATGTAGAAGACAGACGCAGCAGTGGCGGCGGCGGGCCTTCCATGGGCGGGCCGGGCTTCCGGTTACCGAGCGGGAAGGGCGGTATCGTTCTGCTGATCGTGGTGCTGGTGGCGGGCTACTACGGCGTCGATCTCACCGGTCTGATGACCGGGCAATCGCTGCAACAGCAGCAACAATCTCCGCGTTCTATCAGCCCGAACGAAGACGAAGCGGCCAGGTTTACGTCGGTGATCCTCGCGACCACGGAAGATACCTGGAGCCAGCTCTTCGAGAAAATGGGGCGCACCTACCAGCAGCCAAAACTGGTGATGTACCGTGGCGCAACCCGCACCGGATGCGGCACCGGTCAATCGGTGATGGGGCCGTTCTACTGTCCTGCCGACAGCACGGTCTATATCGATCTCTCCTTCTACGACGACATGAAAAGCAAGCTGGGCGCCGACGGCGATTTTGCCCAGGGCTACGTGATTGCGCATGAAGTCGGGCACCACGTGCAAAAACTGTTGGGCATTGAGCCCAAAGTGCGCCAGCTTCAGCAAAATGCCTCCCAGACCGAAGTTAACCGCCTCTCCGTACGCATGGAGTTGCAGGCTGACTGCTTCGCGGGCGTCTGGGGCCACAGCATGCAGCAACAGGGCGTGCTGGAGGCGGGGGATTTAGAAGAGGCGCTGAACGCCGCGCAGGCGATTGGCGACGACCGTCTGCAACAGCAAAGCCAGGGCCGCGTGGTGCCTGACAGCTTTACGCACGGCACCTCCGAGCAGCGCTACAGCTGGTTTAAGCGCGGTTTCGCCAGCGGAGATCCGAACCAGTGCAATACCTTCGGTAAAGCGCTGTAACTGATGCCGTTTGAACGTCTGATTAGCGAGCTGCGGCGCAAGGGGCACCGTCGGCTGGTGGTGGTCAGCGGTGACGAGAGCTGGGCACAGGAGCAGGCTCTGGCCCTGCGCGAGCAGCAGCGCGGAGACTGGCTGTGGGTGGGAGATGATGCGCCCGTGGAGCCGCACGGCGCACCGAAGGCGCTAAGCGCGCTGCTCGGGCGTGAGTTTCTGCACGCCATTTTCGACGCCCGCAGCGGCTTTGACGTGTCGGCCTTTGCCGCCCTCAGCGGCACGCTGCGCGCAGGTAGCCTGCTGGTGCTGCTGGTTCCGCCCTTGTCCGACTGGCCTGAACGGCCGGACGCCGATTCCCTGCGCTGGAGCGACAGCGCGGAGCCCATCGCCACCCCGCGTTTTGTCCGCCATTTTTGCCGCACCCTCGCGGCCGATCCTGACGTGATTGTGTGGCAGCAGCATCAGCCGCTGCACATTTCTCCCCCTCCTGCGCTACCCGACTGGCAGCCCGCAAACGGCGAGCCGCTGCGCGAGCAGGCAGACATTCTGAATGCGCTTTTAGCGTTACGCGCAGGCGTGGTGGCGGTGACCGCCGCGCGCGGGCGCGGTAAGTCCGCGCTGGCCGGAATGCTGCTGAACAGCATGACCGGGCAGGCCGTGGTTACCGCGCCAGCGAAAGGGGCGACGGAGGTGATGGCCCGGTTTGCGGGCGATAACTACCGCTTTATGGCACCGGACGCGCTGCTGGCCTCCACGGTTGAGGCGGACTGGCTGATTGTCGATGAGGCGGCGGCTATTTCCGGCCCGCTTCTGGAACGCCTGGTGGCGCGTTTCCCGCGCGTGCTGCTCACCACCACGGTGCAGGGCTACGAAGGCACCGGGCGGGGCTTTTTACTCAAATTTTGCGCCCGGTTTGCCGGGTTGCAGCGCTTCACGCTCTCTGACCCGATCCGCTGGGCGGCGGGCTGTCCGCTGGAGCGCGTGATTGCCGATACGCTGCTGTTCGACGATACGTTAATCGACCAGAACCCCGAGGGGGCGGTACGGATTGGCCCGTCTGAACCCACCGCGAGCCTGTATGAGCTGTTAAGCGCCGCGCACTACCGCACCTCGCCGCTCGATTTGCGCCGGATGATGGACGCGCCGGGACAGCATTTTACCGTCGCCGCCACGGATATCGGCATCGCGGGCGCGCTGTGGCAGGTGGAAGAGGGCGGATTAAGCGCGGGATTGAGCCGTGCGGTGTGGGCGGGCTTTCGCCGTCCGCGCGGCAATCTGGTGGCTCAGTCGCTGGCGGCGCACGGCGGCTCTCCGCTAGCGGCAACCCCCACAGGCCAGCGCGTCACCCGCGTTGCCGTTCACCCCGCTCGGCAGCGCGAGGGGATCGGTCAGGCGCTGATCCGGGGCGCGCAGCGGCAGACCGCGCAGGATTATCTCTCCGTCAGCTTTGGCTATACCGACGAGCTGTGGCGCTTCTGGCAGCGGTGCGGCTTTGTGCTGGTGCGCATGGGCAGCCACCGTGAGGCCAGCAGCGGCTGCTACACGGCGATGGCCCTGCTGCCGCTCAGCGAGGCGGGGCAGGCGCTGTGCCAGCAGGAGCATCTGCGTTTATGTCGGGATGCGCGGGTGTTATTCGCGTGGAATGACGAAAAGATCCCGGTGGACGATCGCTGGGAAGCTACCCTTAATGATGACGACTGGCTCGAGCTGGCCGGTTTTGCCTTTGCCCACCGACCGTTCCCGACCTCGGTTGCCGCGCTCACCCGTCTGCTGCTGGCGGTTGATACACCTGCTGCGGCGCTGCGAGGAAGAATCGAGGGGCGGAAAGAGGAGAGCGAACTCTGTGCCGTGCTGGGGCTGGCGGGGCGAAAAGCGCTGCTGGTGGCGCTGCGGCGTGACGCGGCGCAACTGCTGGCGGCACTCGATAATACCCGCTGCCAGCAGCTGAAAGAGACCGTTTTGCAATGGCAATTTTTTCAATGACTTCTTCAGTAAAGTGGCATGGTCATTACCCCCGAGAGGCGTAAAATTCCGCTTATCAATTAAGGAGATCGCCATGAAACACGACCATTTTGTTGTCCAGAGCCCTGACAAACCGGCAAAACAGCTGCTGCTTCTGTTTCATGGCGTGGGCGATAACGCCGTCAATATGGGACAGATCGGCAGCTGGTTTGCGCCCATCTTCCCGGAGGCGTTAATCGTCAGCATCGGCGGCGTTGAGCCGTGCGGCCCGAACGGTCGCCAGTGGTTTTCGGTGCAGGGCGTCACGGAAGAGAATCGGCAGGCGCGTATTGACGCCATCATGCCGACCTTTATCGACACGGTGCGCTACTGGCAGCAGCAGAGTGGCGTAGGGGCGGATGCCACCGCGCTGATTGGCTTCTCGCAGGGGTCGATTATGTCTCTTGAGAGCATCAAAGCGCAGCCGGGTCTGGTATCGCGCGTGATTGCCTTCAACGGCCGCTTTGCCAGCTTACCGCAGACGGCGACCACCCGGACCACGATCCACCTGATCCACGGCGGTGAAGACCGGGTGATTGAGCTTTCTCATGCGGTTGCCGCGCAGGAAGCGCTGATTGCGGCAGGCGGGGACGTGACGCTGGATATTGTGGATGAGCTGGGACATGCCATCGATGACCGCAGCATGCAGTTTGCGCTCGACCATCTGCGCTATACCGTTCCGAAGCACTACTTTGATGAAGCGCTGAGCGGCGGTAAGCCAAACGATGATGATATCGTTGAGTTTATGTGATGTTTTAGCCCCTCACCCCGGCCCTCTCCCCGAAGGGGCGAGGGTGAAAAGCAGTCCCCTCTCCCCTATGGGGAGAGGGTTAGGGTGAGGGGAAGATACAATTACTTCTTCTGGTCTTTATTCGGCCAGTTGTCGTCATCGTCCCACTTGTCGTTAAAATCACGGTGCGGCGGCAGATCCGGTTTGTTGGCGAGGAATTTTTTATGGTCAACGCGCTTAAGATCTTTAATCACGTTGAGCAAAACGCCTACCAAAAACACCAGTACCAAAATCCACCAATATTTTGCCAGCCAGTCCATTTGCTATTCCTTATCAGAGCGTTCGTCAGGCGACGAGTTGCTCCATGATGCGTTGATACATACGGGCCAGCAGCTGTAAATCCGCTGCGTTAACACATTCATTGATTTTATGAATGGTGGCATTCACCGGCCCCAGTTCGACAACCTGTGCGCCCATGCGGGCAATAAAACGACCGTCTGATGTTCCGCCAGTCGTCAGCAGTTGTGGCTTAATTTCATTATAGTGCGAGATAGCGTTCACTACCGCATCCACCAGCTTACCGCGCTGGGTCAGGAACGGCTGGCCGGAGATCCACCAGTCGACGGTGTAACGTAGCTCGTATTTTTCCAGCAGCGCAATCACGCGCGCTTTAATCATCTCGTCGGTTAACTCGGTGCTAAAGCGGAAGTTAAACTGCACGAAAAAATCACCCGGAATGACGTTATTGCTGCCCGTTCCGGCCTTCACGTTGGCAATCTGCATACTGGTCGGCGGGAAAAATTCGTTGCCTTTATCCCACTCGATAGCCACCAGCTCGTTGAGCATCGGTGCGGCGCGGTGAACCGGGTTATCGGCCAGATGCGGATAGGCCACGTGCCCCTGCACGCCGTGAATGGTGAGGTTGCAGGTCATGGAGCCGCGACGCCCGTTTTTCACCACGTCACCCACCACTTCGGTGCTGGACGGCTCGCCCACCAGGCAGTAGTCCAGACGTTCGTTGCGTGCCATCAGCGCTTCGACAACCTTCACGGTGCCGTTATGCGCGCTGGCCTCTTCATCAGAGGTGATTAAAAACGCGAGGCGGTTTTTATGGTTGGGATGCTGCGCCACGAAGCGCTCTGCCGCCACGACCATCGCCGCCAGCGAACCTTTCATGTCCGCCGCGCCGCGACCAAACAGCATGCCGTCGCGGATCGTCGGTTCAAAAGGCGGGTTGATCCAGCGGTCGGCATCGCCAGCGGGAACCACGTCCGTATGTCCGGCAAAGGCCAGCGTTTCGCCCTGACCGCGCCACGCCCAGAAGTTCTGGGTATCGCCAAAATCCATATGCTCGACGGTAAAACCGATCGCGCGCAGGCGCTCAATCATTAAAGCCTGGCAACCTGCGTCGTCCGGGCTGAGGGAAGGGCGGCGAATAAGCTGCTGAGTCAGCTCAATGACCGGGCATGACATAGACTACACCTCAACAAAATAAGTCTGGTAAAGAGATTCATTAAAGCCCAGCAGCATAGGCTGCCCTGGCGCGCAGAGCAATGGGCGTTTGATAATTGCCGGCATTTCCAGCATCAGCGCGGCCGCGCTGTCGGCGTCAGTGATGCCAGCCCGCACGGATTCATCCAGCTTGCGCCAGGTGGTGCCACGGGTGTTCAGCAGCGCTTCCCAGCCCAGTTCGTTAATGGCGGTATGCAGAAATTCTGCATCCAGTCCGTCGGCGCGGTAGTCGTGAAAACGATACTCGACGTCGTGCGCCTCCAGCCAGCGGCGCGCTTTTTTGATGGTGTCGCAGTTTTTAATGCCGTACATCACAACCATGTTGAATCCTTTTGTTCTTATGATGAATAAATGTTCAGTTATTTCGACGATATATCCTTAAGGGAAATATAACACAATCTTAATTTCGCTTAATTTATTCGTCGATTTTATTCAACGTACACCTGTTAGCTGAATATTCTTTCATCATTTAAGCATAGTTGTCCATCCTGTTTAAATTGCGAGTAATCTCAGGCGGTAAAATAAAACTCACCCGCTCGCGTGGTTATTTCAGAATGTTGCTATTGGTCACATAAAATTTAATCGGCAACGCTCATATTTAGCGTAAGTCCGGTGCAGGGGGCCGGGAGCAATCACAGCAATGGGGTAAAGCGTCTTCACAATGATGGTAGGTTTTCGTAGAATACGCATAATAATAAGAGAGGCAATTATGATTGAACGTGAACTGGGGAACTGGAAAGACTTTATCGAAGGCATGCTTCGTAAATGATATCCAGTGAGAATTGCAAGAGCACTATTATTCTTAAAATAACTAAAGTGTGAATTAATCACACAAAAAAAGGCGGCTTAAAAAGCCGCCTTTTTTATACCTGTTATCCGCCAGCAGATTACTCTGGACGCTCTTTCAGCGGGAAGCGACGGCGCACCAGGACAAAGAACAGCGGGACAAAATAGATAGCCAGAACGGTAGCGGAGATCATGCCGCCCATCACGCCGGTGCCTACCGCGTGCTGGCTGCTGGAGCCCGCGCCGGAGCTGGTCGCCATCGGCAGGACGCCGAAGACAAACGCCAGCGAGGTCATCAGAATCGGGCGCAGGCGCTGGCGGCAGGCGTGGAGAGTCGATTCCAGCAGATCGTGGCCTTTGGCGTTCATCTCGTTGGCAAACTCCACGATCAGAATGGCGTTTTTCGCCGACAGGCCGATGACCGTCAGCAGCCCCACCTGGAAGTAGACATCGTTTTCAAGACCGCGCATCCAGGTTGCCAGCAGGGCGCCAATCACCCCCAGCGGAACCACCAGCATGACCGAGAAGGGCACCGACCAGCTCTCATACAGCGCGGCCAGACAGAGGAACACCACCAGCAGCGACAGGGCATATAGCGCGGGCGCCTGCGCGCCGGAGAGGCGTTCCTGGTAGGACATCGCCGTCCACTGGAGGCCAAACCCGCTCGGCAGCTGCTGCACCAGTTTTTCCATCGTATCCATCGCCGTCCCGGTACTGATGCCCGGCGCGGCTTCACCGACGATCTCTACCGCCGAATAGCCGTTGTAACGTTCCAGACGCGGGGAGCCGCTCTCCCAGTGCGAGCTGGCGAAGGCCGAGAAGGGCACCATCCCGCCCGCGTTGTTACGCACGTACCAGCGGTTGATATCGTCCGGGAGCATTCGGAACGGTGCGGCAGACTGGACGTACACCTTCTTCACGCGGCCCCTGTCCATAAAGTCATTCACGTAGCTTGAGCCCCAGGCCGTTTGCAGCGTGTCGTTGATATCATCAATCGATACCCCCAGCGCCTGCGCTTTGCGCTGGTCGATATCCACCTGTAGCTGCGGGCTGTCATCAAGCCCGTTGTGGCGAACGCGGGTAAGGGTAGCGTCTTTGCCCGCCAGCTCTAAGAGCTTATCGCGTGCGGCCATCAGCGCGTCATGACCCGCGCCGGCGTGATCCTGAAGCTCCATATCAAACCCGGCGGAGCTGCCCAAGCCGCTGATGGCGGGCGGGCTGCTGGCAAACACGCGGGCCTCTTTAATATCTTTAAAGGCATGCGTGGCGCGTTCGATGATGGCAAACGACGAGCCGGTATCCGGATCGCGCGCGTCCCAGTCCTTCAGGCGCACGAACATACGCGCCACGTTCTGTCCGTTACCGCCGGGGCCGGAGCCCACGGTGGCGAACACCGACACGACGTTATCTTTCTCTTTGGTATGGAAATACTGCTCCACCTTCTCGACCACTTTTAAGGTCTGCTGCTGCGTCGCGCCGCTCGGAAGCTGTACCGAGGTGATAAACATGCCGCGGTCTTCCATCGGCAGGAACGACGTCGGCAGGCGCAGGAACAGGAATACCATGCCGCCCAGCAGCAGCACGTAGACCACCATCCAGCGCAGGCTGCGGCTCAGCACGCGCCCGACGCCCGCTTCGTAACGCGCGGCGTTGCGGTTGAACATGCGGTTAAACCAGCCGAAGAACCCTTTCTGGCCGTGATGTTCGCCTTTGTGCAGCGGTTTGAGGATGGTGGTACAGAGCGCAGGCGTGAGGATCATTGCCACCAGCACCGACAGCACCATCGCCGAAACGATGGTGATGGAGAACTGGCGGTAAATCGCCCCGGTCGTGCCGCCGAAGAAGGCCATCGGAATAAATACCGCCGAGAGCACCATCGCGATACCGACCAGCGCCCCCTGGATTTGCCCCATTGATTTTCGCGTCGCCTCGCGCGGCGACAGCCCTTCCTCGCTCATGATGCGCTCGACGTTCTCGACCACCACGATGGCATCGTCCACCAGCAGGCCTATCGCCAGCACCATCGCAAACATGGTCAGGGTGTTGATGCTGTAGCCGAAGGTATAGAGCACGGCGAAGGTGCCGAGCAGCACCACCGGCACGGCGATGGTGGGGATAAGCGTGGCGCGGAAGTTTTGCAGGAACAGATACATCACCAGGAAGACCAGAGCGATCGCTTCGAGCAGGGTTTTCACCACGTCCTCAATTGACGCCTTCACGAACGAGGTGGTTTCGTAGGCGACCTTATACTCCAGCCCGTGCGGGAAATACTGCGACAGCTCGTCCAGGCGATCTAACACCAGCTTCGCGGTCGCCATTTCGTTGGCCCCGGATGCCAGCTTTACCCCTAAACCGGAGGCCTGATTGCCATTGAAGCGGCTGAGGTAATCATACTTTTCGGCGCCCATTTCTACCGTGGCGACATCCCCGAGTTTGACCTCGGAGCCGTCCTGATTGACCCGCAGCGTGATATTGCGGAACTGGTCAGGGGTCTGGAGCAGCGACTGCGAGTTGATGGTGGCGTTCAGCGCCTGATTATCGACGGATGGAGTGCCCCCTAGCTGCCCAACGGCGATTTGGGCGTTCTGAGATTTGATGGCGTCCGTCACGTCGGTGGCGGTCATCTGGACGCTGTTAAGCTTGTTCGGATCGAGCCAGATGCGCATGGAGTACTGCGAGCCATAGGCGTCGATATCGCCGACGCCGTTAATACGGCTAAGCGGATCCTGAATATTACTGGCCACGTAGTCGGCAATATCCTGTTTATCCATCGAGCCGTCGGTTGAGACAAAGGCGATGGTCAGGATGTTGGTGTCACCGGTTTTACGCACGGTGACCCCCTGGTTTTGCACCGCCTGCGGCAGTTTTCGCATGGCGGATTGCAGCTGGTTCTGCACCTGCTGGACGGCTTCATCCGGGTCCGTGCCCGCGGTAAAGCTCAGGGTGATGGTTGCCTGCCCGGTGGCGCTGCTCTGGGAGGACATGTACATCAGGTTATCCAGCCCGGTCATGTTCTGTTCGACCACCTGGGTTACGGTATTTTCCAGCGTTTGTGCCGATGCGCCGGGGTAGTTGGCGGTGATACGGACGTTTGGCGGTGCCAGGTCGGGATATTGCTCAACGGGAAGTGAAGTAATTGCCAGGACGCCCGTCAGACACAAAAGTATCGCAAGCACCCAGGCAAAAATGGGGCGATCGATAAAGAAATTCGCCATGTAAATGTGACCTCATTTTGCAGCACGTCATTATTGTATATTGCCCGCCTAACTCTAGCGGTAAGGCGCAGGCCAAACGTGGAGAAAAAAAGGAGATAGTGTAAATTATCATGCCCTTTTACAGCGCTTCTCCCCGCAGGCAGCACGGCAAGTATCACGCAGGTTGCGGGCGTGACGGTGACGGTTGCCGTTAATTTACCGTTATTTACCCGTAATACTCATCGGCGAGGTGAATGTCACGCTGACCTGCGTCCCGCCGCCCGGCGGTTGTGAAAAGCGCAGCGTGCCGCCAAGCCTTTCGGCGCGCTCGCGCATAATGTTCAATCCGTAATGTCCCGGCGGTTCGCTGGCCTCGCCAATACCGACGCCGTTATCCCGCACCGTGACGCTGTGCGTTCCGTCCGCAGCGGTCACGCAGCTGACCGTGATTTCACTCGCCCCTGAATGTTTGATGGCGTTGAGCACCGCTTCACGCACGATCTGGAGCAGATGCACCTGGCGCTGTGCATCCAGCGCCAGCGAGGAGAGGCGGCAGTCGAGGACAAGCTTCGCCCGCGTCTGGCTTTGCAGGCTGTCGAGAGACTCCTGAAGCGCTCCCGGCAGGTTGGCGTGGTTGAGCGTCAGGCGGAAGGTGGTAAGCAGCTCGCGCAGCTGGCGCCAGGCGTTGTTCAGCTCGCGGGAGAAATCGCCAATAATGGTCTGCGCCGGGGCGTTTTCCTCCGGCACCGCGTGTTTAAGCAGGGTGAGCTGAATGCGCAGGTAAGAGAGCACCTGCGCCAGCGAATCGTGCAGCTCGCGGGCGATGGTGGCGCGCTCCTCCATCAGCAGCAGCTGCTGGTAGTGCTTCTGCGCCTCGTTGAAATAGAGCCCGCGCCCGAGCATCGTCGCCACGCTTTTCATCAGCGGCGTGAGGGTGTCCCCGGCCTCGCTTTGCCAGCGCAGCTCGCCGTAAAGGGTCTCCTGCATCACCACCGGCAGGGTTTGCATCGCCATCTGCGGAACCTCTTTTCCTTCGCACAGCTGCCAGTCGTCGCTGGTGCGCAGCGCCAGAAAACCCATCTGCGCGTACTCCTGCACAATCTGCAATATGTGGCGGAAACAGTGGCTGTCTATCTGCCCGGTGTTCAGCGCCTGAGAGCATTTGAACAGCATTTCGAGCTGCTGGTGGGCGTCGTTCAGGTGCCGGGTCTTTTCGGCAACCGACTGCTCCAGCGAGCGATACAGCGTGTGCAGCTCTGCCGACATGTGGTTAAAGGCGAGGGATAAATTGCCCAGCTCGTTGGGCAGGCGGGTATCCGGAGCCGGGATATCAAAAATGCCCTGTTCGATGCGCTCGCTGGCGGCCACCAGATGGTTCAGCGGGGCGACCACTTCACGGCGAATGCGGCGCAGCGTCAGCACGGCCAGCAGTAAAATGCCCACGCCGCCGATAAGCGAGATCAGGATAACCAGGCGGATTTTGTGTTCCGTATAGTGCTGAAGCGCGAGCACGAAGGCGTCGATACGCCCGACGAAGTTCTGGATATGCGCCTGATACCAGCCGCTGTTGCCGTTGGCTATCTGCGCGTCCATCTCCTGCCAGGCGAGGTGCAGCTGCTGATAGCGCTGCTTCACGTCGTCCGGCACGTACCAGCGGTCAAGCGTCAGCAGCGCCGGGGCGCTTAACGTCTGCTGCCAGTTCTGGCGGTGGGTTTGCAGCTCCGGGCTGGCGCGCTGCATTTCGTAGCCCAGGCGGTAGCTCTGCATTCGTAGGGAACCGGCAATGTTAATCGCTTCGGCGTCGCGCTGGCTGCTGGCAAGGGTCAGCAGCGCGATGGCGCTGGTCAAGGCGGATAACAGCACGATGGAAAAGAAAGCCCGCGCAAGGCTTCGGGAAACGGGTCGTTTTACGGTCACTAAACAGCTTCCTGAAAAGAAAAGTCAGCAGATGAAACAGGGTTTCAACTGCGCTGAAATAAATTGATCTGCCTCAGGTTCCCTGTAAGTAGTGCCTCATCCTGGGCATTTGAACATTGCCTGACTACGCCGTCGTGGGTAAATACCATAAAGAATAAGGTTATTGAACCAAAAACAGGTGTTGTTATGAATCGTTTTATTATGGCCAACAGCCAGCACTGTATCGGATGCCGCGCGTGCGAAGTCGCCTGCGTTATGGCGCACAACGATGAGCAACATGTTCTGAGCGAGCGTCATTTCCATCCTCGCATTACGGTACTCAGGTCTGGCGCCGGGAAAAGCCCCGTCACCTGCCACCACTGTGAAAACGCCCCCTGCCTGCAAAGCTGTCCGAACGGGGCGATCGGTAAACGCGCCGACAGCATTCAGGTTAACCAGCAAAAATGCATTGGCTGCAAATCCTGCGTGGTCGCCTGTCCCTTTGGCACGATGGAGATCTTGGTCAGCGGCACAAAAGCCACGGCGCACAAGTGCGATTTGTGTATTGACCGTCCGCAGGGTCCGGCCTGTATCGAAAACTGCCCGGCGGACGTGCTGAGGCTCGCCACGCCCGGCGTGCTGGAAAGCCTCGCGAAATCCCGCCGTCAGCGCACCGCAAGCCTTGAAGCGCAGCCCTGGCACAGCGAGGCTGCCCGCAACACACCTGTGCAAACAAAGCGGCAGCAGATGCAGGCGCTGCCCCCACGCGGCGAGCCGGACAAGCTGGCGCCCGGCGAGCGAGCCTGCCACTTTAAGGAAATCTACCTGCCTTTTCGCCGCGAGCAGGCGCATCGCGAGGCCTCCCGCTGCCTGAGCTGCGGTGAGCACAGCATCTGCGAGTGGACCTGCCCGCTGCATAACCACATTCCGCAGTGGATCGCGCGGGTGAAGGCGGGGGATATCGCGGGCGCCGTCGAGCTTTCCCACCAGACCAACTGTTTACCTGAAATCACCGGCCGTGTCTGTCCGCAGGACCGATTATGCGAGGGGGCCTGCACGGTTCGCGATGAATCCGGTTCGGTGACCATCGGCAACATCGAGCGCTATATCTCCGACCAGGCGCTGGCGATGGGCTGGAAGCCGGACATGAGCGGCGTTACCCCGGTGGATAAACGCGTCGCCATTATCGGCGCGGGACCGGCAGGGCTGGCCTGCGCGGATCTGCTGGTACGCAACGGGGTCAGCGTGACCGTCTACGATCGCCACCCGGAAATCGGCGGACTGCTCACCTTCGGCATCCCGGCCTTCAAGCTCGACAAATCCCTGCTCGCCCGGCGCAGAGAGATCTTCACCGGGATGGGCATTCGGTTCGAGCTGAACTGCGAGGTGGGCAACGATGTGCCGCTATCTCAGCTGCTGACTGAGTACGACGCGCTGTTCATCGGCGTGGGCACCTACCGCTCCATGAAGGCGGGCATTCCTCATGAAGACGCGCCGGGCGTGTACGACGCGCTGCCGTTTTTAGTGGCGAACACCCGTAACGTGATGGGGCTTGAGCCCGCCCGGGGCGAGCCGTTTATCGACACGCACGGGCTGAACGTGGTGGTGCTTGGCGGCGGTGATACGGCGATGGACTGCGTGCGTACCGCGCTGCGCCACGGGGCGGCGAAGGTCACCTGCGCCTACCGTCGCGATGAGGCCAACATGCCCGGCTCGAAAAAAGAGGTCAAAAACGCCAAAGAAGAAGGTGCGGAATTTGAATTTAACGTGCAGCCCGTTGAGCTGACGCTGTCGGAAAACGGCGCGGTGAACGGCATTCGGATGCTGCGCACCGAGCTTGGCGAGCCGGATGCGCAGGGGCGGCGTCGGCCTGTTCCGGTGGCGGGCAGCGAGTTTGTCATGCCCGCGGACGCGGTGATCATGGCCTTCGGATTTAACCCGCACGCCATGCCGTGGCTCGACGAGCAGGGTGTCCGCACCGACGACTGGGGACGCATTGTGGCCTCGGTGGACAGCCCGTATCGCTACCAGACCACGAACCCGAAAATTTTCGCGGGCGGTGACGCGGTGCGCGGGGCGGATCTGGTGGTCACGGCGATGGCGGAAGGGCGTCATGCCGCGCGGGGAATGATGGACTGGCTGGGGGTCAACGCGCCGGACACGCACTGATCCCGGCGGGCGACAAAGCGGGCTTCGCGGCGTAGTATAAGGGCACTCATTACGCCGTGGAGCCTGTATGACCCTGAAAATAGACGTCATTAAAGACAAAATCCTTTCTGAAAACTACTTTGTCCTTCGCAACATCACCTACGACTTAACGCGCAAAAACGGCGAGGTGATCCGCCACAGGCGTGAGGTCTACGATCGCGGCAACGGCGCCACCATCCTGCTCTATAACCGCGACAAGCAGAGCGTGGTGCTCATTCGCCAGTTCCGCGTGGCGACCTGGGTGAACGGCAACCCGGACGGGCGCCTGATTGAAACCTGCGCTGGCCTGCTGGATGACGACGAGCCGGAAGTCTGTATCCGCAAAGAGGCTATCGAAGAAACTGGCTTTGAGGTGGGTGAGGTGCAGAAGGTCTTTGAGCTGTACATGTCACCGGGCGGCGTCACGGAGCTGGTTCACTTCTTTATTGCCGAATACAGCGACGCGCAGCGCGTGAACCGGGGCGGCGGCGTGGAGGATGAAGATATCGACGTGCTGGAAATGCCTTTTTCCGAGGCGCTGGCAATGATGAAATCCGGCGAGATCAGGGACGGTAAAGCGGTGATCTTATTGCAGTATTTGCAGGCAAACGGGCTGATGAATGCCGCTTTCGAACGGCGCTAGTCTGTCTTTCGGATAAATCTATCCGATAAATCCGATTGAGCGAGCGGGGATGTAACACGAAGATACCGCCCAGATATGCATTTCGTTTCCGGGATCGTGCCATCCATGCGCTACTGCGTTTATATTCTCTCCTTACTTTTCGTGCTGTTCGCGCCTCTGGTGCGGGCAGCGCCTGCACAGCAGTCCTTCGGCGACTGGCAGGTGACCTGCAATAACCAGAATTTTTGCGTTGCGCGCAATACCGGCGAACACCGCGGGCTGGTCATGACCTTAAGCCGCAGCGCGGGCGCGAAAGCCGACGCCACGCTGCGCATCGACCTCGGCGGGCTGTCGTCCCCGTCGGTCGGCGAGCCCGCTATCGCCCCCCGGCTGTTGCTGGACAGCGCCCCGGTCAGGCTTGCCCCTCCGCGCTGGAAGCTCACCCCGTGGCATGTGATGACCGACGATGCCGCGACCATTACCGCGTTTTTGAAATCCATCCAGGAAGGAAACGCGCTGCGCCTTCAGGGCGGGCAGCAGGTTATCTCGCTCGACGGCCTCAAGGCCGCGCTGCTGTTTATTGATGCTCAGCAAAAGCGCGTGGGCAGTGAAACGGCGTGGATCAAAAAGGGCGGGCAGCCGCCGCTAAGCGTACCCCCTGCGCCCGCGCTGAAAGAGGTGGCGGTGGTCAACCCGACGCCGACGCCGCTGTCGCACAAGGAGCTTAACGATCTGCTGGATTACGGCACCTGGCGGATGAACAACAGCCAGTGCTCTCTGGATCCGTCGCGCCGGGAAGTGCGGGTGACCGCGTTAACCGATGATAAAGCGCTGCTGACGATCGGCTGCGAAGCCGGGGCGTATAACACTATCGATCTGGCGTGGCTGGTGTCGCGCAAAAAGCCGTTCGCGGCCCGGAGCGTCCGGCTGCGTCTGCCGTTTACCCCTTCAGACGACAGCGGAGAGATGGAGCTGATGAACGCCAGCTTTGACGAGAAAACCCGCGAGTTAAGTACCCTGTCGCTGGGTCGGGGAATGGGGGACTGCGGGATCCAGACCCGCTGGCGTTTTGACGGCCAGCGGTTCCGTCTGGTGCGCTATGCCGAAGAGCCGAGCTGCGATAGCTGGCACGGGCCAGACGCGTGGCCAACGCTTTGGATCACGCGGTAAAAGCAAAACAGCAACCATTCGGTTACCGTTTTTAGTGTGTGCACCTTCTTCCAGTGGGCTGAGGGTTCCCCAGTAATTTTCCTCATAAAGCGATGAGAATAATTTCATATAGAGAATCACGTTACAGCGACGCCCTGGTCCGGCTGTAAATCGCCGAAGCGTTTCCGTAATGCCGGGGCGAGGCGCATGGACGCGCCGAGAGGGCATAGCCTGCATGGATGCAGGCTGGTGCCCGACCCGATAGCCTG
>NZ_JAKCMV010000019.1 GCF_021440515.1 Enterobacter asburiae | reverse complement strand
TGACGCGCGCGTCAAAACTAACCCGGTGGGTAAAGAAGTGCTCTGGCAGGGGAATGACGCCAGCGCCGCCCAGGTGGAGCAGGCCTGTCAGGCCGCGCGCCGCGCGTTTCCAGCGTGGGCGAAACAGCCTTTCTCCGCGCGTCAGGCGGTGGTCGAGAAGTTTGCTGCGCTGCTGGAGGCGAACAAAGCCGGGCTGACGCGCATTATCGCGTCGGAAACAAGCAAGCCGCGCTGGGAGGCCGCCACGGAAGTCACGGCGATGATCAACAAAATCGCCATTTCGGTGAAGGCCTACCACGCCCGCACCGGCGAACAGCAAACCGACATGCCCGACGGCGCGGCGACGCTGCGCCACCGTCCGCACGGCGTGCTGGCGGTGTTTGGCCCGTACAACTTCCCCGGCCATCTGCCGAACGGCCATATCGTCCCTGCGCTGCTGGCGGGCAATACCGTTATCTTCAAGCCGAGCGAGCTGACGCCGCTCACGGGCGAAGCGGTGGTGAAACTCTGGGAGCAGGCCGGATTACCGCCGGGCGTGCTGAACCTGGTGCAGGGCGGACGCGAAACCGGGCAGGCGCTGAGCGCCCTCGGGGATATCGACGGCCTGCTGTTTACCGGCAGCGCAGGAACGGGCTATCAGCTGCATCGCCAGCTGGCGGGCCAGCCGGAAAAAATTCTGGCGCTCGAAATGGGCGGCAACAATCCGCTGATTGTTGAAGATCCTGACGACATCGACGCCGCCGTGCACCTGACAATCCAGTCTGCCTTTATTACCGCCGGGCAGCGCTGCACCTGCGCGCGCCGTCTGCTGGTCAAGCGGGGCGAGCAGGGGGATGCGTTCCTGACGCGGCTGGTGGAGGTGAGCGCCCGTCTGGTGCCTGCAAAATGGGACGCCGAGCCGCAGCCGTTTATCGGCGGGCTGATTTCAGAGCAGGCGGCAGAGAATGTGCTGAACGCCTGGCAAGCGCACGTCGCGCGGGGCGCGAAGACCTTACTCGAGCCGAAGCAGGTTCAGCCGGGAACCTCGCTGCTGACGCCGGGGATCCTCGACATGAGCGGCACGACGAACGTGCCGGACGAAGAGGTGTTCGGTCCGCTGCTGTGCGTCTGGCGCTATGACGATTTTGACGGCGCGATTGCGATGGCGAACAACACCCGCTACGGCCTGTCGAGCGGGTTGATTTCCCCGCAGCGTGAAAAATTCGACCAGCTGCTGCTGGAGGCGCGTGCGGGGATCGTGAACTGGAACAAGCCGCTGACCGGGGCGGCGAGTACCGCACCCTTTGGCGGGGTGGGAGCCTCGGGCAACCATCGCGCCAGCGCGTGGTACGCCGCGGATTATTGCGCATGGCCGATGGCGAGCCTTGAAACCGCCGCCCTGACGCTGCCGGACACGCTCAGTCCGGGTCTGGATTTTTCGCAGGGGAACGATCATGAAAGCGCGTGAAGTGAACTTTGACGGCCTGGTGGGGCTGACGCACCACTACGCCGGGCTGTCGTTTGGCAATGAGGCCTCGACGAAGCACCGTTTTCAGGTGTCGAACCCGAAGCTGGCGGCAAAGCAGGGGCTGCTGAAAATGAAAGCGCTTGCCGATGCCGGGTTCCCGCAGGCGGTGATCCCGCCCCAGGAGCGCCCGAACGTGCCGGTTTTGCGCCAGCTTGGGTTTAGCGGCACCGACGAGCAGGTGGTCGAAAAAGCGGGCACGCAGGCGCCGCAGCTGCTCTCCGCCGCCAGCTCGGCCTCGTCGATGTGGGTGGCGAACGCGGCAACCGTTGCGCCCTCTGCCGATACGCTCGACGGTAAGGTGCATCTGACCGTCGCTAACCTGAACAATAAATTCCACCGCGCGACCGAGGCCGAGACCACCGAGCGCGTACTGAGCGCCATCTTCCGTAACGGGGAGCATTTCAGCGTCCATCAGGCGCTGCCGCAGGTGGCGATGTTTGGTGACGAGGGGGCGGCTAACCATAACCGTCTGGGGGGCGATTACGGCGAGCCGGGAATACAGCTCTTTATCTACGGGCGGGAAGAGGGCGGCCAGGCCGCGCCGACGCGTTATCCTGCGCGTCAGACGCTGGCGGCAAGCCAGGCGGTGGCGCGGCTGAATCAGGTCAACCCGCAGCAGGCGATCTTCGCCCAGCAAAACCCGCTGGTGATCGACCAGGGGGTGTTTCACAACGACGTGATTGCCGTGTCGAACCGTCAGGTGCTGTTCTGCCACCAGCAGGCGTTCGCCCATCAGGAAAAACTGCTGGCGACGCTGCACGAGCGCGTGCCGGGCTTTACTCCGATTCAGGTGCCGACCGACGCCGTGAGCGTGCAGGATGCGGTGGAAACCTACCTCTTCAACAGCCAGCTTCTGAGCCGCGACGACGGCAGCATGATGCTGGTGCTGCCGCAGGAGTCGCGCAACCACGCCGGGGTGTGGCGTTATCTGAGCGAGCTGGTGCAGGACGATAACCCGATTGATGAACTGCGGGTGTTCGATCTGCGCGAAAGCATGGCTAACGGCGGCGGCCCGGCCTGCCTGCGCCTGCGCGTGGTGCTCACGCCGCGGGAGATGCAGGCGGTGAACCCGGCGGTGATGATGAACGACACGCTTTTCAACACGCTCAACAACTGGGTCGATCGCTACTACCGCGACCGTTTAACCCAGGCCGACCTGGTCGACCCGCAGCTGCTGCGCGAAGGGCGCGAGGCGCTCGATGAACTCACCGCCATTCTGCAACTGGGGGCGGTTTACCCGTTCCAGCGCTAAGGAGCCGTTATGGAGAATTTACTGGCGCTGACGCTGGCGGATGAAACGCCGCAGCGGCAGGAGGGTGAAGGCCCGTCGTTTCACTGGCGCTGGCTCGGGCGAGGCGTGCTGGAACTGGCGCCTGCCGACGGCGCGCCGCTGTCGCTTCTGCTTTCAGCCGGGGTTCACGGCAACGAAACCGCCCCGGTGGAAATCGTCGATCTGCTGCTTCATGCCCTGTTTCGCGGGGAGATCGCCCTGAAATGCCGCACGCTGGTGGTGCTCGGCAATCCACCTGCGCTGGCGCAGAACAGGCGCTATCTGGAAAGCGATATCAACCGCATGTTCGGTGGCCGCTGGGCGCAGTTCCCGGACAGCGACGAAACCGACCGCGCCCGCTGGCTGGAAAGGGTGGTGACGGACTTCTTCGCTTCGGCAGGACAGACCCGCTGGCATCTCGATCTGCATACGGCGATCCGCGCCTCGTACCACGTGCGTTTTGGCGTGTTGCCCCAGCGCAATCAGCCGTGGGATGACGATTTCCTTACCTGGCTGGGGGATGCGGGGCTGGAGGCGCTGGTGTTCCATCAGGCGCCTGGCGGCACCTTTACCCATTTCACCTGCGAGAAATTCGGGGCGTTAGCCTGCACGCTGGAGCTGGGCAAAGCGCTGCCGTTCGGGCACAACGATCTGACGCGATTTGCGCCAACGCACCACGCGCTTCGGGCGCTGCTGGGGGGCACCGCGCCAGAACACGCGCCGGATCCGGTGGTGCGCTATCGCGTCGTTCAGCAAATCACCCGGCGCAGCGAGGCGTTCCGGCTGCACATGGCGGCTCATACGCTGAACTTCACGCCGTTTCGTAAAGGGGTATTGCTCGCGGAAGATGGCGACGAGCGCTACGAGGTACACCACACTACCGAATATGTTTTATTCCCGAATCCCTCGGTGGCGTTTGGCCTGCGGGCCGGACTGATGCTGGAAAAATTATCCTGAACTATTCCCCTCTTCATCAGAGAGGGGAAATTATTTTCTTAGCGATAAACGCTTTCGCGTTATTTGCAGATTATTCCTGGATAACTGCTTTATTATTAAACGTCACTTCGCTATACTCCTTCACAATCTCTTTAAAATCATCGCGTTGAATATTCTAGTTTCAACTCTCCACGCTTTTTCCTTAATTTCTCCATAATTGGCGATAATCTGTTTTTTACACTTTCATTGTTTTACCGTTGCTCTGACTAATTGACGTTAAACCCCGTAAAGTTAATCTCGTCAACACGGCATAGCGCCGAAGAATAACTGAAAGAAAGGAAATAAATTATGCGTAAATTAACTGCACTGTTTGTTGCTTCTACCCTGGCTCTGGGCGCTACCAGCATGGCGTTCGCCGCAGATACCGCGACCACCACGGCGGCACCGGCTGAAGGCAAAATGATGATGCATCATAAAGGCAAGCCGGGTATGCATCACGACATGATGTTTAAAGACCTGAACCTGACCGATGCGCAGAAACAGCAGGTGCGCGACATCATGAAAAGCCAGCGTGACCAGATGAAACGTCCTCCGCTGGAAGAGCGCCGCGCGATGCATGACATCATCGCCAGCGACAGCTTCGATAAAGCTAAAGCCGAAGCGCAGATCGATAAAATGGCCGAGCAGCACAAAGCCGGAATGCTGGCCCGCATGGAAACCCAGAACAAGATCTACAACATTCTGACCCCGGAACAGAAAAAGCAGTTTAATGCCAATTTTGAGAAGCGTCTGACAGAACGTCACGCGCCGGAAGGTAAAATGCCTGAATCAGCCGAATAATCGGTTACACCTCTTAAGACCGCCGGAGTCCTGTCCACAAAAGCGCAATCGCTGTGGGCAGGTCCGGCGGTTTTTTTCTTTCATCGCCCTCTAAGGCTTGCCCGCTCTCCTGCCGATAATACGTCTGTGATGACCCAACGATAACAATCAGGCGCGCACGATACCTGTATCGATGCGCTGGCGCGCTGCGCCTTTCAGGAGTGGTGATGGAGTTCTTTGATATCCGTAAGATGCCGGTCAGTCTCTGGCGTAACGGCGCGGGCGAAACGCGTGAAATTTGCTGCTTTCCCCCCGCCACGCGCGACTTTTCCTGGCGCGCCAGTATTGCCTCTATTGCCAGCAACGGCGAATTTTCTCAGTTTCCCGGCGTCGATCGGGTAATCACCCTGCTCGAGGGCGGCGAAGTGACGCTGGATGCCGGTCACGCCTTTTGCCACACCCTCAAGCATCACCAACCCTACAGCTTCGTTGGCGACCTGCCGGTTAAGGCGCAGCTGACCGACGGCAGAATGTCGATGGATTTCAACATCATGACCCGCCGCGACCGCTGTAAGGCCAAAGTGCGCGTGGCCGACCGCACCTTCACCACCTTTGCCTCTCGCGGCGGCGTGGTGTTTGTGCTGAGCGGCGCGTGGCAGCTAGGCGACAAACTGCTCACCGCCGATCAGGGCGCCAGCTGGGAAGAGGGGACGCACACGCTGCGCCTGCTCGAAGCCAAAGGCACCCTGCTGTTTAGCGAGATTGTCTGGCTGGCAGGTCACTGAGCGTAATGACCTCATAGCTGCCGGCGAGCAGCGGCTTGCAGAGGATTTTGTAGCCGTCGTGATCGAACCCGGCGGGCGTGCGCAGCAGTGCGCTGGCCTCGCTCAGGCTATCTACCGCGCCCAGCCACAGCCAGTTGTGGATGATATGGTAATGCGTCATCCCTTCCCGGGTCTCTTTCAGCGCCACGGCACCGTCCCAGGGCCAGCAGTTGACGCTGATCGAGGTCAGTCCCGCCAGGAATCGCGCCTGATGATCCTCCACGCTTTCTTTGCCGCAGCAGGCTCCCGCGCAGCGTTTCAGGGCAAAGCGGAAACAGGCTCGACCGCGCGTGGTGGCTTCAAGGCCGAGCAGGCCGTAGCAAAGCTGAAGCTCGTCCGCCAGCGTCTGAAGCATTTGCAGCGCCGCGCGTTTGTTGGCAAACAGGCCGTACAGGTTAGGGGCATGGGAGAAATCCACCTCGCGGGCGTAGACCACCTGCGGCTTGCCGTGGGTGATTTGCAGGGAGCAGAGCTGACGATTGCGGCGCAGGCGCTTGTTGAACAGCGGCTGCTGTTCCTTAATCAGCCGCGCTTCCAGCAGCAGCGCGCCCAGCTCGCCCGCCGTCGGAATAAAGGTGATACGCCGGGACTGGCGAAGCATCGCGGCTTCGTCCGGGGTACGCAGATGCGACAGCACCCGGCTGCGAATATTGACGCTTTTGCCGATATAGAGCGGCATGGTGTCGCTTTCACCATGAAAGAAATAGACCCCAGGCAGCCTGGGCAGCGCCTCAAGCCATGGGCGAAGATGTTCGGGATATTCGTAGATAGCCGCCGCTTCAAAATCAAGACGCGGGGCGGATTGACGCCTGCTCACATAGGACTCCTGATACTGTTCAAGTATACAGTGTAGCAGGGGTTGAGTGGTTAAAAAAGAGGCGGGTGGCCTGATGCCCTTACCCTAACCCTCTCCCACAGGAGAGGGAATGGTTTCGTGCCCTATTTCTTCCAGAAATCATCAAACACCGTAATCGGCGTACGGCGCTTGTGTTCGGTTTTCAGATACCAGCCTTCGATAATCTTCGCCGTACCTTCGTCCAGCGTTTTGCCTTCCAGATAATCGTCGATATTCTCATACGTTACGCCCAGCGCGGCTTCATCCGGCAGGGAAGGGCGATCGTCTTCGAGATCGGCGGTCGGCGCTTTCTTATATAAGTGCTCCGGGCAGCTCAGTGCGGCCAGCAGCTGTTTGCCCTGACGCTTGTTCAGGCGGAACAGCGGGTTGATGTCGGTGCCGCCGTCGCCGTATTTGGTGAAGAAGCCGGTGATGGCTTCCGCCGCATGGTCGGTTCCGACAACGACCCCTTTGGTCATCCCCGCGATGCTGTACTGCGCTTTCATGCGTTCGCGCGCCTTTTCGTTGCCGCGCACAAAATCGCTCAGCTCGATACCCGCTTCGCGCAGCGCCTGCTCGCTCGCCAGCACTGCGCCTTTGATGTTCACGGTAAGCACGCGGTCAGGCTGAATAAAGGCGATGGCGTCCTGACAATCCTGCTCGTCGGCCTGCACGCCGTAAGGCAGGCGCACGGCGATAAATTGCAGGTCAGCGTTGCCCGTTTCGTCACGCAGCTCGTTAATCGCCAGCTGGCAGAGTTTACCGGCAAGGGTGGAGTCCTGGCCGCCGCTGATGCCGAGCACCAGGGACTTCAGGAAAGGGTGCGCCTTTAAATAGGATTTTAGAAAATCGATACTGCGGCGGATCTCTTCATGTGCATCGACCGCTGGCTTCGCGCCCAGCGCCTGAATAATCTCTTGTTGCAGAGCCATTACGCCCTCCCTCATGCAGACCTAAACAGAAAGTATCTGTTAAAACTAACCTCTCAGGCGGAAAACGACAAGGATCACAGTTTCGAGTGCGGTAATTTGCGACGTTTTAGCAGGTTAAGGTTGTTTTATTAGAATTGTCTGAAACTGATTCGGGCTGAATCTCAAAGTTGAACAATATGAATTTTTGTCCCATGCTTAGATAACACGCTGATAAACAAGAGGACGGAATATGAACAAGAATGTAGCAGGAATTTTAAGCGCAGCGGCGGTTCTGACTATGCTGGCAGGGTGTACGGCTTACGATCGTACCAAAGATCAGTTCACACAGCCTGTAGTAAAAGACGTTAAAAAAGGCATGACGCGCTCCCAGGTTGCGGCGATTGCCGGTAAACCTTCTTCTGAAGTGACCATGATCCACGCACGCGGTACCTGCCAGACCTATATCCTGGGTCAACGTGATGGTAAGGCAGAGACCTACTTCGTCGCGCTGGACGATACCGGCCACGTGATTAATTCCGGTTACCAGACCTGTGCCGAATACGACACCGATCCGCAGGCGCCTAAGGCCCAGTAACCCTGCTCTCCTGAGAATGTAAAAAAGCCGACCGTCAGGTCGGTTTTTTTATGTATTGGTAAATCTTATTTCTTTGCGCGAATTATTTGCCTGGAATGTGAAGACAGTCAACATACCAGGTCAATGAGAGACAATTTGTGTCTGTTCAGAATTATCCCCTCCTTGTACCATTGCGTATACTCACTTCAACGACAAACAACGGTAAGCCATCTACCTGTCAGCAGGAGAGCAAGTCGAGTGAGCACGCGGCGGCAGGTGGTTACAGAAGAGGGAAGTTACTATGGAAAAGAAACACATCTATCTGTTCTGCTCAGCGGGCATGTCAACGTCACTGTTGGTTTCCAAAATGCGCGCACAGGCCGAAAAATATGAAGTCCCTGTAGTTATCGAAGCATTTCCTGAAACGCTGGCTGGTGAAAAAGGTCAGGCAGCGGATGTGGTATTACTGGGGCCACAAATCGCCTATATGCTTCCTGAAATTCAGCGTTTGTTGCCAAATAAACCGGTAGAAGTGATCGACTCTGCGCTGTACGGCAAAATCGATGGTTTGGGTGTATTGAAAGCTGCTGTTGCGGCAATTAAAAAAGCTGCTAATTAATTTTTATATTTTTCCCGTCAAAGAGTAATTTCACACACATTACGCCGTAACCTTTGTTGCGGCTTTTAAGGGTATTTTCCTATGAGTAAAGTCATCGCTTCACTTGAAAAGGTACTCCTTCCTTTTGCTGTTAAAATAGGAAAGCAGCCTCACGTTAACGCCATTAAAAACGGTTTTATTAAATTAATGCCGTTGACGCTGGCCGGGGCAATGTTCGTTTTAATTAACAACGTTTTTCTCAGTTTTGGTGAAGGTTCCTTCTTTTATTCATTAGGAATTAGATTAGACGCATCAACCATTGAAACCCTTAACGGTTTAAAAGCCATTGGCGGCAATGTGTACAACGGTACGCTGGGTATTATGTCGCTAATGGCGCCTTTCTTTATCGGGATGGCGCTGGCGGAAGAGCGTAAGGTCGACCCGCTGGCCGCCGGTTTATTATCCGTTGCCGCCTTTATGACCGTCACCCCGTACAGCGTCGGTGAAGCCTATGCCGTAGGCGCGAACTGGCTGGGCGGGGCGAATATTATTTCCGGTATTGTGATCGGTCTGGTGGTGGCAGAAATGTTCACCTTCATTATTCGCCGCAACTGGGTTATCCGGCTGCCGGATAGCGTACCGGCCTCCGTATCGCGTTCATTTTCCGCGTTGATTCCAGGCTTCATCATTCTCTCCATCATGGGGACTATCGCCTGGGCGCTCTCTCACTGGGGCACAAACTTCCACCAGATCATCATGGACTCTATCTCTACGCCGCTGGCGTCGATGGGTGGCGTGGTCGGTTGGGCGTACGTGATCTTCACCTCTCTGCTGTGGTTCTTCGGCGTGCATGGTTCACTGGCACTGGCGGCGCTGGACAGCGGCATCATGACCCCGTGGGCACTGGAAAACGTGGCGCTTTATCAGCAGTACGGCTCCGTTGACGCGGCGCTGGCGGCAGGTAAAACCTTCCATGTGTGGGCGAAGCCGATGCTTGACTCCTATATCTTCCTGGGGGGTACCGGGGCGACGCTGGGTCTGATCATCGCGGTCTTTATTGTTTCTCGCCGCGCTGACCACCGTCAGGTTGCGAAGCTGGCGCTGCCGTCAGGCATCTTCCAGATTAACGAGCCGATTCTGTTTGGTCTGCCAATCATCATGAACCCGGTCATGTTCATTCCCTTCGTCCTGGTGCAGCCGCTGCTGGCAGCCATCACCCTGACGGCCTATTACCTGGGGATTATCCCGCCGGTGACGAACATTGCACCCTGGACGATGCCGGCCGGTCTGGGCGCGTTCTTCAACACCAACGGTAGCGTAGCCGCCTTCCTGCTGGCGATATTCAACCTCGGGATTGCCACTCTGCTTTACATGCCATTCGTGGCGATAGCGAACAAAGCGGCCACCGTCATTGACGAAGAAGAGAGCGAAGAGGATATCGCCCTCGCACTGAAATTCTAAGTTTGACCGGCGCGGGGCAGCCCGCGCCAGCGAAAAGGAGCACAGAAATGTTAGATTTGGACAGTATCGTTGCAGAAGAAGCGGAAGAGAATGACCTGGAAGAAGTGGTGATGGGTCTTATCATTAACTCCGGACAGGCGCGCAGCCTGGCGTATGCCGCACTCAAACAGGCGAAGCAGGGCGATTTTGCCGCCGCGAAAACCATGATGGACCAGTCCCGCCTCGCGCTTAATGAAGCTCACCTCGTACAGACTAAACTGATTGAGGGTGACCAGGGCGAAGGCAAAATGAAGGTCAGCCTGGTGCTGGTTCATGCCCAGGATCACCTGATGACCTCGATGCTGGCGCGCGAGCTGGTGGCCGAGCTCATCGAGCTTCACGAGAAAATGCAGTAGGGCAGCGTTATGCAGCAGGAGGTCAGCACGATGGAAATTAAAACCGCACTTGAGCAGCAGCTGTTTAACGGCAAGAATTTTCACGTGGTTATCTACAACAAAACCGAGAGCGCGAGTGGCCTGCACCAGCACGACTACTACGAGTTCACGATTGTTCTGACCGGGCGTTACTACCAGGAGATCAACGGTAAACGCGTCCTGCTGGAGCGCGGCGATTTTGTCTTCCTGCCGATGGGCTCTTACCACCAGAGCTTTTATGAATTTGGCGCCACGCGCATTCTCAACGTTGGCGTCAGCAGACGCTTCTTTGAGAAACACTATCTGCCGCTGGTGCCGTTCTGCTTTGTGGCGTCGCAGGTCTATCGCGTCAAAAACGAGTTTATGACCTGGATCGAAACGGTGATCGCCTCGCTGAACTTCCGCGACAGTGAGTTCGACGAATTTATTGAAACGGTCACCTTCTACGTGATGAACCGCCTGCGCCACCACCGTGAAGAGCAGCAGGTGATTGACGACATTCCCCAGTGGCTGCGCGGCACTGTTGAGCTGATGCACGATAAGGCGCAGTTCAGCGACAATGCGCTGGAAAATATGGTGGCGCTGTCGGGAAAATCGCAGGAATATTTAACCCGCGCAACGCAGCGTTATTATCGCAAAACGCCGGTGCAGATTATTAATGAAATCCGCATTAACTTTGCAAAAAAACAGCTGGAAATAACTAACTACTCGGTCACCGATATTGCGTATGAATCGGGTTACAGTAGTCCAAGCCTGTTTATTAAAACCTTTAAAAAATTCACCTCATTCACACCGAACAGTTACCGGAAAAGCTTAACGGTAATAAATTAATTATCGGCGGAGTATCCGCCAGGAATATTGACGTAATTGCTTGCCCAAAATAGCGGGACGAGAACGCTACACTTTGCAGGCGGTTAACCTGATACGTTAAGGGAGATAAAGTATGCAACAGAAATTAAAAGTCGTAACCATTGGCGGCGGCAGCAGTTATACCCCGGAATTACTGGAAGGTTTTCTGAAGCGTTATCATGAACTGCCGGTCAGCGAATTATGGCTGGTGGACGTTGAAGAAGGGCAGGAGAAGCTGAATATTATTTTCGACCTGTGTCAGCGCATGGTGGAAAAAGCGGGCGTCCCGTTAACCGTACATAAAACCCTCGATCGCCGCCTGGCGCTGAAAGATGCCGATTTTGTCACCACCCAGCTGCGCGTGGGCCAGCTGAAGGCGCGTGAGCTGGACGAGCGTATCCCGCTGAGCCACGGCTATCTCGGCCAGGAGACCAACGGCGCGGGCGGCCTGTTTAAAGGGCTGCGCACCATTCCGGTGATTTTTGACATCATTAAAGACGTAGAAGAAATTTGCCCGAACGCCTGGGTGATTAACTTTACCAACCCGGCCGGGATGGTGACCGAGGCGGTCTATCGTCACACTAATTTCAAACGCTTTATCGGCGTGTGCAATATTCCGATTGGCATGAAGATGTTTATTCGCGACGTGCTGGCGTTGACCGACAGCGATGAACTCTCCATCGACCTGTTCGGCCTGAACCATATGGTGTTTATCAAAGACGTGATCGTGAACGGCACGTCGCGCTTTGACGAACTGCTGGACGGCGTCGCCTCTGGCCGCCTGACCGCCGCCTCGGTGAAAAACATCTTCGACCTGCCGTTCAGCGAAGGGCTGATCCGCTCCCTAAACCTGCTGCCGTGCTCGTATCTGCTCTACTACTTCAAGCAGAAAGAGATGCTGGCCATCGAAATGGGCGAGTACTATAAGGGCGGCGCGCGCGCGCAGGTGGTGCAGAAGGTTGAAAAACAGCTGTTCGATTTGTACAAAGATCCGAACCTGAACGTCAAACCGAAAGAGCTTGAGCAGCGCGGCGGGGCGTACTATTCCGACGCGGCGTGTGAAGTGATCAACGCCATCTACAACGACAAACAGGCCGAGCATTACGTCAACGTGCCGCACCACGGCCACGTCGACAACATCCCGGCCGACTGGGCGGTGGAGATGACCTGCATCCTGGGCCGCGACGGGGCGAAACCGCATCCGCGCATCACCCACTTTGATGACAAGGTGATGGGTCTTATCCACACCATTAAGGGCTTTGAAGTGGCGGCGAGCAACGCGGCGCTGAGCGGCGAGCTGAACGACGTGCTCCTGGCGCTGAACCTCAGCCCGCTGGTGCACTCCGATCGCGACGCGGAGCAGCTGGCGAGCGAGATGATTCTGGCGCACGAAAAATGGCTGCCAAACTTTGCCGCTACCGTTGAGAAGCTGAAGTTCAAACAGCGCTAAGAGGACGAGCGATGGAAAACCTGCTGATCGTGAATGCCGATGATTTTGGCCTTTCTAAAGGGCAGAACTACGGCATTATTGAGGCCTGTCGTCGGGGCGTGGTGACCTCGACCACGGCGCTGGTGAACGGCGACGCGGTTGAACACGCCGCGGCGCTGGCCCGCGAGGTGCCGGGCCTGGGTGTGGGGATGCACTTTGTGCTGACCCTCGGCATGCCGCTTTCGCCCATGCCGGGGCTAACCCGTGACGGACAGCTGGGGAAGTGGATCTGGGAGATGGCAGAGCAGGACGCGCTGCCGCTTGACGAGATCGCCCGCGAGCTGGACTGTCAGTTCAACCGCTTTGTCGATATCTTTGGCCGCGAGCCGATGCATCTCGACAGCCACCATCACGTGCATATGAACCCGGCGATTTTCCCGATTGTCGCGGACTTTGCGCGGCGAAAAGGGGTGGCGATGCGCGTGGATCGTGAGGTGCAGGCGCTGCACGGGCTGTCGTTCTTCTCTGTGCCGACCACCGACGGCTTCAGCAGCGCGTTTTACGGCGAGGCGATTGACGAGGCGTTGTTCCTGAAGGTGCTGGATGATTCCGCCGCGCGGGGCGAAAAGTCGCTTGAGGTGATGGCGCACCCGGCGTTCGTGGATAACACCGTGCGTAAAAGCGCCTACTGCTGGCCGCGCCTGGCGGAGCTGGACGTGCTGACCTCGCCGTCGCTGAAATACGCGATTGCCGAGCGGGGGTATCGGTTGGGGACGTTTGGGGAGCTTTGAATAAGTCTTGAGCGGCCTGTTGCCCTCACCCCGTCCCTCTCCCACGGGAGAGGGTGCACACATAAAAAAACGGTAACCTGGGTTACCGTTTTGCTTTTACCTTGCCGGACCCGGCAATATTTTTTTACGCCGGGATCTGATCGATCTTGCTGCTACGCGACCACACGCGGTGCGCCGCCAGCAAATCAAACAGCTTCGTCATAAACGCGTCGTCAACGCCGTCGCCTTCGACAATCCCGTCTTCACCCTTATCGGCAACCTTCAGCAGCGCTTTGAACTTGCGAGCGTCGCCTGCCAGTGCGATAGGCTTCAGGTGCTTGTAGGCTTCGAGCAGGTAATAGGCCGCGTCGCCGTTGCTGAGCAGGCTGTCGATATCCCCGCACGGCACAATCACCGCATCCACCGTCAGCGACGGCTCACCGGCGAAGGTCCCGGCGATAGGCAGTTCGGAGCCATCGCTGGCCTTCACTTTGCCCATACGGGAGTAAAGCAGCTTGGCGTGAACGCCCTTGCTCTTCAGCGCTTTCAGGGTGCTCAGCACGTCGCTGGCGCGGGTGCTGTCGTTGAGCAGGATAGCCACCACACGGCCTTTGATGTCACCGCCAGGGATCGCGTACAGGCTGAGGGACGGATCTTTTTTCAGGCCGTTCACGTCCTGCGGCGGCACCGCGTTGCGCTGCTCATCCGTCAGGGTGATGCCGAGGTTATCGGCCACGCCCTGCGCCAGCGTCAGATCGATGTGCGCCAGCTGATCGACCACCCGCTCGCGGATGTATTCACGCACCACCTTGCTCAGCTCGAAGCTAAAGGCACCGATAATGTGCTGCTGCTCAATCGGGGTCTGGCTGTTCCAGAACAGGCGAGGGTGGGCATAGTATTCGCCAAACGACGGGCTGCGCTCGCGAACCTTATGGCCTTCAACGCGCTCCTGGTACGACTCAAAACCACCGCGTGTTGGTGCAGGCGGGGTTTCGCGCGGCCAGTTGTCGTTAATCGAGTTCGGCTCGTAGTTGGCCGGGTTGGTGTCGATATCCTGACGATGCATCCCGTCACGCTGGAAGTTGTGGTACGGGCAGGTCGGACGGTTGATCGGGATTTCGTGGAAGTTTGGCCCACCGAGGCGGCTAATCTGGGTATCGGTATACGAGAACAGACGCCCCTGGAGCAGCGGATCGTTGGTGAAGTCCAGGCCCGGAACGATATGGCCCGGGTGGAACGCGGCCTGTTCGTTTTCGGCGAAGAAGTTGTCCGGGTTGCGGTTAAGCACCATTTTGCCCACCAGCTGCACCGGCACCAGCTCTTCCGGGATCAGCTTGGTCGGATCCAGCAGGTCAAAATCAAACTTAAACTCGTCCTCTTCCGGGATCAGCTGGAAGCCCAGCTCGAATTCCGGGAAATCACCCGCTTCGATAGACTGCCACAGCTCGCGGCGGTGGAAGTCCGGGTCGCGCCCGGTTAGCTTCTGGGCTTCATCCCACACCAGCGACGCTTTCCCCGCTACCGGCTTCCAGTGGAAGCGTACAAAGGTGGCTTTACCTTCGGCGTTAATCAGGCGGAAGGTGTGAATACCGAAGCCTTCCATGGTGCGCAGGCTGCGCGGAATACCACGGTCGGACATTGCCCACATCACGTTGTGCAGTGTTTCCGGTTGCAGGGAGACATAGTCCCAGAAGGTGTCGTGTGCGCTTTGTCCCTGCGGAATAGCCCAGTGCGGCTCGGGTTTCACCGCATGAACAAAGTCAGGGAATTTGTGCGCGTCCTGAATAAAGAAGATTGGGGTGTTGTTGCCCACCAGGTCGAAAATACCCTCTTCGGTATAGAACTTGGTGGCAAAGCCGCGAATATCACGCACCGTATCGGCAGAGCCTGCGCCGCCCTGTACGGTAGAGAAGCGCACAAAGACCGGGGTCTTCTTGTTCGGATCCGAAAGGAAATCCGCTTTGGTAATGTCTTTCAGGCTTTTATACGGCTGGAAGTAGCCGTGCGCCGCAGAGCCACGGGCGTGAACAATACGTTCCGGAATGCGCTCGTGGTCAAAGTGGGTGATTTTCTCGCGCAGAATAAAGTCTTCAAGCAGGGTCGGCCCGCGGCTGCCCGCGCGCAGCGAGTTTTGATCGTCGGCGATACGCACGCCCTGATTGGTAGTGAGCGGGAAGCCTTCGCCGCCCTTGCGGGACGCTTCGAGCGCCTTGAGCTTATCGTTAACGTTGTCCGGGGATTTCATGCTGCCGGGTGCAGTAGGTTGTTCGCCAGGTGCGCTAGGGCCTGGAGTAGCGCGGTGCGACCCGTCATCGGGTGCTAAGGAGTCCATTCCGGGTTTGGCTTCTTGGCTATTGTGGGGTGTAGGTGAGTTTTTTTTATCATGCTTCGACATTGCGCCTGCCTCCTGATTTCATCACTGAAAAGTCGTCGTAGTTGCTTAAAAGCCTATTAACTATAGGACAATGTGAGGAGATGACCTGAAATCGTACGACTTTAAGAATGATCCCTTGGTGAACGGTGCGCTTTACGCATCAACCAGGCGACGAGCGGGGGCGGGATGGGCTATCATAGGAATTTCCTGTTTCCAGAATTTGCTTTAGTGAACCAGTCGCTTATGAAACCATTTCGCCAACAAAACCGCCCTGTGATTTCCTACGTGCCCCGCGTTGAACCTGCTCCGCCCGAACATGCGTTAAAAGTGGACGGTTTTCGCGATGTCTGGCAGCTACGCGGCAAATACGTGGCGTTTGTCCTGATGGGTGAACACTTTCGCCGTTCACCCGTGTTTACCGTGCCGGAATCAGCGCAGCGATGGGCACGACAAATCCGTCAGGATGAAGATATTCAGGATTAACGCTCTCTTTTCGATACCCGTTGATGCAACCGCGATAAAACGGGTATCGCGCAACAATATATTTTTAAACGATATATTCTTTTGATTATTTAAAAATTATAGACATTAAGAATAAAACAAAAATTCCCCATTCTTTTTTTAAATAAACCATGTCAAATAATTTCTACTCAAGGTGGTATACGGCAGTGTGACATATATCATGTTGTGTAAATAATTAGCTAAATAACTGATTTACTCCCTGAAATAATCCCGCTGAATTTTTGCGAAACCTCTACGCTTTAGGTGTTACGAAACATTAATGTCAGGGCGGAGACATGAATAAAAAATCTTTTCCGGAGGGGGAATATAACCTCTCCCGTCTGGCTATTGCTATTCGAAATGCTATTCCCTTTCTGGTCATTGCGGCGCTTCCTGTCAGCGCGGAAACGACCATACCCTCACAAACGTCAACCTATACGCTGAACGGCACCGATCCTTTTGTTATGCCATCACCGAATGATATTACCGTATCCAGCGGCGCGGCGATCGCGGGTAATACCTCTCAGGACTGGCAGGTGACAATCGATGATGGGGCAACGCTAAACGGCGCATCCTATGGGCTCACGCTGGGGTCAGCATCAGGTGCGACCGTGCTGAATCTGGGTGGCGATGTGACCACGACCGGAGGCGGCTCTAACGGCAGCGCCGCCGGTCTGATACTCACCTCTGGCGGTACGGCAAATATTCTTTCTACTGGCTCGATTGACAGTAATAGCGACGGGATTTTCCTGACCAACGGCGGCACGGTGAATAACAGTGGTTCGATTAGCGGCGCTGATGGCGGTACGTCCGTTTATTTTAGCTCGGGCAATGGGACCTACATAGGTAATAGCGGTTCGGTTATTGGCGGCGGTTACGGGATCATCGTTGACGATGGCACCACGGCCGTTTCTAACGAAGGCGCCATTAACGTTCTTCATAATGGCATCTGGTTCCGTGACAGTTCAGCGGGCACGGTGAATAACCTGGCGGGCGGGGTAATTAATTCGTCGAGCACGTCTAATTACGGGATATATATTACTACCTCCGGGACGGTCTCTATTATTAACGCCGGGTCAATTACCGGTAATACCGGGGTGGCGATTACCACGGGCGGCAAAACGCTCACCAACAGCGGGGCGATTACCGGTACGGGTGGGACGGCCATTTCGTTAACGGGCAGTAATAACACCGTCAGGCTCCAGACGGGAAGCGATATCGACGGCGCCATCACCTCAACGGGCAGCGGAAATGCGCTGATTATTAACGGGCAGGGAACGCTGAACGGCTCGGCGACGGGCGTTGACCACATTACGGCGGCCATCGATCCGGGACAAAGCTGGCTGCTTAACGGCACGACCTACAGCACCACCGGCACAACCGCCAGTGCGCTACAGGTTGAGAGCGGTACGCTGATCCTGAACGGCGCGCTGACCCATACCGGCACCGGGGGCGGAACGACCATCACTACTGATGGCATCCTGCAACTCGGCAATAACGACGCCAGCGGCAGCGTAACGGGGAATATCGCCAATAACGGCCTGCTGCGTTTCTCGCGCACGGACTCGTCCACCTTTGGCGGAACTATCGACGGCGCCGGGAGTATTAATCAGGCGGGTTCCGGTGAAACCATTCTGAGTGCGGCAAATAATTTTACCGGCGGCAGCACGGTGGATGCGGGAACCCTGAACGCAGCATACGTTGGCGCGCTGGGAGATGGCGATGCCACCGTTAACGGCGGCGGGACGCTGGCTCTCTCCTTCATCTCTGAAGTGATGAATAACAACATTATTAATAACGGGCTTTTGAACCTTACCGGGCAGAACATCTCGCTGGAAGGCGTCCTTTCCGGGACCGGCGAGACCCGGGTTACCACTGTTAACAACCGAATAGACGGTGTCAACAGCAGTTATTCAGGCCTGTGGAATATTCTCGATTCAGGCTCCATGTTTGTGGCATCCAGCGAAAACCTCGGAACAGGGACGGTGCAGCTGGCAGGGATCCTGAATATTGTTCCCGTCACCGGCGGATTTGATTTTGCCAATCTGCTGACCGGCTCGGGCGTCATGAAGGTTTCAATGACCTCCGGCAATTCGTTTAACTTTACCAGCAGCGTCGGGTCTCAGTTTACCGGTACGCTGGAAATGGGGCCCGGCGCATTGAGTCTGGATGGGGTGAATACCAGCACCCTGACGAACGCAACGCTACAGCTGGATTTAGGCAGTTTAACCACGGTTGGGGCAACGCAGCAGAACATCGGCAACCTGACCTTCAACGGCGGGATCCTGAGCTTCCCGGATCTGCCTGCCGGGTTGGTGAATACGAATCAGCTGAACATGATTTCCGGCTGGGTGCGCGTCGATCCTGCCGCCATCGTGGATCCTACCAATTTACTGAAGGCGGACGACGGCCAGAGCGTGCAGCTGGTCAGCGCCACAAGCAATCTTGGCTCGGCCTCCAGCCTGGGGTTGCAGGACCTGACGGGCAGCCCCATCACTACCACCGTGGGCAACGTCACGCAAAACGCGAGCACCGTCGCCATTGCCACCTATGACGGTTTTGGCCTTAACGATACCAACGGCTTAGGCGTCGGCTACACCTTAAGCCAGCTCGATATCCAGGCCAGGCAGACCTTAACTCTCTCCGGTGACGCCGCGACGCCGTCAGACGCGGACGACATGAAGGCGCTCCTGACCGGCAGCGGCAATCTGGCCGTCGACGCCACCAGCGCCATTACCCTCACCAACGGCGCAAACGACTATTCCGGCACCACCACGGTGACGGGCGGTACGCTGCGCGCCGGGGTGGCCAACGCGATCGACGACAGCAGCCTGGTGACGCTCAACGCCGGGACCACCTTCGATCTCAACGGCTTCGATCAGAGCGTGAATAACCTCAACGGCGCGGGCAACGTGACGCTGGGGGCCGGGGATCTGGTGGTGAATACCGCGACGGGGACCACCTCCTACGGGGGCGCCATTACCGGCAGCGGCTCGGTGATCAGTAACGGCCCGGGCACCTGGGTACTGACGGGTGACAATAACTGGACCGGCGGCACGACGATCGGCGGCGGGACCCTTCAGCTTGGCGCAGGCGGCACCACCGGATCGCTTACCGGAAACATCACCAACAACGCCTCGCTGGTGTTAAACCGCGCCAATGCGCTGACCCTGGCAGGGGCGATTGACGGTACCGGCAGCCTCACCCAGGCCGGAGCGGGGGTGAGCACCCTGAGCGGTGCCAACAGCTACGGCGGCGGGACGGCGGTGAATACCGGCACGCTTAACGCGGCGAACGTCACCGCGCTCGGTACCGGCGCGGCAGCGGTCAACGCGGGGGCAACGCTCGATCTCTCGTTTACCGGCGGTACGATGGGCAACGCCATTGCCAACGCCGGGCTGGTGAACGTGACGGGCGCGAATAACACCCTCAACAGCGTCTTTACCGGGGCGGGGGAAAACCGTATCAGCGCCGACGGCACGGTGCTCGGGGGCAACAACAGCGGCTTTACCGGGAACTGGAATATCGTAGAGGGCGCGTCGGCTGATGTCTCCGCCGCGCAGAATCTTGGCGATGCGCGGATGCGGCTCGACGGCGAGCTGAATATCGCGCAGCCATCCGGTCCTTACACCTTCACCAACCCGCTGGTAGGCACCGGGCTGATGACCGTCGCGCTCGATAACAGCAGCGCATTCGCGTTCGCCAGCGGCGTCGGGAGTGATTTCACCGGGACGCTCGAACTGGGGCAGAGCAACTTTGCGCTGTCGGGTAACAACACCACGACCTTAACCAACGCCACCTTGCAGCTTGATGCCGGGAACACCACTACGGTGGGTGCGGGCACGCAAAACGTCGGCAATCTGACCCTCAACGGCGGTACGCTGAACTTCGGCAACCTGCCGACCGGAACGATCAATACCGGGAACCTGGCCATGACCGCCGGGACGGTGCAGGTCGATCCCACGGCGGTGGCCGATACCGGGGGCAACCTGTTAACCCAGGACGATGGCTCCAGCCTCCAGCTGATTACGGCGACGGGCACCAGCGGCTCGGCGGGCAATCTGACCCTGACGGATCTCTCCGGCGCGGCGCTCAGCAGCTCGCAGGCCAATGTCGATCAGAACGGCGCGACCGTCGCTATCGGCACCTACGGCTACACCCTGAACGGCAACAACGGGCTGGGGATCGGCTATACCCTCAACCAGCTCGATCTTCAGGCCGCGCAGACCCTGACCTTATCCGGCGACAGCACCACGCCAGCCGGGGCGGCAGAGATGAAAGCGCTGATCTCAGGCAGCGGCAATCTGGTGGTGGATGCCACCAACGCCATCACCCTCACTAACGCCAGCAACAGCTATACCGGCACCACCACGGTGACGGGCGGCACGCTGCGCGCCGGAGCGGTGAACGTTATCGATAATTCAAGCGAGGTGGCGCTCAACGCGGGAACCACGCTAGACCTGAACGGGTTTAACCAGAGCGTAAACAACCTGAGCGGCACGGGTAACGTCACCCTCGGGGCGGGTTCGCTCACCCACAACGCCACCGGCGGCAGCGTGACCTACGGCGGGGCGATTAACGGCGCGGGCGCGGTGACCTCTACCGGCCCTGGCACCTGGATCCTGACCGGCCTCAACGCCTGGACGGGGGGCACCACCATCAGCAGCGGGATCCTGCAACTGGGGGCCGGAGGCACAACCGGATCCCTCGTCGGCAATATCGTCAACAACGCCTCGCTGGTGGTGAATCGTCTTAACGATATGACCCTTGCCGGGACCATCAGCGGCTCAGGCTCGCTCACCCAGAATAGCGCCGGGTCGGGCACCACCAGCCTGACGGGGAACAACACTTACACGGGCGCCACCGCGGTTCAGCAGGGCACCTTGCAGCTCGGCGCGGGCGGCACCAGCGGGGCTATCGCCAGCGCGAGCGCGG
Organism: Enterobacter asburiae; assembly: GCF_021440515.1. GTDB lineage: Bacteria > Pseudomonadota > Gammaproteobacteria > Enterobacterales > Enterobacteriaceae > Enterobacter > Enterobacter asburiae_E. The sequence goes on along the minus strand of NZ_JAKCMV010000019.1, from coordinate 50,153 downwards.
TCACGGTGGACGGCGGCGCGACGCTGGCCTTCAACCGCAGCAACGCGCTGGCGGTGGGTAACAACATTAACGGCGCGGGGAGCGTGGTCCAACGCGGCAGCGGCACCACCACGGTCAGCGGGGTTAACGGCTACAGCGGCGGCACCACGGTACAGTCCGGCACCCTGAACGCCTCGAACGCCAGCGCGCTGGGTACGGGGGCGGCAGCGGTGAACAGCGGGGCGAACCTGGTGCTCTCCTTCAGCAACGGCACCTTCGCGAACGACGTTGCCAACGCGGGACTGCTGGACGTGACCGGGGTGAATAACACGCTTAACAGCGATATCACCGGGACGGGTACCAACCGCATCAGCGCGCTTAACACCACGATCGGCGGGGACAACAGCCTCTTTACCGGCAGCTGGAACATCGTAAACGGCGGGGCAGCGAAGGTCACGGCGGGGCAAAACCTGGGGGATGCCGCCGTCCAGCTGAACGGTATTCTCAACGTGGCACCGGCGAGCGGCGGCTATACCTTTACCAATACGCTCACCGGGGCCGGGCTGATGATGGTTGAGATGGCGCCCGGCGGCAGCTTTGCCTTCGACAACACCGTGGGCAGCGCCTATACCGGTACGCTGGAGCTTGACCAGAGCCTGTTTAACCTGTCCGGCGCCAACACCACCGCGCTCACCAACGCCACGCTGCGCCTGAACGCCGGAAACGAAACCACGGTGGGTACCGGAACGCAAACCATCGGCAACCTGACCCTGAGCGGCGGGGCACTGATCTTTAACGGCGAAGTCCCGCCGGGGCAGGCCGACGGAACGGTTGCGGTGAATAACCTGACGCTTAGCAGCGGCGACGTTCGCGTGGAAGCCCCAACGGCGGGCGTGCCTAACCCGTCGCCGTCAGGGCAGAACCTGATGGAAGAGGACGACAAAGAGATCCTCTCGCAGCTGGTGTCGGCGACCACCGTTACGGGCAGCGCCGGGAACGTTAACCTGACCGACCATAACGGGGATGCCATCAGCAATCCGCAGCAGTTCGCGGTGACCGAAGGCAGCGCGGCCGTGGCGAACGCCACCTACGACTACTCGCTCACCACCGGAACGGGCAACGACGGGCTGTATATTCAGTACGGCCTGAAGACCCTCGATCTGCTGAGCGGCCAGACGCTGCATTTAACCTCGGATGCGGGTGCAACGGGCGCGGCGTCGACGCTCTCGGCGCAGGTAACAGGAAGCGGCTCGCTGGACGTGAACGCCAGCGCCGCCGCGGAGCAGACCGTTACGCTCAATAACAGCAGCAACAGCTACACTGGCGCGACCACCGTATCGGGTGGAACGCTGCGTCTTGGCAGCGATAAGGCGCTGGGCAACACCAGCCAGCTTACCGTCAACAGCGGGGCGACGGCCAATATCAACGGCAAAACCCAGACCATTGGTGCGCTGGGGGGCGACGGCGGGCTGGCGGTGAACGGTGGTAATCTCACCATCAGCAACGGCGGCACCTTCGGCGGCGTAGCCAGCGGCGTGCTCGGCAATCTGACCCTCTCCGGCGGGACCTTAACCCTGACCGGGGCTAACACCTTCACCGGCGTCACCACCGTTAACAGCGGGGCGACCATGCAGGTGGGCGCAGGCGGCACAACGGGCAGCTACAGCGGGCCGATTGTCGATAACGGCACGCTAACCTTCAACCGCAGCGACGATGTGTCATTAACCCGCGCCGTCACGGGCAGCGGTGAGCTGCATCAGGACGGCGCGGGCACGCTGTTCGTTAACGCTGACGTTAACGTTACCGGGCCCGTCGTGATTAACGCCGGGACGCTGAGCATCGGCGACGGCACCACCGACGGCAGCGTGAGCGCCGATATCGCTAACAGCGGCGCGCTGGCGTTTAACCGCAGCGACTGGACCTACGGCGGAGTGATTAGCGGGGCGGGAACCGTCACCCAGGTCAGCGGTAATCAAATCACCCTGACCGGGGCTAACGCATACAGCGGTGACACCACGGTCAGCGCCGGAACGCTGAATGCGGCCAACGCGGGCGCGCTCGGCACCAGCGCGGCGACGGTGGACGGCGGCGCGACCCTGGCGCTCTCCTTCGCTAACGGCACCATCGATAACGCAGTGGAAAACAACGGCGTGCTGAACGTGACCGGGGCCGGAAACACGCTGAATACCGACGTGATCGGCACGGGTATCAACCGCATCAGCGGCCTCAATACCACGCTGGCGGGAGACAACAGCGGCTTTACCGGCAGCTGGGATATCACCAGCGGCGGCGAAGCCAGCGCGGCGGCGCAGGACAATCTCGGCGGCTCTGCGGTTCAGCTTAACGGCATTCTGAATATTATCCCTGCCAGCGGCGGCTTTACCTTTATCAACGCCCTGACCGGAAGCGGCGTACTGTCGGCAACGATGGGCGCGGCGACCGACGCGTTTGATTTTGCCGCCTCAGCGGGCAATGCCTTTAGCGGCACGCTGGCGCTGCGTCAGGGAACGCTGGATCTGGCGGGCGATAACGCGGCTGCATTAACGCAGGCTACGCTGCTGCTGGGTGCGAAGGGCATTGCCACGCTTAACAGCGACCAGAGCATTGGCGATCTGACCTTCGGCGGCGGGCTGCTGGACGTCGGGATGAAAACGCCGGACACGGCGGATATTCTGACCGTTAACACCCTCAACGTGGACGCTGGCGTATCTGAGCCAAATATTGGCGTGGTGAACCTTCAGACCGCCGCACTGCCGGCGGGCACCAAACCGGACGGCAATTTCCTCGACCAGGATAACTCGGTGGAAAACGGCATTCAGGTGGTGAAAGCAACGACGGTCAGTTCGGAAGGGACGCAGCTGACCCTGTTGCTCGACGGCACCGCGCCGGGAGATGAAACGGACCAGGTCTCTGACGGCTTCGGCCACGATGATGTTCTGGCCACCTACGGCTATACCGCGGTAATGACGGCGGGCGAGACTGCCCCCGGCGACCCGGGGCTGTACGCAGGGTATATGCTCAAGGTGCTGAACAGCCAGTCGACGGCGGTGATTGACTCCACGGGGGCGACGGACACCACTCTGGGCGCGAAGCTTACCGGCGGCGGTGATTTTGACTTCCGCGCCAACGACGGGGTTATCACGCTTGCCAACACCGCCAACGATTATCAGGGCAAAACCCTGGTCTCCGGCGGCACGGTGCGGCTTGGCGGCAACAACACCCTCGGGCAGACCCGCGAGCTGAATATCGCCTCGGGAGCCACCACCGACATCAACGGCTTTAGCCAGACCATCGGCGCGCTGAACGGTGCGGCGGGCAGCACGCTGGCGCTGAACGGCGGGGCGCTGACCATCACCAGCGGCGGCCAGAGCAGCGGCAGCCTGACCGGGAGCGGCAGCCTGAACCTGACCGGAGGCGAGCTGAACCTCAACAACGCCCACGCGGGGCTGAGCGCCGCGGTGGATGTGGACGGTGGCGCAACGGCGCGGCTTAAAAACGCGGCGGCGCTGGGCAGCGGCGATATCACCCTCGACGGCACGGTGGTGCTGGATACCGTGAACGGCACCTTTGCCAACGCGGTGCAGGGGGCGGGTGCGCTGAACCTGGTAAACGGCAGCGACGTGACGCTCGGCGGCGGCAACGCTGACTTCAGCGGAACGGTGGATATCGATTCCGGTAACCGCCTGACGGTGCAGCAGCCTGCCAATCTTGGTACCTCGTCCATCACCAACGACGGCGAGCTGGTGCTGAACGCCAGCAATAATTGGGCATTCAGCAATGCGATGAGCGGCAGCGGTCTGTTGACCAAGGCCGGGGCCGGTATGGTCACGCTCGCCAGCGATTACGCCCACACGGGCGGCACCCACGTTGAGGCAGGCACGCTGGCGCTGGATAACCGCGCGGCAGCCCTTTCCGGCGGCGGGGCGGTGACGGTTGACGAAGGGGCAACCCTCGGCGGCTACGGCACCCTCGTCGGGAACGTCACCAGCAACGGCACCGTTTCTGCGGGGGATGCCATTACGGCTCTCTCCGGCGGGGCGGGCAATCTGACCATTCAGGGGAACCTGGATAACTTCAACACCGTCAATCTGGCGGGGAATACCGTTGGCAACACCCTGACCGTGACCGGGAACTACACCGCGCACAGTACCCTGGTGCTGAACACCGTGCTGGGTGGGGATAATTCGAAAACCGACAAGCTGATTGTGCAGGGTGACACCAGCGGCCATACCGACGTGTACGTGAACAACAAGGGCGGCAGCGGGGCGCAGACCGTCAACGGCATTCGCGTGATTGAGGTGGACGGCGCGTCGAACGGCGACTTCACCCTCGCAAACCGCGTGGTGGCGGGCGCGTATGACTACCAGCTGTTGCAGGGCACGCCAGCCGGCAACGACGGGGACTGGTACTTGCGCGTCCCTGTGGATCAGCCGGTGGTGCCGATCCGTCCTGAAGCCGGGGCTTATCTGGGCAACCAGAGCGCGGCGATGGATATGTTCAGCCACAGCCTGCACGACCGCGTGGGTGAAAGCCTGTTCGTGACCGGCAACGGCCAGCAGCTTGACGTGCCTTCCGCGTGGATCCGCACCTTCGGCAGCCGCACCGACAGCCAGAGCGCCGGGCAGATTGGTCAGGACACCTGGAGCAACGGGGTGCAGCTTGGCTTTGATATCGCCAATAACCTGCAAGTGCAGAACCGCTGGCAGGTTGGGGTGATGGCGGGCTACGGCTCGGCCAGAACCCGTAACCAGAGTGACGGGCAGAGCTATGTGGCGCGCAGCGAAGTGGACGGCTACAGCGTCGGTCTGTACGGCACCTGGTTTGCCGACGGTCGTGCGGAAGGCACCGGGCCGTACATCGATACCTGGACCCAGTACGGCTGGTACAACAACAAGGTGAACGGCGAAGGGCTGCCGGAGCAGAAATACGACAGCACCACCCAGTCGGTCTCCGTCGAGGGCGGCTGGGCCTTCAACGTCTACAACACCTCGCTGATGAGCTTCTTCATTCAGCCGCAGGAGCAGGTGATCTACACCCACTACGACGCGGATGACGTGAAAGAAGACAACGGCACGAAAGTGAAGAGCCAGAACGACGGCGGCTTCAGCAACCGTCTGGGGCTGCGCGTGTACGGCTACTCGGCCGACAAGCAGGGCCGCCAGTGGCAGCCGTTCATCGAAGCCAACTGGCTGTATAGCGGCTACACCGACACCATCAAGATGGACAGCACCCGTCTTGAGTCGGATACGCCGAAACACCGCTACGAAGTCAAAGCCGGGGTGGAAGCGAAGCTCAGCAACCAGTGGAGCCTGTGGGGTAACGTGGGCACGCAGCAGAGTGGCAGCGACTACCACAGCATTGAGGGCGGGCTGGGCGTGAAATACAGCTGGTAACTCAGCAGAAACAAAAAAGGCCATCAGATGTCTGATGGCCTTTTTTAATTGCATCTCTCATGCAGGCCGGGTCAACCCGGCACTCGCGGCGATTAACGGTGCGCCAGCTCGACGTCGTCTTCGCTTTCCAGCACCGCTTTGTCGGTCTGCTTCAGCCACTGGCTGGTCAGCGTCCCGGCGGTCATGGAGCCGCTCACGTTCAGCGCGGTACGACCCATGTCGATCAGCGGTTCAACGGAGATCAGCAGCGCGACCAGCGTCACCGGCAGGCCCAGCGCAGGCAGCACGATCAGCGCGGCGAAGGTGGCACCGCCGCCCACGCCCGCAACGCCTGCGGAGCTGATGGTCACAATACCGACCAGGGTTGCGATCCACATCGGGTCCAGCGGGTTAATGCCCACGGTTGGCGCAACCATCACCGCCAGCATCGCCGGGTACAGACCCGCACAGCCGTTCTGACCAATGGTGGCACCAAAGGAGGCAGAGAAGCTGGCGATAGATTCCGGCACGCCCAGACGACGGGTTTGCGCTTCAACGTTCAGCGGAATAGAGGCTGCGCTGGAACGGCTGGTAAAGGCGAAGGTCAGCACCGGCCACACTTTACGGAAGTATTTCAGCGGGCTCACGCCGTTCACGCCGAGCAGGATGCCGTGAACCACAAACATAATGCCCAGACCCAGGTAAGAGGCAATCACGAAGCTGCCCAGCTTAATGATGTCCTGCAAGTTAGAACCTGCCACCACTTTGGTCATCAGCGCCAGCACGCCGTACGGGGTCAGCTGCATCACCAGACGAACCAGCTTCATTACCCAGCTTTGCAGGGTATCGATCGCGGTCAGCACGCGTTCACCTTTCGGCGCGTCGTCTTTCAGCAGCTTTAGCGCCGCCACGCCCAGGAAGGCGGCGAAGATCACTACGCTGATGATAGAGGTCGGGTTTGCGCCGGTCAGGTCAGCAAACGGGTTCTTCGGAATGAAGGAGAGCACCATCTGCGGCACGGTCAGGTCAGCGACTTTACCCACGTAGTTAGTCTGGATCGCCGCCAGACGTGCGGATTCCGCAGAGCCCTGTACCAGACCTTCGGCGGTCAGGCCAAACAGGTTGGTCACCAGCACGCCCACCAGCGCCGCAATCAGCGTGGTGAACAGCAGGGTGCCGATGGTCAGGAAGCTGATTTTACCCAGCTGCGTGGCGTTATGCAGACGGGCGACGGCGCTCAGAATAGAGGCAAACACCAGCGGCATCACAATCATTTGCAGCAGCTGCACATAGCCGTTACCGACAATGTTGAACCACTGAATAGAATCTTTCAGTACTGGATTATCGGAACCGTAGATGGCCTGCAATGCCAGACCAAATACCACACCCATACCCAGACCAACCAGTACCTTTTTCGCCAGACTCCACTGTTTGTGGCGCGTCTGGGCCAAAAGCACGAGCAAAACAACGAACACCACGATGTTCGCGATAAGTGGAAAATTCATCCCCGTTCTCCTGATTTATTATGCGGTCGGCGTTACCCGAGCCTGTGGCGCAAGGTTAGCAGAAGTGTGATGTGGCGCTTATATCCAAATGGAATGGTTTATGACAAACGCGATAGTTTTGTCCGTTTAATGTTCAATCTGGTGATGAATAAACCGATTGAACTGAAATTGCAGCGAATTGATCATCTGCGACGACCAGCGGACTGCACCATTTTCGGGCAAGGTCTGCGGCATCCAGATGGCCCAGGCAAACAGCGCCATGCACAAGACGCGCTCCAGCTGGTTGCCTTTTTGCGGGGTGAGAATAGGAAAACGAAAGCGCCAGCGGCAGGGCCACAGCAGCGGCACCCCCGCAGGGGTCAGCATATCCGCCAGGATATGGCTCAGATAGCCAAGCACCATTCCCTGAATGGCATCGCCTGGGACAATCCAGCTTTCGGGCACTTTGAGATAGAAGAGGGTGAGCAGGCCAAACACGGCCAGCAGGCTGTGGGTAAAGCCCCGGTGTCCAAACGCCCGGGCGATGGGTTTGGATATCCACTTAAGCCGCTGGCCTAAAAACGACTTCGGGTGATCGATATCGGGCAGCAGGCAGGTCAGCACCGCGGAAGGGACGATATGCCACCAGTCACCCTGCGCCAGCACGGGCGTAAGCTCAGCGTTCTTAGCAAACACTGCGCACGCAATTGAAAAAAGCAGGTGGCCTTCCGCCGTCATGATAACACCCGTGAAACTGTCAATTCATACAGTATAGGGTTTTTATACAGTGGGCGGAAGAGGTGACGGTGTAACTCTTTGTCACAAACTGCGTTAGCGCGCGAGCCAGCCACCGTCGACGGCTAAGGTGTGGCCGTTCACGTAGTCAGAGGCCGACGACGCCAGAAATACCACCGGGCCTTGCAGGTCGGCGGGTAAGCCCCAGCGTCCGGCAGGAATGCGGTCGAGGATCTCCTGGCTGCGCTGCTCGTCATCACGCAGCTGCCGGGTGTTATTGGTCGCCATATAGCCCGGCGCGATGGCGTTCACGTTGATACCGTGCGCGGCCCACTCGTTCGCCAGCAGGCGGGTAATCCCGAGCACGCCGCTTTTCGACGCCGTATACGACGGCACGCGGATCCCGCCCTGGAACGACAGCATCGACGCGATGTTGATAATTTTTCCCCCCTGACCCTGCTGGACAAATTGTTTCGCCACCGCCTGCGACAGGAAGAAGACCGATTTCAGGTTCAGATTAACCACATCATCCCAGTCCTTTTCGCTGAACGTCAGGGCATCTTCCCGGCGAATGGTCCCCGCGTTATTCACCAGAATATCCACACGGCCCATCTCTGCGACCGCCTGCGCGACTACGCCAGCGATGTTCTCCTGCACGCCGAGGTCGGTGCGGATCGCCAGGAAGCGCCGGCCCAGCGCGGCGATCTGCGCGGCAGTCTCTTCAGGATTTTTACGGTTCACGCCCACGATATCGCAGCCCGCCTGCGCCAGCGCGACGGCCATGCCTTGCCCCAGACCGGTATCGCATCCGGTGACGATCGCCACTTTGTCCGAAAGAGTGAAGGAGTCCAGTATCATACGTGCCTCAGAAGTAGGGTTATTGTCATTCTGACGCTAAGGATAGGAGCCGCTTTGAAGAAAAGCAAATAAAATGAAACGATGTTTTACTTATGTGATTCAGGCAGCAAATGCTGCCTGAATGCGAAGCGATTAGCCGCGAAGATCCTGCGCGGTCAGGGCTTCAAGGGAGGTGAGCTTGACGTCTGCCAGCGCAAAGCGCGGGTCGTGACGACCCTCTTCAGCAGGTACCACGATAGAGCGCATCCGCGCCGCTTTAGACGCCACCATGCCGTTAACGGAATCTTCCAGCGCCACGCAGTTAATCGGATCCAGCCCCAGCTTCGCCGCGCAGTCCATATACACCTGCGGGTGCGGCTTGCTGTACGGCAGCTTTTCCGCCGAGGCCAGCGCGTCAAAGCCGTCGCGCAAATCAAACATGGTCAGCACTTTTTCCAGCATATGCAGCGGGGAGGCGGAGGCCAGACCGACCTTCAGGCCCTGGGCTTTACACAGGGCGATAGCCTCACGCACGCCCGGCAGCAGAGGCTTGTACTCTTCAACGAGCGAGATGGCCCGGCTGATAATGCGCGCGGTCACCTCTGCGCGGTCTGGCCCCGGCCACGGCTGCTGGGCGTACCAGAGCTCGACCACCATATCGATGCGCAGCCCGAGCGTATCGGGCAGCTCGTTGCGGCGGCTGATGTCCACGCCCAGGCTGGCAATCACCTCCAGCTCAGCGCGATCCCACAGCGGTTCGGAATCAATCAGTAATCCATCCATGTCAAAAATAGCGGCAAGAATTTGGCGCGGTGTCGACATCACAACTTCTCCTTAATCCAGGGTGTCCGACGAGGTAAGTACTCAGTGCTTTCTGCAATTTAGCATACTGCTTTCAAAGTTCGGGCGAAAATGCGAGTCAGCAGGTAGACTTAGGCACAAATAACGCGTCTTTATGAAGGGGAACTCATGACGTATCAACAAGCTGGACGCATTGCTGTCTTAAAACGTATTGCGGGTTGGGTCATTTTTATTCCGGCCGTCATTTCCACGCTGATCTCCGTACTCAAATTTATGTACGATCACAGCGAAAAACAGGCGGGTATCAATGCGGTAATGCTTGATTTTGCTCATGTCATGATTGAGATGATGCGCTTTAATACGCCTTTCCTGAACCTGTTCTGGTTTAACTCGCCGACGCCGGATTTTCACCAGAGTTTGAACATCGGTTTCTGGATAATCTTTGCGCTGATTTTTGTCGGCATGGCCTTGCAGGCCTCCGGTGCGCGAATGAGCCGCCAGACCCGTTTCCTGCGTGAAGGGGTAGAAGACCAGATGATCCTGGAGAAGGCGAAAGGGCCGGAGGGCATGAGCCGCGCGCAGATTGAATCGCGCATCGTGGTGCCGCGCCACACCATTTTCCTGCAAATTTTCCCGCTCTACGTCCTGCCGATTATCATCATCGTGGCGGGCTACTTCTTCTTCAAACTGCTCGGCTTCTTATAAACAAAAAGGGTGGCGCAATGCCACCCGTTCGCTTATCAGGCTGCCAGCACCCGCTCCAGCGCTCGCTGGGCGTTCACCAGATGCTCACCCCCAAACAGGATCGCCCGGTTCATTAAGGTGTAGAGCTGGTAGATTGGCTGACGGTCGAGGAAGTCCGGCGGCAGCGGCAACACCGACTGATAGCCGTCATAGATTTGCGGCGGCTGTTCGGGGTGCAGCGGCAGCATTGCCAGATCGCACTCCCGATCGCCCCAGTAGCAGGCCGGGTCGTAGATATAAGGCCCGTTCGGCCCCAGCGCGCAGTTATCTGACCACAAATCCCCGTGCAGAAGCGACGGCTGCGGCTGGTGGGATGAAAGGCGCTGCTGAACGTGGTCGACAATGGCATCAATATTGCCAAACTCCAGCCCCTTCTCGGCGGCCAGCTCCAGCTGCCAGCCTATGCGCTGTTCGGCAAAGAAGGTTGACCAGCGCCGCTGCCAGGCGTTCGGCTGCGGCGTGGTGGAGAGATCGTTATCGAAGTCCAGCCCGAACTGCGGCTGGTCACTCCACTGATGCAGCCGGGCAATCTGTTGCCCGAGAATAAAGGCGTTGTGCGCATCCAGCGGGCGGGCAGGGAGATATTCCATGACCAGGAAACTGTAGTCGCGATCGGTGCCCACGGCCCAGACCTCAGGAACGGTAACGGTTTTGCTGCGAGACAACAGCGCCAGCTGATCGGCTTCGGCGGTGAAGATGGGAAGGAGCTCCCGTTCATCACACTTCACGAACAGATCGCGTCCTGCGTAGCGCAAATGCCACGCGGCGTGGATCTCTCCGCCTGGCAGTTCGTTACGCAGTTCAATTTCACCTTCACCCAGTTGTTCACGTAAAAGATGACTGATAGCCTGCCACATGATTTCTCTCCCATGTTGTCTGCCAGATCATAAAGTTAGCGCAAAACCGCTGTGAAAAAATACGAACTAACGCACACCTGAGCCGTTTCGATCGGGGGAAGGCACTTATTGTTCTTTCTTCTTCCAGGTTTCCCAGGTATCTACGTCAATTTCTGCCGACTTATCGGTGGCGCTTTCCACCAGACCGGTTGCCATAGTAGAGACCTCCTCCCGCGAAAAGGCGCTGATCAGCCCAAAGGTCAGCGGGCCCAGCTCATGAACGGTGCCTTCTTCATCCGTCATGGTCAGTAAAAAATTGGCGCGGCTAAAAGCGTTGTTGATTTCGTTTAGATCGGTCAGCGATCCCTCGTGGAAATTAACGGTGACCACGTACCGCGTAATGTCCCCACTGCTCATTTTTCACCTCATTGTTATCATGAAAGTTTTCTTAGCATAGTCGATGGCGCGCGTTTGGCGACCTCCCGTGGCGTTTCCCCTCCGGGAAAGAGGGGAGACCGGGTCAGTTTTGCGACAGGTAATCGACGATTTTTTGCGTATCCGCAAGTGAACAGAGCCGCGTTCCCTGATTAATGGTGGCCGCGCTACCGGCGGCGACGCCGTAGCGGGTCATTTCCAGCAAAGATGCCCCCTGCGCCAGCTTCAGCGCCATCGCGCCGACCATGCTGTCACCCGCGCCGACGGTGCTCTGGCTTTTCATCGGCGGTGGAACCACCTGCACAACACCGCTTTCATCCACGGCTAACGCCCCCTGCGGACCCAGCGAAACCACTACGCGCAGCGCTTTACCATTCTTCACCAGCTCCTGCGCGGCGGTGCGCACGTCGTCCGGCTGGGTCAGCTCGCGGTTGACCAGCGCGCTGAGCTCTTTCTGGTTAGGCTTAACCAGTTCAAGCTGGCCGGGTTCCAGAGCGGCCATCAGCGCATCGCCGGAGCTGTCGACGATACAGCGGATCCCGCGCTGCTGAACGGCCCGGATAAGCTGCGTCAGTTTTTCAGTTTTAACGCCGGGCGGCAGGCTGCCGCTGATCACCAGCAGCGCGCCGCTCTCAATGGCTAACACTTTCTCTTCAAGCTGGCGAAATTCATCTTCGCTGAGCTTCGCGCCGGGCATCACAAAGCGGTACTGCTCGCCGCTTGAGCTGACGTGCACGTGCAGGTTCTGGCGGGTCCAGTCCTGCGCGTCAACGGTCGAGACCGCGACCTTCTCATCCGCGAGCAGGGCGACCAGATGCTCACCCGTGGCGCCACCGGCAGGAAAAATCGCCGTCGCCTTTCCGCCGAGATGGGTAATGGCGCGCGCCACATTGATGCCGCCGCCGCCGGGTTCAAACACCGGCGAGCTACAGCGCAGTTTACCTTCCGGATAGATTTGCGGCGTCTGGGTGGCGGAGTCGAGGGAAGGGGAGAGCGTTAAGGTATAAATAGAAACCATCATTACCTCCATTTAGTATGGGCTTCAGTAAGCCTGGCACTAAATGCCCGTAAGGAAAAGTAAATAACAGTATGATTTTAAATATGAATACTGACAAAAATCAGGTTTTGGTTTTATAAATTAAAAATCGTTTTGGGATCGTTCTTATTCAAAAAATGAAATAAGAAATCATTGCTATGTTATTTGCGGCTTTTTATAATTTGTTACCTTTCTCTGGACGCCTTGTCATTGATCCTCAAGAAAGTTTCCGGGACCGTGATGGTCTCTTTTTTTGTTGTACGGACTCCTTAATAAAATGAAGCTTTTGAAGACAGTACCCGCAGCACTGATGATGGCGGGTGGCGTGTTTGCGTCAATGAATGCATGCGCCGATGATTCCGTTTTTACTGTCATGGACGATCCCACCACGGCGCAAAAACCCTTTGAAGGTAACCTCAACGCAGGGTATCTGGCGCAATCTGGTAACACGAAAAGCTCTTCGCTGACGGCAGACAGCACGCTGACCTGGTACGGTAGCAATACCGCCTGGTCACTGTGGGGTAACGCCAGCAACACCTCCGCTAACGACGAACGTTCTTCCGAGAAATACGCCGTCGGTGGCCGTAGCCGTTACAACATGACCGATTATGACTACCTGTTCGGTCAGGCAAGCTGGTTAACCGACCGCTACAACGGCTATCGCCAGCGCGATGTCTTCACCGCGGGTTATGGTCGTCAGTTCCTGAACGGCCCGGTCCACAGCTTCCGTTTTGAATTCGGTCCGGGCGTACGTTACGACGAGTACACCGATGGCGATACCAAAACGCAGCCGCTGGGTTACGCGTCCGGCACCTATGCCTGGCAGATGACCGACAACACCAAATTTACGCAGGGCGTTTCTGTGTTTGGCGCCGACGACACCACGCTGAACTCTGAAACCGCACTGAACGTTGCCATCAACGAACACTTCGGTCTAAAAGTGGCGTACAACGTGACCTGGAACTCTTCTCCTCCTGATACTGCACCGGATCACACCGACCGCAGAACCACGATTTCTCTGGGCTACAAAATGTAATTTCCCGAGGGCCGAAATAAATTCGGTCCTTTTTTTATTTTCCATAATTGTGCTATTTTATTTTAAACGGCGTTTTAAAATAATTGGTCTAAAGATATCTTCTTAATTTCTCCATAATTCATCTCAGCGATACACAATTCTTTTATTTGACACGAATTGATAAATAATTGCTCTGGGCAAAAGTGTGATCTGGATCTACACTCTTATCACAGGCAGCTTATTGCCTTAAGTCGTTTTGCATTAATTAAGTAAGAGAATAATCATTATGAAAAAAATCAAAACCGCTACAGCAGCTGTTGTGCTTTCTGCACTCTCTTTTGGCGTTTTCGCTGCTGATAACGTCGCTACACCTGCCAGTAACGCCACGACTCAAATTGGTATTACCCATGCATCTGACGTTGAGGCTGGCTCTAACATCGCCCCGGGCTCCCAGTCTACCGGCCAGTCAATGAATGACGCCTTCGACGTGCATAAGCTGGTGGCGGGCGAGTGGTCCTGATCGCGTCGCGCCGTTTTGTTATTGCCCTAAACCAATAACCTGACCCGCCGAAAACCGGAGTGTGCTGTACCGGTTTTTCCGGCCTGTATTTCTGTAAAGATAATTCTGCTTCATTCCATTATTCGTGGGGCGAATTGACAAAACCTTCACCGAAATGGTTTATTCGGTAAAGGCGTTTATTTATTTCCGTTACGATTGTCTTAACCCCAGATCATTGCTGCCCAGCGCAACAGCAGCATCGCCCCGCAGATAGCAATTAGCACCAGCACCATTTTCCAGTGTTTCACGGCAAATCGTTTCGTTGGCATAACCTAATCCTTGTCAGTTGATAATGTCAGTGTACCAAAGGAAAGGGTGCAATGCGCATTATCCTGGCGATTAGGTTATGCAACGTTTAACTTGCTGGGTTAAAACCAGCTGAACCTTTCGGCGAGGATGAGCAATAAACCGGTGGCTGAAAGTATGTTCAATATCACGACGGTTCTACTGGATACGTTCATGTTGTGCCCCTTCAGGTTTAAGACCTGTACAAGAATAGCCCGGCATCGTTGAAATGCGAGCGGTCCGGAGGCGAACCCGTGCAGGCTCATGAAGAAGAACCAGATACTTCTGTCTGCGCCAGAGGGTGCAATCTCCCTTTTGTTAGTGTTAACATTGCAAGGCCTTGCGTAAATCAGGCTTTGTCTGATTTCCCGGGTGCATGATGACGGGCCAATTTGACGATTGTTGGTCAGATGGCTTCGTAATCTATTGTTAAACATCGATTATTTTCTTTGTATATGCTCTTATGTGTGGGGCATCACTGCAAATAAGGATATAAAATGCCTGTAATTACTCTTCCTGATGGCAGCCAACGCCAATACGACCACGCAGTAAGCCCAATGGATGTAGCCCTCGACATCGGTCCTGGCCTCGCAAAAGCGACCATTGCTGGCCGTGTGAATGGCGAACTGGTTGACGCTTCCGACCCGATCGAAAGCGATGCGACGCTGTCTATCATCACAGCGAAAGACGAAGAAGGTCTGGAGATCATTCGTCACTCCTGTGCGCACCTGTTAGGTCATGCAATCAAGCAGCTGTGGCCAAACACCAAAATGGCAATCGGCCCGGTTATCGACAACGGCTTCTACTATGACGTTGACCTTGATCATACCCTGACCCAGGAAGATATCGACGCGCTCGAAAAACGTATGCACGAGCTCGCCGAAACGAACTACGACGTCGTTAAGAAGAAAGTCAGCTGGCACGAAGCGCGTGAAACCTTCGTGAAGCGTGGCGAGAGCTATAAAGTCTCTATTCTTGACGAAAATATCTCTCATGATGACAAGCCTGGCTTGTACCATCACGAAGAATACATCGACATGTGCCGCGGGCCGCACGTGCCGAACATGCGTTTCTGCCATCACTTCAAGCTGATGAAAATCGCGGGCGCTTACTGGCGCGGCGACAGCAACAACAAAATGTTGCAGCGCATTTATGGTACCGCCTGGGCCGATAAAAAAGCCCTGAACGCGTACCTGCAACGCCTGGAAGAAGCGGCGAAGCGTGACCACCGTAAAATCGGTAAACAGCTCGACCTGTACCACATGCAGGAAGAGGCGCCGGGTATGGTGTTCTGGCATAACGACGGCTGGACTATCTTCCGTGAACTGGAAACCTTCGTACGCTCTAAGCTGAAAGAGTACCAGTATCAGGAAGTGAAAGGCCCGTTCATGATGGACCGTGTGCTGTGGGAAAAAACCGGCCACTGGGACAACTACAAAGATGCGATGTTCACCACTTCGTCTGAGAACCGTGAATACTGCATCAAGCCAATGAACTGCCCGGGACACGTTCAGATCTTCAACCAGGGTCTGAAATCCTACCGCGACCTGCCGCTGCGTATGGCAGAGTTTGGTAGCTGCCACCGTAACGAGCCATCAGGTGCGCTGCACGGTCTGATGCGCGTTCGTGGCTTTACGCAGGATGATGCACATATCTTCTGTACTGAAGATCAGGTACGTGATGAAGTTAACGCCTGCATCCGTATGGTCTACGATATGTACAGCACCTTTGGCTTCGAGAAAATCGTCGTCAAGCTGTCGACTCGCCCGGAAAAACGTATCGGTAGCGATGAGACCTGGGATCGTGCAGAGGCGGATCTCGCCGTAGCGCTGGAAGAGAACGGTATTCCGTTTGAGTATCAGCTGGGCGAGGGCGCATTCTACGGTCCGAAAATTGAATTTACCCTGTATGACTGCCTCGATCGCGCATGGCAGTGCGGTACTGTACAGCTGGACTTCTCCCTGCCGCAGCGTTTAAGCGCCTCTTATGTTGGCGAAGACAACGAGCGTCAGGTACCGGTTATGATTCACCGTGCGATTCTCGGTTCTCTGGAGCGCTTTATCGGCATCCTGACCGAAGAGTTCGCGGGCTTCTTCCCAACCTGGCTTGCGCCAGTGCAGGTAGTGGTGATGAACATTACCGATTCTCAGGCCGATTACGTTAAAGAATTGACGCAGAAACTACAAAATGCGGGCATTCGCGTAAAAGCGGACTTGAGAAATGAGAAGATTGGCTTTAAAATCCGCGAGCACACTTTACGTCGTGTCCCGTATATGTTGGTCTGTGGTGATAAAGAGGTGGAAGCAGGCAAAGTTGCCGTTCGCACCCGCCGTGGTAAAGACCTGGGGAGCCTGGACGTAAGTGAAGTGATTGAGAAGCTGCAACAAGAGATTCGCAGCCGCAGTCTTCAACAACTGGAGGAATAAGGTATTAAAGGCGGAAAACGAGTTCAAACGGCACGTCCGAATCGTATCAATGGCGAGATTCGCGCCCAGGAAGTTCGCTTAACAGATCTGGAAGGTGAGCCTCTGGGAATTGTGAGTCTGAGAGAAGCGATCGAAAAAGCTGAAGAAGCTGGAGTAGATTTAGTTGAAATCAGCCCTAACGCCGAACCGCCAGTTTGTCGTATCATGGACTACGGCAAGTTCCTTTATGAAAAAAGTAAGTCTTCTAAGGAACAGAAGAAGAAACAAAAAGTTATCCAGGTTAAGGAAATCAAATTCCGTCCTGGTACCGACGATGGCGATTATCAGGTAAAACTCCGCAGCCTGATTCGCTTTCTGGAAGATGGCGATAAGGCCAAGATCACACTGCGTTTCCGCGGTCGTGAGATGGCCCACCAACAGATCGGTATGGAAGTGCTTAACCGCGTCCGTGACGATCTGAGTGAACTGGCAGTAGTCGAATCCTTCCCTACGAAGATCGAAGGCCGCCAGATGATCATGGTGCTCGCTCCTAAGAAGAAACAGTAAGGCCTTCAAGCAGCAAAATCTGTGGAGCCTTCGGGCTTCATAGGTTTTGTTCGCCTATGTTTCGTTTATTTAACAATGCGAAGTGGAAGTTATTAAGATGCCAAAAATTAAGACCGTACGCGGTGCTGCTAAGCGCTTCAAAAAAACCGGTGGTGGTGGATTTAAGCGTAAGCACGCAAACCTGCGTCATATTCTGACCAAAAAATCTACTAAGCGTAAACGTCACCTGCGTCCAAAAGGCCTTGTTTCTAAAGGCGATCTGGGTCTGGTAATCGCGTGCCTGCCGTACGCATAAGCCGTTAACGTTTAATTTTTTTACTAAGAATATAGATACAGGAGAGCACATATGGCTCGCGTAAAACGTGGTGTAATTGCACGTGCACGTCACAAGAAAATTTTGAAACAAGCTAAAGGCTACTATGGTGCGCGTTCACGCGTTTACCGCGTTGCCTTCCAGGCTGTTATCAAAGCAGGTCAGTACGCTTACCGTGACCGTCGTCAGCGTAAGCGTCAGTTCCGTCAACTGTGGATTGCGCGTATCAACGCAGCAGCACGTCAGAACGGTATTTCTTACAGCAAATTCATCAACGGCCTGAAAAAAGCCTCTGTTGAAATCGACCGTAAGATCCTGGCTGACATCGCAGTATTCGACAAAGTAGCGTTCACCGCTCTGGTCGAAAAAGCGAAAGCAGCACTGGCATAAGCCAGTTGAAAGAGGGGGCTTTGCTCCCTCTTTTGTTATACCCGTCATACTTCAAGCCGTACCTGCGTTGGCTGCGTTCGTTCACCCCAGTCACTTACTGATGTAAGCTCCTGAGGATTCTCTTACTTGCCGCCTTGTTACAACTTGAATTATTTAGGGTATACCAGAGTAGAACATTGACATTTACCCGTGCAGGCTTTTCAATACGGTCTTAACGGTTTTTACCACACAAGGTAACGCAAGCATGAATGCTGCTATTTTCCGCTTCTTCTTTTACTTTAGCACCTGAACTCAGGAGGCTAGCGCGTGAAAGATGAAACGAAAAACAGCGCCAGATAAGCCTCCCGATGGAGGCTTTTTTTGTGCCTAAATTCGAGAGAATAAGTCCACCAAATCGGTGTCTGCACCGACATAATGAGGAAAACCATGTCACATCTCGCAGAGCTGGTTGCCAGTGCAACGGCCGCCATTAACCAGGCCTCAGATGTTGCCGCGTTAGACAACGTCCGCGTCGAATATCTGGGCAAGAAAGGGCACTTGACCCTTCAAATGACTACCCTGCGTGAACTGCCAGCGGAAGAGCGTCCGGCAGCGGGTGCGGTGATTAACGAAGCGAAAGAGCAGGTTCAGCAGGCGCTGAACGCGCGCAAATCCGCTCTGGAAAGCGCGGCGCTGAATGCGCGTCTGGCTGAAGAGACCATCGACGTTTCTCTGCCTGGCCGTCGTATCGAAAACGGCGGTCTGCATCCGGTCACCCGTACCATCGATCGTATTGAAAGTTTCTTCGGTGAGCTCGGCTTTACCGTGGCGACTGGCCCGGAAATCGAAGATGATTACCACAACTTCGATGCCCTGAACATTCCAGGCCATCATCCGGCACGTGCTGACCACGACACTTTCTGGTTTGACGCAACGCGTCTGCTGCGCACCCAGACCTCTGGCGTGCAGATCCGTACTATGAAAGACCAGGAACCGCCGATCCGCATCATCGCGCCGGGCCGCGTCTATCGTAACGATTATGACCAGACTCACACTCCAATGTTCCACCAGATGGAAGGTCTGATCGTTGATAAAAACATCAGCTTCACCAACCTGAAAGGGACGCTACACGACTTCCTGAACAACTTCTTTGAAGAAGATTTGCAGGTGCGTTTCCGTCCGTCCTACTTCCCGTTCACGGAACCGTCTGCGGAAGTTGACGTGATGGGCAAAAACGGCAAATGGCTGGAAGTGCTGGGCTGCGGCATGGTGCATCCAAACGTTCTGCGCAACGTGGGGATTGATCCGGAAGTTTACTCCGGCTTCGCATTCGGCATGGGCATGGAGCGTCTGACCATGCTGCGCTACGGCGTAACCGATCTGCGCGCATTCTTCGAAAATGATCTGCGTTTCCTCAAACAGTTTAAATAAGGGCAGGACAGAACAATGAAATTCAGTGAACTGTGGTTACGCGAATGGGTGAACACCTCTCTCGATAGCGACGCGCTGTCGAACCAAATCACCATGGCAGGCCTGGAAGTGGACGGCGTTGAGCCGGTTGCTGGCGCGTTTAACGGCGTGGTCGTGGGCGAAGTAGTTGAGTGCGGCCAGCATCCGAACGCCGACAAACTGCGCGTCACCAAAGTGAACGTGGGCGGCGATCGCCTGCTGGATATCGTCTGCGGCGCACCAAACTGCCGTCAGGGCCTGAAAGTGGCGGTTGCCACCGTCGGTGCCGTGCTGCCGGGTGATTTCAAAATTAAAGCCGCCAAGCTGCGCGGTGAGCCGTCTGAAGGGATGCTGTGCTCGTTCTCCGAGCTGGGTATTTCCGACGACCATAGCGGCATCATTGAGCTGCCGCAGGATGCGCCAATCGGCACCGATATCCGCGAATACCTGAAGCTTGATGACAACACCATCGAAATCAGCGTGACGCCAAACCGTGCGGACTGCCTGGGAATTATCGGCGTGGCGCGCGACGTTGCCGTGCTGAACCAGACCGGGCTGAACGCGCCGGAAATAGCGCCGGTGGTGGCGACCATCAGCGACGTGCTGCCGATTCAGGTTGACGCGCCGGACGCGTGTCCGCGCTACCTGGGCCGCGTGGTAAAAGGCATCAACGTTAAAGCTCCGACCCCGCTGTGGATGAAAGAGAAGCTGCGTCGCTGCGGGATCCGCTCTATCGACGCGGTGGTTGACGTGACCAACTACGTTCTGCTGGAGCTGGGTCAGCCGATGCACGCGTTCGATAAAGATCGTATCGAAGGCGGAATTGTGGTCCGTATGGCGAAAGAGGGCGAAACCCTGGTTCTGCTGGACGGCAGCGAAGCCAAACTGAACGCGGATACCCTGGTGATTGCCGATCACGGTAAAGCGCTGGCCATGGGCGGCATCTTCGGCGGTGAACATTCCGGCGTGAATGACGAAACCCAGAACGTGCTGCTGGAATGTGCATTCTTCAGCCCGCTTTCCATCACCGGTCGCGCGCGTCGTCACGGCCTGCATACCGATGCTTCTCACCGCTACGAGCGCGGCGTGGATCCGGCGTTGCAGTACAAGGCGATGGAACGTGCAACTCGCCTGCTGATCGACATCTGCGGCGGTGAAGCGGGTCCGGTTATCGACGTGACTAATGAAGCCACGCTGCCGAAGCGTGCCACCATTACGCTGCGTCGCAGCAAGCTGGATCGCCTGATTGGTCACCACGTTGCCGATGCGCAGGTCACCGATATTCTGACGCGTCTGGGCTGTGAAGTGACCGAAGGTCAGGACGAGTGGAAAGCCGTTGCGCCGAGCTGGCGTTTCGATATGGAAATCGAAGAAGACCTGGTGGAAGAAGTGGCTCGCGTCTACGGCTATAACAACATTCCGGATGAGCCTGTGCAGGCGGGCCTGGTCATGGGCACTCACCGCGAAGCCGACCTGTCCCTGAAGCGTGTGAAAACCATGCTGAACGACAAAGGCTATCAGGAAGTGATTACCTACAGCTTCGTCGATCCTAAGCTGCAACAGCTGGTCCACCCGGGTGAAGAGGCGCTGATCCTGCCAAGCCCAATCTCCAGCGAAATGTCTGCGATGCGTCTGTCCCTGTGGACGGGGCTGCTGGGCACGGTTGTGTACAACCAGAATCGTCAGCAGAACCGTGTGCGCATTTTCGAAAGCGGTCTGCGCTTTGTGCCGGATACTCAGGCTAATTTGGGCATTCGTCAGGATCTCATGCTGGCAGGCGCAATTAGCGGTAGCCGCTATGAAGAGCACTGGGACCTGGCAAAAGGCACCGTTGATTTCTACGATATGAAGGGCGATCTGGAAGCGGTTCTCGATCTGACCGGTAAATTATCCGAAATTGAATTCCGTGCAGAAGCGATTCCGGCCCTGCATCCTGGTCAAAGTGCTGCTATTTATTTAGAGGGCAAACGCGTTGGTTTCATTGGTGTTGTCCACCCGGAACTGGAACGCAAACTTGACCTGAACGGCCGTACCATCGTGTTCGAGCTGGAGTGGAACCCGGTTGCAGACCGCGTGATTCCTCAGGCTCAGGATGTTTCTCGCTTCCCGGCAAACCGCCGCGATATCGCTGTTGTGGTCGCTGAAAATGTACCAGCAGCAGATATTTTGGCCGAATGTAAGAAAGTTGGCGTAAATCAGGTAGTTGGCGTAAACTTATTTGACGTGTACCGCGGCAAGGGCGTAGCAGAAGGTTTCAAGAGCCTTGCTATTAGCCTTATCCTTCAGGATACCGGCCGTACACTCGAAGAAGAGGAGATTGCCGCTACCGTCGCCAAATGTGTAGAGGCATTAAAAGAGCGATTCCAGGCATCATTGAGGGATTGAACCTATGGCGCTTACAAAAGCTGAAATGTCAGAATATCTGTTTGATAAGCTTGGGCTTAGCAAACGGGATGCTAAAGAGCTGGTAGAGCTGTTTTTCGAAGAGATCCGTCGTGCTCTGGAAAATGGTGAGCAGGTAAAACTCTCCGGCTTTGGCAATTTTGATTTGCGAGACAAAAACCAACGTCCGGGCCGTAACCCGAAGACGGGGGAAGATATTCCCATTACAGCCCGCCGCGTGGTGACCTTCAGACCCGGCCAGAAGTTAAAAAGCCGTGTCGAAAACGCAACGCCCAAAGCAGAGTAATATGAACTAACCAAAAAGGTCGCATTCGCGGCCTTTTTTCTTTGCAAGGTTGTAAACCCACCGTAAAATCAAATACATCTGATCCTGATAAAACCATGTCCATGCCTGATTTCGCCCATCGCCAGCGCCAGTCCGACCTCCGCAGCCTGCTTGTGCTCGTACTGTTGCTCCTGATTGCAACGGTGATAAGCCTGTGCGCGGGCGACCGCTGGATTGGGCCGGAAAGCTGGTTTGGCGCAGACGGACAGCTGTTCGTCTGGCAAATCCGCCTGCCGCGAACGCTGGCGGTGATCCTGGTCGGCGCGTCGCTGGCGCTGTGCGGCACCATTATGCAGGCGCTGTTTGAAAACCCGCTCGCAGAGCCGGGCTTACTGGGCGTGTCCAACGGCGCGGGGGTAGGGCTGATTGCGGCGGTAATGCTGGGCGGCGGCGAGCTGTCCGGCTGGAGTATAAGCCTTAGCGCCATTATCGGGGCGCTGGTGATTACGCTGATACTGCTGCGCTTCGCCAGGCGCCATCTGTCTACCAGCCGCCTGCTGCTGGCCGGGGTGGCGCTGGGGATCATCTGTAGCGCGCTGATGACCTGGGCGGTCTATTTCTCCACCTCCTTTGATTTGCGCCAGCTGATGTACTGGATGATGGGCGGATTTGGCGGCGTTGACTGGCGTCAGGGCTGGCTGATGGCGCTGCTTGTTCCGGTTATCCTCTGGGCCGGCTTTCAGGCGCAGCCGCTGAACATGCTCGCGCTGGGCGAAACCTCTGCGCGTCAGCTGGGCATGTCGATGAGTTTATGGCGCAACGTGCTGGTTATCGCCATCGGCTGGATGGTGGGGGTGAGCGTGGCGCTGGCCGGGGCTATTGGCTTTATTGGTCTGGTCATCCCGCACATGCTGCGTCTTTGCGGCGTAACGGATCATCGCACGTTGCTGCCGTGCGCCGCCGTTGCAGGGGCGGCGACGCTGCTGCTGGCGGATATTATCGCCCGGCTTGCGCTGACGGCGGCGGAGCTGCCCATCGGGGTCGTAACCGCGACGCTGGGCGCACCGGTATTTATCTGGCTACTATTAAAGGCTGGACGTTAAATCATCCTATGCAAGACAACCTGAGGGAATGCTATGCAGTCTGATATTTTGAATACCGAAGTGACCACCATTGACGGCGAAAAAACCACGCTGGAAGGCTACAAGGGCAAGGTGCTGCTGATCGTCAACGTGGCGTCTAAATGCGGCCTGACCCCGCAGTATGAACAGCTGGAGAACATTCACAAAGCCTGGGAGAAAGACGGCTTCACCGTGCTGGGCTTCCCGTGCAACCAGTTCCTGGGCCAGGAGCCGGGCAGCGAAGACGAGATCAAAACGTTTTGCAGCACCACCTACGGCGTTACGTTCCCGATGTTCAGCAAAATCGACGTTAACGGCGAAAACCGCCACCCGCTCTATGAAAAACTGGTGACCGCCGCGCCGACCGCCGTTGCGCCAGAAGGCAGCGGTTTCTTCGAGCGTATGGCGAGCAAAGGCCGCGCGCCGCTCTATCCTGACGATATCCTGTGGAACTTCGAAAAATTCCTTATCGGCCGCGACGGCCAGGTGGTTCAGCGTTTTTCACCGGACATGACGCCTGAAGATCCAATCGTTATGGAATCTATTAAGCTGGCGCTGGCGAAATAATGACCCTGCTGATGCAGCTCACGGACGTTGCCGAGAAGGGGCGTCTGGAGCCGGTCACGGCGGCTATTAATGCCGGGGAGATCCTGCATCTGGTGGGGCCTAACGGCGCGGGCAAGAGCACGCTGCTGGCCCGTATGGCCGGGCTGACCAGCGGGCAGGGGGAGATCGCGCTGCTGGAGCGCAGCCTTGCCGAATGGTCGCCCGCGGCGCTGGCGCATCGGCGGGCTTATCTGGTGCAACAGCAGGTGCCGCCCTTTGCGATGCCGGTCTGGCACTATCTGACGCTGCATCTGCATGATAAAACCCGCACCGGGATTCTCACGGATGTCGCGGCAGCGCTGGGGCTGGAAGATAAACTGTCCCGCCAGGCCAGCCAGCTCTCCGGCGGAGAGTGGCAGCGCGTGCGCCTGGCCGCGGTGATCTTGCAGATCCACCCGGCGGGCAACCCGCAGGGGCGGTTACTGCTGCTGGACGAGCCTATGAGCGGGCTGGACGTGGCGCAGCAGGCGGCGCTGGACCGTCAGCTGAGCGCGTTGTCCGAAGCGGGCGTTGCGGTCGTCATGAGCAGTCATGACCTGAACCATACGCTGCGCCACGCGCACCGCGTCTGGCTGCTCTCGCAGGGGAAACTTATCGCCAGCGGCGCGCGCGACAGCGTCTTGACGCCACGAAATCTGGCGGCGGCCTACAATATGGCGTTTCGACGGCTGGATATCGAGGGGCACAAGATGCTGATCTCCACGGCGTCCGGCTAACCGTTTCTTGCGCGGTTACACGGTTGCACGCTAAATTACGGAAAGAAAAAATAAAAGCAGAGGATTCGTCTGAAATGCGATTCTGGTTTCTCTTTGCAGCGGCGCTCTTTCTTGCGGGATGCAGTAGCCATCGCGCGCCTCCACCGAACGCGCGGCTGTCGGACTCCATCACGGTGATTGCCAGCCTGAACGATCAGCTCAGCAACTGGCGCGGTACGCCCTATCGTTACGGCGGGATGAGTCGTGGCGGAGTGGATTGCTCCGGGTTTGTGCTGATGACCTTCCGCGATAAATTCGATCTTCAGCTGCCGCGCGAAACGCGCAAGCAGGCTGAAATCGGCACAAAAATCGATAAAGAAGAATTACTGCCCGGCGACCTGGTGTTTTTCAAAACCGGCTCCGGGGAAAGCGGTCTGCACGTAGGGATTTATGATACGGATAACCAGTTCATACATGCCTCCACCAGCCGCGGCGTGATGCGTTCATCTCTGGATAATGTCTACTGGCGTAAAAACTTCTGGCAGGCCAGACGTATTTAACCCGCATTCTTCCACGCGTTTTGTCCGGGCATCTTCGCAAAAAAAGGTGGCCCGGATTTCAGTTATTCAGTGATTAAAGTTAAATTTATTCAGAATTAAATATTTCTGTATGTGTCTGTTTTATCTAAAACTGGCTATTAAGCTTTAACCAGGATAAAATTATTTTAGATTCAGGGATAAATCTGAAAATTAATACGGAACGAATGAAACCAATCTTATTAAAATCAATGCAGTGGAATTGTGTCAGCAATTGCTCCAGGATGTACACTCTCATCTATAACGCAGGCCGAGCACAATGATTATCACGTTAGATAATGCTTACCAGTCCGAGTTTTTACTCTGTCCGGCGCGTAATAGCGCAGGAGAGCTTAAAGCGCTTGAGATTATGGTTAACTTTGTCGGCGTGGGCTCAGACGTCCGTATCCCCACTGAACTGGCGCTTCCGCATCTTTCTAAAGAAGATGAGCTGGTGCTGTTTCATGAAAAACTGCAACTGCTCGATACCTGCAAACTGTTTTTTATTCAGCATCAGTTAATTGCTTGGATCAATATTACACCTGCAATTGTTGAGTTTTTATTAACAAACGAAAACGCTGTTTCAATAATGGATCGCTACCCGTTCCTGGAGTTTGCCGTTAATGAGAATTATCCAGGTTTAAATAACGGAAAGGACGATCTCGATCTGGCAAGGATGGCGATCCGATATCCGCTGGTGCTGGCTAATTTCGGTGCCGGGGCGGCCTCCCTTAAGGCGGTTTATGACGGCCTGTTTAAACGCGTCATTCTGGATAAAAACTTTATTCAACAGCGCATATCGCAATTCTCCTTCGAACCTTTTATGCGCGCGATCCTCTGGCAAATAACCCCGCACTGCCAGTCGGTGATTGTGGCCGGGATCGACGACCACGGGAGTTTGCAGCGCGTCCTGTCATTTGAGTTTGGCGCGATGCAGGGCACCCTCTGGCCTGCCGTGACGGCGGAGTCCGTGACCACGCTCGTGCAGTGATAACCCTTGTTTTCGCCCGTGTTTAACCTCCGCTAAACCCTCTACACTTAAGGCAGGAGGACCTATGACCCTGTCTTTTACCGCACACTGGCACGACGAACTGCCCGGCTTTTATACCGCGCTGAATCCCACACCGTTACAGAATGCTCGCCTTGTCTGGCACAACGCACCGCTGGCCGATGCGCTTGGCGTTCCGCCTGACTTGTTCACGCCTGCGAATGGCGCGGGCGTCTGGGGCGGCGAAGCGCTGCTTCCCGGCATGATCCCTCTGGCGCAGGTCTACAGCGGGCACCAGTTTGGCGTCTGGGCGGGCCAGCTGGGGGACGGCAGGGGGATTTTGCTCGGCGAACAGCAGCTTCCCGGAGGAGATACCGTCGACTGGCACCTCAAAGGGGCGGGTCTGACGTCGTATTCGCGCATGGGCGACGGGCGCGCGGTGCTGCGCTCCACTATTCGTGAAAGCCTGGCGTCCGAAGCGATGCACGCGCTGGGGATCCCCACCTCCCGGGCGCTCTCCATTGTGACCAGCGATACGCCCGTCGCGCGTGAAACGATGGAGCAGGGGGCGATGCTGATGCGCATCGCGCAAAGCCACCTGCGCTTTGGCCATTTCGAGCATTTCTATTATCGCCGCGAGCCGGACAAGGTGCGCCAGCTGGCCGACTTCGCCATTCGCCACCACTGGCCCGCGCTTCAGGATGAGGCCGATAAATATCGCCTCTGGTTCCGCGACGTGGTCGCCCGCACCGCGTCGATGATTGCCCGCTGGCAGAGCGTTGGCTTTGCCCACGGCGTGATGAACACCGATAACATGTCGATTCTGGGGCTGACCTTCGATTACGGCCCGTTTGGTTTCCTGGACGATTACCAGCCGGGGTATATCTGCAACCACTCTGACTATCAGGGGCGCTACAGCTTTGACAACCAGCCGGCCGTCGGGCTGTGGAAT
The DNA here is from genome assembly GCF_021440515.1 of Enterobacter asburiae. Classification (GTDB taxonomy): domain Bacteria; phylum Pseudomonadota; class Gammaproteobacteria; order Enterobacterales; family Enterobacteriaceae; genus Enterobacter; species Enterobacter asburiae_E. The sequence goes on along the minus strand of NZ_JAKCMV010000019.1, from coordinate 23,327 downwards.
CTTCAGCGTCTGGCACAAACCCTGTCACCGTTTGTCGACGTGGATGGCCTCAACGACGCGCTGGACAGCTACCAGGAGGTTTTACTGCGCGAATACGGCACCCTGATGCGCGCCAAGCTCGGGCTGTTGACCCAGGAGAAGGGCGATAACGACATTCTTAACGGCCTGTTTGCGCTGATGGCGCGCGAGGGCAGCGATTATACCCGCACCTTCCGCATGCTGGGCCAGACGGAGCAGCACAGCAGCGCTTCCCCGCTGCGCGACGAGTTTATCGACCGTCAGGCCTTTGACGACTGGTTCCAGGGCTACCGCGAGCGTTTACAGCGCGAGGGCGTGGTGGATGAAGAACGCCAGGCGCAGATGAATGCGGCAAACCCGGCGATGGTGCTGCGTAACTGGCTGGCACAGCGGGCGATTGAGCAGGCTGAAAAAGGCGAATACGACGAGCTGCACCGCCTGCATACCGCGCTGCGCACGCCGTTTGCCGACCGGGACGATGATTACGTCAGCCGCCCGCCGGACTGGGGCAAGCGGCTGGAGGTAAGCTGCTCAAGCTAGGGGGCGAGAAACACCTGCGGGGCGGCGTGGAACGGATGCTGGCCGACGTGAACCTGCGCGCCGTACCAGCGCGCCAGCGCGTCGGCCTGCAACACCTGCTCCGGCGCGCCGTGGGATACGATCCGACCGTCGTGCAGCAGCAGGATGCGATCCGCCCACAGCGCGGCGAGATTCAGATCGTGCAGCACCACGCAGACGTGCAGGTTTCCCTCTCGCGTCAGGCTTTTCAGCAGGCGCAGCAGATGCTGCTGGTGGTAGAGATCCAGCGCCGAGGTCGGCTCATCGAGAAACAGCCAGCCGCCCGGCGCACCCTCGCGCCACAGCTGCGCCAGCGCGCGGGCCAGCTGTACCCGCTGCTGCTCACCGCCGGACAGGGCGGCAAACCGTCGTCCGGCCAGCGGTAAACAGCCGGTGATCTGCATGACTTCGTGTATCACCGCGCTTTCGGGGCGCGCTGTCCACGGGGCGCGACCCATCCCGATCACCGCCTCCACCGGCCAGTCAAACCCCAGTTGCGTGTGCTGGCGCATCACCGCCCGGCGTCGGGAAAGCTGTTCCGGGTGCCACTCGACTAACGGTTTATCCGCCAGCAGGCAGGTGCCGCTTGTCGGCTTGAGATAGCCCGTCAGCAGGCGCAGCAGGGTGGATTTTCCGGCCCCGTTCGGGCCAATCAGCGCCACCAGTTCGCCCGGCGAGAGCGAAAGGGACACGTCGTTGATAAGGGTGCGCTGCCCCACCCGGCAGGTGAGGCGTTCTGCGCGGTAGCCTTCAGCCATGCTGGCCTCCACGACGAAAAATAAGCCACAGGAACCAGGGCGCGCCCAGAATGCTGGTCAGCAGACCCACGGGCATCTCCGCCGGGGCAACCAGCGTGCGCGCCACGGTGTCCGCGACCAGCAGCAGGGCGGCACCGGCGAGGACCGACCCCGGCACCACCGCCCGGTGATCGGCACCCAGCCACATGCGCATCAGGTGCGGCACCACCAGCCCGATAAAGCCAATCACGCCGCTGACGGCAACGGCCGCCGCCACCAGCAGCGCGCTGCACAGCAGCAATATCCGCTGCACGCCCTTCACATCGACGCCGAGATAGTGCGCCTCCTCTTCGCCGAGCTGGAGCAGGTTGAGCGCCGTCGCCAGCCGCCATATCACCCACACCGTTGGCACCATCAGCGAAGTCACCGCCAGCAGCGTCGACCACTGCGCCTGCCCGAGGCTGCCCATGCCCCAGAGCGAAAGCTGACGCAGCTGGGCGTCGTTGCTGAGCCACGAGAGCACGCCAACCGCCGCGCCGCACAGGGCGTTGATGGCAATCCCCACCAGCAGCAGGCGCGAGAGCGAGCTGCCGGGCTGCCGGCTGAGCAGGAAGATCGCCGCGGTTGCCGCCAGCGCGCCGAGAAACGCCGCCAGCATCGGGGCGTAAAGCATCGCCAGCGCGGGCAGCGTAAGCGGCAGCACCACCCACAGGGCCACCGCCAGAGCCGCGCCGCTGCTGATCCCAAGCAGTCCCGGATCGGCGAGCGGGTTGCGAAACAGCCCCTGCATCACGCAGCCCGCCAGCGCCAGCGATCCGCCAATCACCAGCGCCAGCAGCACCCGGGGCAGGCGAATGGTGAACCAGATCTGGCGCAGCGCGTCATCGCCGTGGCTCCACAGCAGGCTTACCGGAAGACGCATGGCGCCAAAGCCGGTTGCCAGCAGGGTCATCACCAGCAGCGCGGCGGACAAAACGCCGAGCGACAGGGCAATTCTGCGGGACATCAGGGCAGCTGCTCCGCTTTGGCGCGCAGCTGCAAAATCGCCTGCGGGGTACGCACGCTAAAGCCGAGCAGCGCCATATCGTCAACGGCAAGCACCTGCCGGTTGCGCCCCGCCGGGGTTTGCGCGAGCCCCGGCAGCGACCACAGATTCTCCTCACCGCCGAGCGCCTTTATTCCGTCCTGGGAAATCACCACCAGATCCGGCCGGCTGGCAATCACGCCTTCCTGCGAAAGCGGCTGATAGCGGGTGAACCCCTGCATCGCATTCTGCAAGCCCGCCGCCCGGATCGCCGCGTCGGCCCCGGTCTGCTGCCCGGCAGCCATCGCTGTCATCCCGCCGTGATTGAGGATAAACAGCACCCGTTTGTTGAGCGCGGACGACGGCAGGGCGTCCAGTTCCTTACGCAGAGACTGGCGCAGTTTGTCGCCCTCGGCCTGCTGGTGCAGCGCGTCGGCAATGACCCTGACCTTCTCGTCAATCACGCTGAGATCGTTACTGCCCGGCACGGTCACCACCTTTACCCTGCTTTGCTCAATCTGCTTTAAGGCGAGGGACGGCTGCGCCTGGGCGCTCGCCAGCACCATCGTCGGGCGAACGGAGAGAATGCCCTCGGCGTTGAGCTGGCGCAGATAGCCCACGTCCGGCAGGGCGTTGGCCGCCTGCGGAGACTGGCTGGTGCTGTCGCGCGCCACCAGAGAGGTCTGCGCCTTCAGCGCATAGACAATCTCGGTAACGTCGCCGCCAAGCGTGACGACGCGCTCCGGTGCGGCGGCGAAGGCCGTCAGGGGAAGGGCGCAGAGCAGGGCGAGCCACTTCATGCTGCCAGCCCGTTTGGCGTCAGGGCGTCAATCTGGCTGCGCCACTGGCTCTGTTCTGGTTCGCCTTCGCTGCGCTGGCCGTACAGCTGCGCGATCTGCGTGCCGTCGGCGGCAAACAGCTCCAGGCTGGTGACGTGGCCGTCGGCGGTCGGTTTGCGGGTGACCCAGGCTTCAGCGATGCTCTCTTCCAGCAGGTGCAGGGTGAAGGTGGAATTGAAGATATTCAGCCAGCCCTTCATCGGCACCAGTTTTTCGATCGCGCCGGTGAAGATCTGCACGCAGCCGCGGTTGCCGACGAAGATCATGATTTCGTTGCCGTCCTGACGCGCCGTGTCCAGCAGCTGCGCCAGCGCGGAGCTATCGACCTGACAGGCCAGATCGTCACCCACCAGGCGGAAGGCCTGCTGGCGGGAGAGGTTGTGGCGTTTCAGCAACGAGAAGAACTGATGCACGTCGGTCATGGCGCGCCATTCGCTGTCCAGCGTGGCGGCGTCGGGATTGACCGCATGAACCGGAGCCTCTGCCGCTGTCAGCGCCAGCGGCGGGTTATCGGCAAACATAAAGCGGGTGAGAACATCGCCCCAGGCGGAAACGTCGGTGTTGTCGGTGGCGTAGACCTTCAGCAGCGCATCGCCCTGATGGTCGAAGAACTGAATGCTCTGGCGCTCGCCGCGCGCGGTGGCTTCGCTGATGTGGAACACGCTCGCCCACTGGTTGAGGAACAGACGCAGGTCGAGCGCGCGCGGGTTCAGCACCAGCCCGGCGTGGCCGTTGAGGTGCTGATGGGTGAACGTGCCGACCTGTTCATGAACGGCGTACTCGTTGCGGCAGATGCATTTGGTTTCGCCCACTGCTTCTAATGCGCCCAGGATCTCGCGGATGTCGCCGTGCAGCCGCCAGGCGTCGTGCCCCACGCGCGCGAAGGTGAGTTCCGCTTCGCTGATGCCCATCAGGCCCGCGATATCGCGCGCGTATTTTCCCGGATGTTCTTCTTTAAGCTCAAGCCAGCGTGTGTAGTGATTCATTGTCTGTTCCTTTCGAATAATGGCCCCGGCGGACCGGGGCGAGGTGATTACCACTGATAACTCACAAAAATCTTGCCGTTACGGCCATCCTGCGGAATGCCCTGCGGTGACCAGTACGCTTTGTCGAAGGCGTTACCCAGCACCAGCGTGGTGGTCACGCCTTTCAGCTGCTGCTGGCCTTTGTAGCTGACGTAGAAATCGTTGACCGCGTAGCCCGGCTGTTTGCTGTAGCTGCTGCTGATGTGGGTGGAGCGGTCGGCGAAGGTGCCGATCCAGCCCACGGAGAAGCCGCTGGCCGCCACCGGGATGTCCAGCTTGCTGGTGACGGTGTCCGGGTTGATGCTGGAGATGTACTCCCCGGTGTCGGTATCTTTGCCGCGCGTGCGGTTGTAGGCCATGTCCAGGCTGAACAGATCGGCGGTGTATTTCGCCATCACGTCCCAGCCCCAGATTTTGGCATCAGGAACGTTATAGGACATGGTGGTCGCCGCCGCAAAATCGACGGTGGTGGAGATGTAGTCTTTGGCTTTGGTATCGAAGTAGCTGGCTTTGAACTCCAGCGCATCGTTGGCGAGCATCAGGTCGTCAAAGCGCAGGCCGAATCCGTACTCCTGGGTTTTGTTGGTTTCCGGGCGCAGGTTCGGGTTGGGCACCCAGTAGTTAGTGTAGAAGCTGCCGATGGAGAAGTGCTTCGCGTCGTTGTACATCTCGCCCATGGTCGGGGCGCGGAAGGCCTGCGCGTAGGAGCCAAACAGCATCAGCCAGTCGGTCGGGCTGACGGTGAGCCCGGCGCGGGATGACCATTTGTCGGCGTCCACATCGTCATAGCCTTCGCTGCTGCCGCGATAGTTGTCGTAGCGCGTGCCGCCGAGCAGGGTGACCGGCAGATCGCGCAGGGTGATCTCATCCTGTAACCAGCCGGAGCTGAAGTCGATTTTCGCGTCCGGGAAGCCGGTGGTGACGCCGCCCGGATGTTGCTCCTGGCGGTAGTACTCGCCGCCGTAGGTCAGCAGGTGCGAGGCAAAGGAGTCGCTGAACAGGCGCGTGCGGTTCTCCACTTTGCCACCTTTGGTGGTCTGCTTGCGGAACTCGCCGGCGTTATCGAGGTTCTGGGCGTTAATGCGCGCTTCGGACCAGTAGATTTTGGCCTCCGCGTTGAGCCAGTCGTTTCCGGCCGGGGCTATGGCGTAGCCCAGCTGCGCGTCACGCTGAATGGTGGAGCGGTCGGTCATCGGGTTGCTGCTGTCGCTCGCATCCGGCGTCTGCGGGTTTTTCGGCTCCTGCGCGGCGTTGTTGTAGTAGCGCAGTGAGCCGCTCAGGGTCTGGGCGGCGTCGATTTTCCAGCTGCCTTTCGCCAGCATATTGTTGATGGATTCATCGTTCGGCGCGCGGGTGCCGTTGCTCTGGCGAATGTCCCCGCGATCGCGGCTCGACCAGGAGACCAGGCCGTCGAGCGTGTCCGTGCGGCCAAAGGCGCTGGCGCCCATGCCGATGCTATGATCGCCCGTTGCGCCCGTGCCAAACACGCGGTAGCCGCTGTTTTTGCCCGGTTCCAGCAGGTCGGCGGCGTCCGCCGTATCGTAAGAAATCACCCCGCCGAGCGCGCCGCTGCCGTAGAGCAGAGCAGAGGGGCCGCGTACCACTTCGATGCGCTTGATCAGCGCCGGGTCGAGGAAGGTGCTGTTGAGGTGCCCGGTGTCGGTGCCCTGGCGAATGCCGTCCACCAGCACCAGCACGCCGCGACGATCGTAACCGCGCAGGTTGATGTCCTGGCCGTTGGTGCGGCCCGTGCCGTCCAGCGTCAGGCCCGGCACTTTACGCAGCAGGTCTGCCGCCGAGCTGGCGGTCTGGTTTTCCGGGGTGGTAGCGTCGATGACGCTGACCATCATCGGGGCTTCGAAGGCGCTGCGGGCGTTGCCCGTGGCGGTGACGGTAATATCCTCTGCGGCAGCAAACGCGGCGCCCGGCAGGGTGCTGACAATCGCCAGCGCCAGGAGTGAGGGACGCAAAGACGCGGAATGCAGGTGTGGCATAGCAACTCTCCATTAAGAATCGAAAGCGCTGGCTGCCTGGGGATCACCTGGGTGGCTGGCGTAATTTTAGGTGTAATTTATTTAGTCAGAATCAGTTTTCCGGCATGGGTCTGGCGCAGCAGATACTGCTGACCGTCATGCTCGATAATCACCCGCCCCTCGTCGCCCAGCAGCGTTTTGCTGTCAATACGGCGGTCGCCGGAGGTGGGGGATGGCGCTGTGTGTGTCGCTAAAGGCGTTGCGTCAGAGTTATTTACAGGTGACATAATGTTTACAAATGACAATCAATGTAACAATGATAATCATTATCAATAAACTGCAAATTCACGGCAAGCGTTTTTGTGAAAATATTGTGACGGGATCAAATTTGGGGGGAAGGTGCGGTTTGAGGCCCTCACCCCGGCCCTCTCCCACGGGGAGAGGGAGAAGGGCACGGGGCGCCACCCCGCTATTCTTTAAAACCGCGTGTCCACCGCTGCGGCCAGCTTCTCTAACAGCAGGTCGCTGTCTTCCCAGCTCAGGCACGGATCGGTAATCGACTGGCCGTACACTATCGGCTGTCCGGCCACCACTTTCTGGGTGCCTTCTTTGATAAAGCTTTCCGCCATGATCCCGGCGACGGCGGTGGAGCCGCTGCGGATCTGCTGGCACACTTCATCACACACGTCCAGCTGGCGGCGGTGCTGCTTCTGGCAGTTGCCGTGGCTGAAGTCGATCACCAGATGCTCCGGCAGGTCGAACTCGGAGAGGGTTTCGCAGGCGGCGGCAATATCCTCGGCGTGGTAGTTCGGCTTTTTACCGCCGCGCATGATGATATGGCCGTACGGGTTGCCGCTGGTCTGGTAGATGGTCATCGAGCCGTTTTTATCCGGCGAGAGGAACATATGGCTGGCGCGGGAGGCGCGGATCGCATCCACCGCGATACGGGTGTTGCCGTCGGTGCCGTTCTTAAACCCAACCGGGCAGGAGAGCGCCGAGGCCATTTCCCGGTGGATCTGGCTTTCGGTGGTACGCGCGCCAATCGCGCCCCAGCTGATGAGGTCGGCGATAAACTGTCCGGTCACCATATCCAGGAACTCGGTGGCTGTCGGCACGCCCAGCTCGTTCACCTGCAACAGCAGCTTGCGCGCCAGCTCAATGCCGTGGTTCACGCGGTAGCTGCCGTTCAGGTCCGGGTCGGAGATCAGCCCTTTCCAGCCCACCACGGTGCGCGGTTTTTCAAAGTAGGTGCGCATCACGATTTCCAGGCGATGCTGGTGTTTGTCGCGCAGTACCTGGAGGCGTTTGGCATAGTCCATCGCCGCGTCCAGATCGTGAATCGAGCACGGGCCGATAATCACCAGCAGGCGGCGATCTTCACCGTTCAGGATTTTTTCAATACGGCGGCGGGAGGCCGTGACGTGTTCCGCGACGCGTGCGGAGACAGGATGACGCAGCGCCAGCTCAGCCGGGGTAATCAGGCTTTCAATACGCGCGGTGCGAAGTTCGTCGGTTTTATTCATGGGATATCTCAGAAAATTTTTGCTTCATCGGCAGACTACCGGGAAGTGATGGGCATCACCTTAAACCAATCCCTGCTGATTTCAAGTTCGGGGCGACGCCGCCCCGAGGATGGTCAGGATGATACCCGAATCTGGATTAATGTACTAGCATATTAGTACATGCGGCGATTCAGTCCCATGATGTCGAGAATTTTTGTGGCGATTTCCTCTACCGAGAAATTGGTACTGTTGAGGAAGGGGATCTGGTTTTTGCGGTACAGGGCTTCGACTTCGGCGACCTCCATCCGGCACTGGCGCATCGAGGCGTAGCGGCTGTTTTCCCGGCGCTCTTCGCGGATTGCCGCCAGCCGTTCCGGGTTGATGGTCAGCCCGAAAAGCTTGTGCTGGAGCGGCTTGAGCGCGGCGGGCAGCACCAGGTTATCCATGTCGTCGGCAATAAAGGGGTAGTTGGCCGCGCGAATGCCAAACTGCATCGCCAGATAGAGGCTGGTGGGGGTTTTGCCGCAGCGCGACACGCCGAGCAAAATCACCTGCGCCTGATCGAGATTGCGCAGAGAGATGCCGTCGTCGTGGGCGAGGGTGTAATCAATCGCCGCGATACGCGCGTCGTACTTGAGCAGGTTGCCGGGGTTCAGGCCGTGGGTGCGGTGGGCGACAGGCGTGGGATCGAGCTTAAGTTCGCTTTGCAGCGGGGCGACCAGCGCCTGCACGATATCCTGACAAAAGCCTTCACTTTGCAAAATAATGGTGCGAATTTCCGGGATCACGATGGAGTAAAAAACTAAAGGGCGCACGCCCGTCTGCTGGAAGATGGCGTCAATCTGGTCCCGCACCGCCTTCGCGCGGCTCTCGTTTTCCACAAACGGCAGCGTGATGCTGTTGATGGAGACCGGGAATTGCGACATCACCGCGTGGCCCAGCACTTCGGCGGTAATTGCCGTTCCATCAGAAATATAAAAAACGTGGCGATCGACAGCATTATCCATTTTGTTCACCCTGAATATCGTACCTAATTGCCTGAAAGCATAAATTAAAAAAGTAAAATACAACAGGGCGTAAATCGTCTGAATTATTAATGAAACGCTATTTTTAATTTTAATGAAAAGTGGATTTCAATTTTTGAAAATACGGTATAAACCGAAGGTTTTTGTGGGAATCCATTGGAATCATTGGCTTAGCGAGTGACGGGAAAGTGTCCTAAAAATTAAAAAATAAAGTTGCTTACACGATTCACCGTTTTTTTCATCAGAACAAGTGTGCGAGGATAATTCCGCATTAAGGTGTTTCTTAATTCCGTTCAAATATCACAAAAGGATTGTTTCGATGTCCAACAATGGCTCGTCACCGCTGGTGCTTTGGTATAACCAACTCGGCATGAATGATGTAGACAGAGTTGGGGGCAAAAATGCCTCCCTGGGTGAAATGATTACTAATCTGTCCGGTATGGGTGTTTCCGTACCGAACGGGTTTGCCACGACCGCCGAAGCGTTTGAGCTCTTTCTCGACCAGAGCGGTGTAAACCAGCGCATTTACGAACTGCTGGACAAAACGGATATTGATGACGTTGCCGAGCTTGCCAAAGCCGGGGCGCAAATCCGCCAGTGGATCATCGACACACCTTTCCAGCCGGAGCTGGAAAAAGCGATTCACGATGCTTACAACCAGCTGTCGGCTGACGATGCACAGGCCTCTTTTGCCGTGCGTTCCTCTGCCACCGCCGAAGATATGCCCGACGCGTCCTTCGCCGGACAGCAGGAAACCTTCCTGAACGTTCAGGGCTATGACGCGGTGCTGGTGGCGGTGAAGCACGTTTTCGCCTCCCTCTTCAACGACCGCGCCATTTCCTATCGTGTGCATCAGGGCTATGACCACCGCGGCGTGGCGCTCTCTGCGGGTATTCAGCGCATGGTGCGCTCCGACGTGGGATCGTCCGGCGTGATGTTCTCCATCGATACCGAATCCGGCTTCGATCAGGTGGTGTTTATCACCTCCGCCTGGGGGCTGGGTGAAATGGTGGTGCAGGGGGCCGTTAACCCTGACGAATTCTACGTTCACAAGCCAACCCTGGCGGCGAACCGTCCGTCCATCGTGCGCCGTACCATGGGGTCGAAGAAGATCCGCATGATCTACGCGCCAACCCAGGAGCACGGCAAGCAGGTCAAGATTGAAGATGTGCCGCAGGAGCAGCGCGACCGCTTCTCGCTGACCGACGAGGAAGTGCAGGAGCTGGCGAAGCAGGCCGTGCAGATTGAGAAACACTATGGCCGTCCGATGGATATCGAATGGGCCAAAGACGGCCACACCGGCAAGCTGTTTATCGTGCAGGCGCGTCCGGAAACCGTCCGCTCTCGCGGCCAGGTGATGGAGCGCTACACGCTGCACGCCCAGGGCAAAGTGGTTGCCGAAGGCCGCGCCATCGGTCACCGCATCGGCGCGGGCCCGGTGAAGGTCATCCACGACATCAGCGAGATGAACCGCATTCAGCCGGGTGACGTGCTGGTCACCGACATGACCGACCCGGACTGGGAGCCGATCATGAAGAAGGCCGCCGCTATCGTCACCAACCGCGGCGGGCGTACCTGTCACGCGGCGATCATCGCCCGTGAGCTGGGGATCCCGGCGGTCGTCGGCTGCGGCGACGCCACCGAGCGCATGAAAGACGACGAAAACGTGACGGTCTCGTGTGCGGAAGGCGATACCGGCTACGTGTATGCCGAGATTCTCGACTTCAGCGTGAAAAGCTCCAGCGTGGACACCATGCCGGATCTGCCGCTGAAGATCATGATGAACGTCGGTAACCCGGACAGGGCGTTTGACTTCGCCTGCCTGCCTAACGAAGGCGTGGGCCTGGCGCGTCTGGAGTTCATCATCAACCGTATGATCGGCGTTCACCCGCGCGCGCTACTGGAGTTTGACGATCAGGACGCGAAGCTGCAAAACGAAATTCGCGAGATGATGAAGGGCTACGACTCGCCGAGAGAGTTCTACGTGGGTCGCCTGACCGAAGGGATCGCGACGCTCGGCGCGGCGTTCTACCCGAAACGCGTGATCGTGCGCCTGTCGGACTTCAAATCGAACGAATACGCCAACCTGGTGGGCGGCGAGCGCTACGAGCCGGAAGAAGAGAACCCGATGCTGGGCTTCCGCGGCGCGGGTCGTTACGTGTCCGAAAGCTTCCGCGACTGCTTCGCGCTGGAGTGTGAGGCGGTGAAACGCGTGCGTAACGACATGGGGCTGACCAACGTTGAGATCATGATCCCGTTCGTGCGTACCGTGGATCAGGCCAAAGCGGTGGTCGACGAGCTGGCGCGTCAGGGGCTGAAGCGCGGCGAGAACGGGCTGAAGATCATCATGATGTGCGAAATTCCGTCCAACGCCCTGCTGGCCGAGCAGTTCCTGGAACACTTCGACGGCTTCTCTATCGGTTCAAACGATATGACGCAGCTGGCGCTGGGGCTGGATCGCGACTCCGGCGTGGTCTCCGAGCTGTTCGATGAGCGTAACGAGGCGGTGAAAGCGCTGCTGTCGATGTCCATCCGCGCGGCGAAGAAGCAGGGCAAATACGTCGGGATCTGCGGTCAGGGCCCGTCCGACCATGAAGACTTTGCCGCCTGGCTGATGGAAGAGGGGATCGATAGTCTCTCCCTGAACCCGGACACCGTGGTGCAAACCTGGCTGAGCCTGGCAGAACTGAACAAATAAGCAGATTCTAATGCGCGTTAAAAAGGCGGGGATAATATCCTCGCCTTTTTTATTTTCTCCCCGACATGCTCCCCGTCACAAATAAGACAAAAAACCAAATATCGTAATTTGTCTGTTAATTTAGACAATTGTTAGCCCGCAAACCGTTGCTAATACTTGAGCCTCACCGCGCATTTTCCCGACGTTGCGCAGCTGGTTGAAATACGTTTTAACCTGATAAAAGGCCCATAAAAATGAACATCTCTCCTGTCTTACGTACCAAAGATAAAATAGGTTATGGATTGGGTGATATGGCCAGCGCGCTGGTCTGGCAAACCGCGACCTTATTTCTGGCTTATTTCTATACGGATGTATTTGGTCTGCCTGCGGCAATAATGGGAACCATGTTTTTAGTGGTTCGCGTGGTGGATGCGTTCGTCGATCCCTGTATCGGCGCGCTGGTGGATCGCACCCAGACCCGCCACGGCCGTTTTCGCCCCTGGCTGCTGTGGTTCGCCATTCCCTTCGGGGCAAGCTGCCTGATCACCTTTTATGTTCCTGAGGTGGGCGCCACGGCGAAAATCATCTACGCCTGCGTGACCTATACCATTCTGAGCCTGATCTACTCGGCCATTAACGTGCCTTACTGCGCCATGCCGGGCGCGCTGACCCTTGACCCGCGCGAGCGCCATTCGTTGCAGTCCTGGCGCTTTGGGCTGTCGTTTATCGGCGGCCTGATTGTCACCGTGATTGCGCTGCCGCTGGTGGCGAAACTGGGCGATGGCAACGTGCAAAAAGGCTATTTCTACGCCATGAGCTTAATGGGGCTGTTAGGCATCGTCTTATTCTTCTGCTGTTTCCTGATGACCCGCGAGCGTTATTCTCCGCGCAGCGATACCTCCGGCTCGATGATTACCGATTTAAAACGCCTGGCGGGGAATAGCCAGTGGCGAATTGTATTTGTGTTTAATATTTTGCTCCTCACCGCTGTGGTCACGCGCGGCTCCGCCACGATGTATTACGTGAACTATGTTCTGCTGCGCCCGGAGCTGGTGTTTGCCTTTATTGTCTCCGGAATGGTGGCCTCCCTTAGCGGGGCACTATTATCCGAGCGGTTATTGGGGAAATTCGACCGCGTGCGCGCCTACCAGTGGACGATTATCACCTTTGTGATATTTGGCGGGCTTATTTTCTTCCTGCCGCCGTCCCAGGTATGGCTGATATTCGGCCTCAATATCGTCTTTAGCTTTATTCAGAACCTGACCACGCCGCTGCAATGGACCATGTTCTCTGACGTGGTGGATTACGAAGAGCACCGCAGCGGGCGTCGCCTCGACGGGCTGGTGTTCTCTACCGCGCTGTTTGCCATCAAGTTTGGCCTTGCGCTGGGCGGGGCGGTCGTGGGCTGGGTGCTCGGCATGGTGGATTACGCACCGGGCCAGGCCGTTCAGGCCCTGCACGTGCTGTCGACCATCAACGCGCTGTTCACGCTGATCCCCTGCGCCCTGTTCCTCGGCATGGTGGCGCTGCTCTCCGTTTACAAACTCAACAGCCGACTGGTTGACACCCTTGCCCGCGAGCTTGCCAGCAAGCGCGCAGCCCGCCCCGACGCGGAGGCACTGAGTCCGGCACTTCAACATGTCATCAAGGAGTAAATTATGACGGCACTTTATAAGGATGCGGATCGTTCCATACCGGAACGCGTGGCGGATTTACTGGCGCGCATGACGCCGGAGGAGAAATTTGCCCAGATGCACGGCTACTGGCTGATCCTCGACGAACGGGGCGCTCATCGGGAACGCACCGACCTGAGCGATGAGTTTGCCGGGGTCAGCGAGCAGGCCGAACTGAGCGAACGGCTCAAGCTGGGAGTGGGGCAGATCACCCGTCCGCTGGGCACGCATATCGTCGAGGCCCGCACCGGCGTGCGCGCGGCCAATCGCCTGCAACGCATGATGATGGAAGAGACGCGGCTGGGGATCCCGGCGCTGTTCCACGAGGAGTGTCTGGTGGGGCTGCTGTGTAAAGACGCCACCCTGTTCCCGTCGTCGCTCAACTACGGCTCCACCTGGGATCCTGAACTGGTGAAACGCGCGGCGCAGCACATCGGTGACGAGGCGCGCTCGGTGGGCTGCCAGCAGGGGCTGGCCCCGGTGCTGGACGTTTCGCGGGACGTTCGCTGGGGGCGCACCGAAGAAACGTTCGGCGAAGATCCCTGGCTGGTGGGGGTGATGGCCTGTGCCTACGTCGACGGATTGCAGGGCGAAAAACGCGACCTGCTGGCGACCTTAAAACACTACGTCGGCCACTCCTTTAGCGAAGGGGCGCGTAACCATGCCCCGGTGCATCTGGGGTTCAGCGAGCTTAACGATACCTTCCTGCTGCCGTTCGAAATGGCGGTCAAGCTCGCCCACGCGGGCTCGGTGATGCCTGCCTATCACGATATCGACAACCAGCCGGGCCACAGCGATAGCTTCCTGCTGACGACGCTGCTGCGCGAACGGTGGGGCTTCGACGGCATTATTGTTGCCGACTACGGCGGCGTGAGCCTTCTGCATCAGCATCACGGTGTTTCCTACGACGCCGCCGAATCCGCCGCGCTGGCCTTTAACGCGGGGCTGGACGTGGAGCTGCCAAAAGACGACTGCGCGCGCCATCTTGCCGAGGCCGTGGAGCGCGGGCTGATTACAATGGCAAAAGTGGATGAGATTGTCGGGCGCGTGCTGGCGGAGAAGTTCCGCCTCGGGCTGTTCGAAAAGCCGTATGCCGATGAAAGCGCCGTCGATCTGCAAAATGCCGCGACCCGTCAGGTGGCGCGCGAGGTGGCGACCCGCTCGATCGTCCTGCTGGAAAATAACGGCATCCTGCCGCTCGGCGGTAAACCGCGCGTGGCGCTGGTGGGGCCAACGGCGGACGATCCGCTGGCGCTCTTAAGCGGGTATAGCTTCCCGGTACACCTGATCATCAGCGATATGGTGGACGAAACCGCGCAGGTCACCACCTCGCGCGCGGCGCTGGAACACTATCTTGGCGCCTCTCAGGTGCGTTACGCCAAAGGGTGTCACATCATCGAAAAACGGCTGGCGGGCGCGCCGGTCTTCCCGGGCGACAGCGGCGGCAAGCCGATGCAGGGATCCCCGGTGTCGCGCGATACCTCTCTGATCCCCGATGCGGTGCGCGCGGCGCAGGAGAGCGACGTGGTTATCGCCTGCGTGGGCGATCTGGCCGGGCTGTTCCAGAGCGGCACCGTGGGGGAGGGTTCGGATACCGACTCCCTTAACCTGCCGGGCGTGCAGCAGCAGCTGCTGGAAGCGCTGGTTGAGACCGGTAAACCGGTGATCGTGGTGATGACGGGCGGTCGCCCCTACAACCTGCAAGGGCTGGAGGAGAAGATCGCCGCCTTTGTGCTGGCGTGGGCGCCGGGTCAGGAGGGTGGCTGGGCGATTGCAGATGTGCTGACGGGCCGCGCCGAGCCGCATGGCAGGCTGGTGGTGAGCGTGCCGAAAAGCGCCGGGGCGATGCCGTTTTACTACAACCACAAGCTCAAAAGCGGCGGCACGCCGTTCGCCTTCCACTTTGGCGCGCGCTACCCGTTCGGATTTGGGCTGGGCTGGAGCACGTTTGCGCTCGGCGCACCGACGCTGGCGGCAGAGCAGGTGGAGATCACCGACGAGGTTGTCCTGAACGTGGACGTGACTAATAGCGGCGAGCGCAGCGGCAGCGAGGTGGTGCAGGTTTACGTGCGCGACAGGGTGGCAAGCCAGGTTAGGCCGCTTCAGGAGCTGAAGGCCTTCCAGCGGGTTACGCTGTCCCCGGGGGAAACCGCACGGCTCACCTTCACGCTGCCGGTCGACATGTTCAACTTCACGCGCCGCGACGGGATGCGCATCGTCGAGCCGGGTGAGTTTGAGCTTCAAGTGGGTACCTCGTCTGCGGATATTCGCGGCGTGGCGACGGTGACGGTGACGGGGGAGACGCGGGTTCTGCCTGAGAAGTGGCGGATGATGAGCGCCTGTAAGGTGAACGCAGGATAATCAGGACAAAAAAAAGCCCATCGTGGGAGATGGGCAAAGACTACACACAGCAATTCGTTGTTTCACTCAGGGGATTTCCATGCTTATAAACCAAGGTGTTGATTTATAACCGTGATGTAATCATAGGCACTGTGAATTTTTGCGTCGATCGGATTCATCTCAATAGTTAAAAACCTGTAAAGATTTTTAGAGATGAAACGGGTGTGGAGGGCAGAAACAGCGGGTCAGACCAGTGTGCAGAGAGTAAATAGTTTAGAGATGCTTAAGTATCGCCGGGCGGCACGTCACCACCCGGCAACCCGTCTTACTGCTTGTTCTTATCTTCCAGCTCTTCCAGCTCGCTCAGGATATGATCCGGATCGGTCGCCGGAGGCGGCACTTCATGCACCCACGCGGAGAACAGACGCCAGGTAACCGCGAGCAGCACCGGGCCGATAAACAGGCCAATCATCCCGAAGGCAATCAGGCCGCCGATCACGCCGGAGAGGATCAGGATCAGCGGCAGGTCGGCGCCCATGCGGATGAGGATCGGGCGGATGACGTTATCCATCGTCCCCACCACGCAGCTCCACACCAGCAGCACGGTGCCCCAGGTGGTGTCGCCGCTCCAGTAAAGCCAGATGATGGCCGGAACCAGCACCAGCAGCGGGCCAAGCTGGGCCAGACAGGTCATCAGCATCACCACGGTAAAGACCGTGGCGTAAGGCACGCCGGAGATGGCAAGGCCGATGCCGCCCAGTACCGCCTGCACCAGCGCGGTCACGACTACGCCCAGCGCCACCGCGCGCACCGCCTGCGCCGCCAGCAGCACGGCGGCATCGCCGCGAAGGCCCGCCAGGCGGGTAGCGAAGTGACGAACCCCGAGGGCGACCTGCTCGCCTCGCCAGTAGAGCAGGGCGCTAAAGAGCAGCATCAGGCCGCAGTGCATCATAAAGCGGCCAATGTGCGCCGCCTGCCCGACAAACCACGTCGTCGTGGTGCCGATATACGGACGCACCTTCGCCATCAGCGCGCTGCCGCCCATCTCCAGCAGGCCGTGCCAGCCGCTGTAGAGCTTTGAGCCAACCAGCGGAATGCTGTTCAGCCAGGCGAGATCCGGCAGCGTCATATCCCCGCTGGTGACCGCACGGATCACCGGCCCGCTGGAGTCCACCAGGCTATTGACCAGCAGGGCAATCGGGATGATAAACAGCAAAAACAGCAGCAGGGTCATGACCAGAACGGCCAGCCCGCGGCGGCCAAACAGCAGACGCTGCAAACGTAAAAGCAGAGGCCAGGTGGCGACCACCACGGTGGCGGCCCACGCAAAGCCGAGCACGAAAGGCTGAACAATCCACAGACACGCAATAATCATGAGGGCTAAAAACAGCACCGACAGCAGAATTTGCGCAACATCCCTGGGCTGACGAAGATTGACCATAAGCGACACTTTCCTTAAACAGACGCCAGGCGGGCTGGCGAGAACGTAAACCGCGACTCTCTAATCATTAGTGATTTCAGCGATTTTAACAGGCGGATTGTGCCTGTAATTCACCAGAGCACATAAGAAAAAAATGTGATAAAAAGTTGTGACACAACGCAAACGATTTCCATAATGCTAATTAGGGTCGACCCTCATGATCCCACAGATTTCTCAGGCACCTGGCGTGGTTCAGCTGGTGCTCAATTTTTTGCAGGCACTGGAGCAACAGGGTTTTACGGGTGATACCGCCACCAACTACGCCGACAGGCTGACGATGGCGACCGATAACAGTATCTACCAGCTTCTTCCCGATGCCGTCGTTTTCCCGCGCTCGACCGCCGACGTGGCGCTGATTTCCCGTCTGGCCGCGCAGGAGCGTTTCACCTCCCTGATCTTCACCCCGCGCGGCGGCGGTACGGGCACCAACGGCCAGGCCCTGAATCAGGGCATCATCATCGATATGTCCCGCTATATGAACCGCATCATCGAGATCAACCCTGAAGAGGGGTGGGTGCGCGTCGAAGCGGGGGTGATCAAAGATCAGCTCAATCAGTACCTCAAACCCTTCGGCTACTTCTTTGCGCCGGAGCTGTCCACCAGCAACCGCGCGACCATTGGCGGGATGATCAACACTGACGCCTCCGGCCAGGGCTCGCTGGTCTACGGTAAAACCTCCGACCACGTGCTGGGCGTGCGCGCGGTGCTGCTCGGTGGGGATATCCTCGACACCCGCCCGATGCCGGTTGCGCTGGCGGAAACGCTGGGCAAAGAGAGCACCGCCAGCGGGCGAATTTATCGCACCGTACTGGAACGCTGCCGGGACAATCGCGAGCTGATTATCGATAAGTTCCCGAAGCTGAACCGCTTCCTGACCGGGTACGATCTGCGCCACGTCTTTAACGACGACATGAGCGAGTTCGACTTAACCCGCATCCTGACCGGATCCGAAGGCACGCTTGCCTTTATCACCGAGGCGCGGCTGGATATCACCCGCCTGCCGAAGGTGCGCCGTCTGGTGAACGTGAAGTACAACTCGTTTGACTCCGCGCTGCGCAATGCGCCGTTTATGGTTGAGGCCCGCGCGCTGTCGGTGGAAACCGTCGACTCTAAGGTGCTGAACCTGGCGCGGGAAGATATCGTCTGGCACTCCGTCAGCGAGCTGATTACCGACGTGCCGGACAAAGAGATGCTCGGCCTGAATATCGTGGAATTTGCCGGGGATGACGAACAGCTGATTGAAGGCCAGGTCTCCAGCCTCTGCCAGCGTCTGGACGAGCTGATTGCCGCGGGCGAGGGCGGCGTGATTGGCTGGCAGCTCTGTAACGATCTCTCCGGCATTGAGCGTATCTACGCGATGCGTAAAAAAGCGGTCGGGCTGCTCGGTAACGCCAAAGGCGCCGCCAAGCCGATCCCGTTTGCCGAAGATACCTGCGTGCCGCCGGAGCATCTGGCGGATTACATCGTCGAGTTCCGCGCGCTGCTCGACAGCCACGGCCTGAGCTACGGCATGTTTGGCCACGTTGACGCGGGCGTGCTGCACGTGCGCCCGGCGCTGGACATGTGCGATCCGCAGCAGGAGATCCTGATGAAGCGGATCTCCGACGACGTGGTGGCGTTAACCGCCAAATACGGCGGCCTGCTGTGGGGCGAGCACGGCAAAGGCTTCCGCGCCGAATACAGCCCGGCCTTTTTCGGCGAGCAGCTGTTTAGCGAGCTGCGCAAAATCAAAGCGGCCTTCGACCCGGATAACCGTCTCAACCCCGGCAAAATCTGCCCGCCGGAAGGCGTGGATGCGCCGATGCTGCGCGTCGATGCCGTGAAGCGCGGCACCTACGACCGTCAGATCCCGATTGCGGTGCGTGCCTCCTGGCGCGGCGCGATGGAGTGTAACGGCAACGGGCTGTGCTTTAACTTCGATGCTAAAAGCCCGATGTGCCCGTCGATGAAAATCACCAGCAACCGCATTCACTCTCCGAAAGGGCGCGCCACCCTGGTGCGCGAATGGCTGCGCCTGCTGGCGGATCGCGGGGTCGATCCCCTGACGCTGGAAAACGAGCTGCCGAAAAAAGGGGCCAGCCTGCGCAACCTGATTGAGCGCACCCGCAACAGCTGGCACTCCCGTAAAGGCGAGTATGATTTTTCCCACGAGGTGAAAGAGGCGATGTCCGGCTGTCTGGCCTGTAAAGCCTGTTCGACCCAGTGTCCGATTAAAATCGACGTGCCGGAATTCCGCTCGCGTTTCTTGCAGCTTTACCACACCCGCTACCTGCGCCCGGTGCGCGATCATCTGGTGGCGACGGTTGAAAGCTATGCGCCGCTCATGGCCCGCGCGCCGAAAACCTTCAACTTCTTTATTAATCAGCCGCTGGTGCGCAAGCTTTCCGAAAAACATATCGGCATGGTGGATCTGCCGCTGCTCTCCACGCCGTCGCTACAGCGCCAGCTGGTGGGGCACCGCTCTGCCAATATGACCCTGGAACAGCTTGAGGCGCTCACCCCGGAGCAAAAGGCCAGGGTGGTGCTGGTGGTGCAGGATCCGTTTACCAGCTACTACGACGCGCAGGTGGTGGCCGACTTTGTGCGGCTGGCCGAGAAGCTCGATTATCAGCCGGTGGTGCTGCCTTTCTCGCCAAACGGCAAGGCGCAGCACATTAAAGGCTTCCTGAACCGCTTTGCGAAGACCGCGCAGAAAACCTCTGACTTCCTCAGCCGCGTGGCAACGCTGGGAATGCCGATGGTGGGCGTCGATCCGGCGCTGGTGCTCTGCTATCGCGACGAGTATAAGCAGACGCTCGGCGACAAACGCGGGGAGTTCCACGTCATGCTGGTTCACGAATGGCTGCCCGCGGCGCTGCAAAAAACCGCCTCTGCCGAGGTGAGCGGCGAGTCCTGGTATCTGTTTGGTCACTGTACCGAAGTGACCGCGCTGCCCGGCGCCCCGGCGCAGTGGGCCGCTATTTTCGCGCGCTTTGGCGCGAAGCTTGAGAGCGTAAGCGTCGGGTGCTGCGGCATGGCAGGCACCTACGGCCATGAGGTGAAAAACCACGCCAACTCGCTTGGGATCTACGCCCTGTCGTGGCAGCAGGCGATGCAGCGACTGCCGAAAAACCGCTGTCTGGCGACCGGCTACTCGTGCCGCAGCCAGGTGAAGCGCGTCGAAGGTAACGGCGTTCGCCATCCGTTACAGGCTCTGCTGGAGATTATCGGATGATCTGGAAACGTGAAGTGACGCTCCAGGCGCTCAACGCGATGGGCGAGGGGAATATGGTCGGCCTGTTGGACATCCAGTTTACGCGCATTGGCGAGAACGACCTGGAAGCCACCATGCCGGTCGACAGCCGCACGCATCAGCCGTTTGGCCTGCTGCACGGCGGCGCGTCGGTGGTGCTGGCCGAAACGCTGGGATCGGTGGCGGGCTATCTCTGCACCGAAGGCGAGCAGAAGGTGGTGGGGCTGGAGGTCAACGCTAACCATATTCGTTCAGTGCGGAGCGGGCGGGTGCGCGGGATCTGCCGCGCGCTGCACGCGGGGAGCCGTCATCAGGTCTGGCAGATTGAGATTCTGGACGAGCAGGATCGGCTCTGCTGTTCGTCCAGACTGACGACGGCGGTGGTGTAAAGTTTCCTGAAGAATTGCCTTTGGTCAAAAACTAGCCAGTCCGTTGTGATATACTGGTCAGGATTTGTACATAAGCGAGGACATTATGGATACTGAAATAACCCCATCCCAACTGGCAATTGAATATTTACGTCGCGATAAAAGCAACCTGTCTCCGGCGCAGTACCTGAAAAAACTGAAACAGCTGGAGCTGGAATTTGCTGACCTGCTCGCGCTCTCTTCAAGCGAGCTGAAAGAGGAGATCTACTTTGCCTGGCGGTTGGGCGTTCATGTCCATTAATTGCTGAATAAGGCCGCGCGTGCGGCCTTTTTTATGGCTCGCGTTCAGTACTTCGCCGGGAGTTTATGAATGTTGATCAGCCGGCCCTCCTCCATGTCGATATACCCTCCTGCCTTTAAATCCGCGAGGATCCGCATCACGCCGCTTCGGGAAAGCTGGGTTTTATCCCGGATATAACGTTCTGCGGTGACGCTGAGGCGAAAACGTTCATCTTCTACCATCAGATGATTCAGCTGGTGGCAAATCAGCTCGTACGAGGTCAGCGCCCCCAGCGACAGGACGGTGCTGTAGAGGCGGTTGTACATGAAGATCAGATGGTTAGACACCAGGTTCCACAGGTTTTTCTCTTCAATCACCTCGCTCACCTGTGCGGTGGTCATTACCCCAATCTGGCTCGGCTCAATCACCTTCAGGTAATCATCAAAAAAGAGTCCGGGAATGTTCGCCAGGCCAAACACCGCGGGGGGCTTTGAGGTTGACAGGAGCAGTTTATCCGAGCGGCGGTAGATGGCCACCATGCCGTCCAGAACGAGATAGCACATGCTCTGACCCTTTACCTGAAGATCGAGCTGCTCACCCCGGGAGCAGTGACGCACGGTAGAGTAAGGCTGGAGGTGGGAAAGCAGCTCTCCGGCATAGGGAGAGCCGCGTCGTGTTTTTTCAGCGGCAGACATAGGCGATGACCTTTTACATAACCTACCTGATGATAATGTTAGCTCTCAATATTTACGTGGCAAATGGTTTATTTCAAGCAAAATACCGCGCTGCATAGTGATATATCCCCCGGTGCGAAGCTCGGCGAGAATGCGCATAATTCCGCTACGCGAAAGGTAGGTCCGACTTTTTATGTAGGCGGCGGCCGTGATGGTCTTACGAATAGCGTCAGGCTCCTGCATTAACTCCACCAGCTGAAAACGAATAATGTCATAGGCCGACATCTGGGAAATCTGCGCGCAGTGCTCATAGATCCGGGAGGTGGTGTACACCAGCAGCCGGGCGAAGTGCTTCCATAAATCGGCGTTCGCCACGATCTGGTTAAAACACTCCAGGGATACGCTGGCGAGCTCTGAGGTTTCCAGCGCCCGGACGTAAAGCTGCTCGCCGGTTAACTGGCTGCTGACGCCGAGCACGAAGGGGGCGGACTCAGAATTTAAGACGATGCCATCGCCCTGGCGGTGCAGGGCGACGCTGCCGTGCAGCAGCAGAAAACACTGTCGGGCACCCTGATGGAAATAGTGAAGGATATCGCCTTTCGACACGACGGTTCGCTCGGCAAAAGGCAGCACGTGGGAAATAAGATTTTCAATATGGTCAAACGGCTTTAATTCCAGTGCCGTTGGTTTTTTCTCAGCGATAGCGGCGTGCGCCTGACGTTCCATAGTCAATCTTATTCATTCTCATACGGTGGGGATTCAAGATTATTTATTAGAATTATCTTAAAAACAGAGCCGCCAGGGAATATAAAAAACAGGTCTAAAAATAGACCCGAGTTAACAGATTACTCGTAAGATCATGAACCGACTGATTTTCTCTCGCGGGTCTAAAAATAGACCCGACATCAATATATCTCTTTACGCGCAAGCTGGCAGGGAATTAAAGGGCGCCGGTTGTTTCATAATTGTTAATTGCCAGTCTACAGCTAGACCTATAAATCCGTTGAGTTTGCAAAAGTGATTGTATAAATTCCATCCAGTCGACAGGTCAGAAAAATCGCAACCCGGTTTTTACCCTGTCTCAACGATAAAAATTAAAACAACGTTAATCAGGGTGTTCGCATCCTCAGGCAAGTATTGCCTGAATATCGGTAATAAATAAAGTTTAAAAGGAATACATTGATGAAGAAAACAATTCTATTTGCTGCGCTGGCGGCGGCGATCGCTTTTCCTGCATCCTTTGCGCTTGCGGCGGCGGGAACGGTTAATTTTGTGGGCAATATTCTGGATAAAGCCTGTGAAGTGGATGTGGGTTCACAAAACCAAATCGTACCGATGGGCAACTTTTATAAATCGGAATTTCCGTCGACCGGCTCAAGAACGGCGGCGATGGGATTCAATATCGTTTTAAAAGATTGTCCGGTAACGGTGACCTCCGCCAAAATTCGTTTTGACGGTACGCCGGATCTGACCAACGCCAGCCTGCTGGCGATTGACACCTCCGTGGCCGGGGCGGCAAACGGCGTAGCTATCAATCTGATGACTGCCGATAAAGCCGATTTACCGCTGCACAGCACCAGTAATTACAGCTACGTCCTCAGCAGCACCCAGGATAATACGCTTAAGTTTTACGCTCAGTATATCTCCACCGCCTCTGCGGTGGTGCCGGGCCCGGCAAACGCCGTGGCAAACTTCTCTGTCGATTACAATTAATTACGCGAGGGGCGAAACGCAGCCCCTCTGTTTTGAGGTTTAACATGACTATCTTACGCCACGCCTTACTGGTCGCCGTACTGGCAGGCAGCCCGTTTTTATCTGCCAAAGCGGGGGTGATTATTGGCGGTACGCGCGTCATATTTGACGGCAGTAAAAAAGAGGCGGCGATTAGGTAATGCTGCCAAC
>NZ_JAKCMV010000018.1 GCF_021440515.1 Enterobacter asburiae | reverse complement strand
TATATATCCTTCATATATGTTAGTAGATGAGAAAGAATTAACAGATAAAGACAGAGGAAGGCGAGATGAAAATTACAATATCATTAAAGATCTTGTAGATGACAGAATGTTTCTGTTCGACTATGCATTACATAAAAAGTCGCACCTTTTAATGGATTACTCAAGAAATAAAAAAATATCACAATATACTATCAGAACGCTTCTGGCGTTGTATTGGCGACATGGGCAGGATATTTATGCATTGCTACCCGCATTCTCGAACTGTGGCGCCGCTGGGAAAAGTAGAATCAAACATGAAATTAAACTTGGGAATTCCAAAAAAAACAGAGCATTACCTAATGAACGATCACGTGTTTTCATTCTTAATGAAAGAGATATAAATAATATTAGAAAATCTCTCATTACGTATCATTATAAAGTTAACGGAGATACGATAAAGAAAACATTAGAGAGACATATTGATTTGTATTTTAGGGATGAAATTAAAACAGCAAACCTAGAAAATAGAGCTCCATATGTTCCTTCTTTAAAACAATTTTCATACTGGAATAAAAAACTCTTCACTAAAGATTTCTCGATAAATAAGAAGAACACGAAAAAAGAAATAGACCTCAAAATGCGGGCGCTTTTAGGTAGTGTGGCTAATACAACTGTTTTGCCGGGTGATGTTTTCGAAATAGACTCAACTGTCGCTGATGTACATCTTATTTCGAGTTTAAACAGACGAAAAGTCATTGGGCGTCCTACTATTTATACAGTGGTGGATCGTGCAACAAGAATGATTGTTGGCCTTCATGTTTCTTTATACCATGCTTCATGGCGAGCCGCCCGACAAGCGTTAGCAAATTGCTTTATGCCAAAAAAAGAATATTGTAGATTATTTGGAATCTCTATTACTGATGATGATTGGCCTTGTTCTCACATTCCATTAACATTGATGTGTGACAACGGGGAGATGATTGGTCTTAAACCTCAGGAAGAGATGACCCCCCTGACAAAACTTGAGTTTGCGCCAGTCGGTAGAGGCGACAGAAAAAGCATTGTTGAACGCTGTTTCGGCATTCTGAATGATGAGGTTATTCATAGGCTTATTGGAACAACACGAAGGGGAAAGATTGTTAAAGGAGAGCCAACACCGCAATCCAGGGCTTGTTTAACGATTCAGGAGGTCACGTCTTTACTGATTCGGGAGATACTTGCACATAATCAGAGAACGTATGAGGAACTGGCTTATATCAATCCCTTACTGATTGAAAATGATCTCGTAATATCACCAAAAAATAGTTGGATGATAAGCTTAAAGCACGGGAGATTCAGCGCAAGAGCCGTTGGGGCCGACGAAGTGATCGCACGATTGTTAATCCCTGTGAACGCTAACATTACCGCCGGTGGGATTCAGTACAATAATCTTTTTTATGAATGTGATCCTGAAATTGCATCAGGTGTCAGAGTATTTGGAAGAACCACTTGTGAAGCAAGAATAGATGACAATTGCGTAGATTATATATATGTAAGATTTGACAAAAATAGCATTTTCAAAAAACATTACCTACTTAAGAAAAGAGATGTATTTAAAGGGAAAGCTCATCTTGATACAGATGTAATGGCTGATTGGGTAGATACTCAAAAAGAAATTAATTTATTTACTCTGGATTCGCTCAGCAATATCAATAATAAAGATGAATTTAACAGGAAAGGTAACGAAAGATTAAATGAAATATACGAATCTCGCCGGGTACATGGTAAAGATATTAAAAAGAACAGGAAAAATGAACTTGATTCATTAGGGCGAACTCATGTTGCTAATGGAAGATCTGAACCCCTACTTCCTTCATCCAGTAATGTTCTGCTTTTGCCTGGCCGGGAGGAGAAACAAAGATGGTTAAAAGGTAAGAAGAAGACTGAGGACGCAGAATAATGAATCTTATACGGCGCGTTTCAGCGATATATAAAGAACAGGAGTTACCTGAGTATCGTGGCAATCCCTTAATTGAAGCACTTCCTGAAGCGCTTACGGAAGATGAAGTACTTCTGGAAATGAGTTATTTCCCCGAAATTGACGAAAAAATCCGCTGGACTGCCCCGGCGAATGTTAGAGAGCAGTATGTCGAACGTATAAAGAAATTCCGTTGCCCTCAAACCAATCTTATCCAGGCTTATAAGATGATCTTACGGGCACTTAGGGAAAGCTATGCAGCTCGTAATCCTTTAAAAAGCGGAACAATTCAATATCTTCATTACTATGGAAATGAGCGTCCTGATATTGAGCCAGAAAGTGGATATTTTAAATCCCAGGCTGAAACTATTACGATAGTTGGAATGAGTGGTTCTGGAAAAACTACCATGATTGAGCAAGTCATGGATCATTTCCCTCAGATTATAGAACACAGCAGCTATAAAGGAGTTTTTCCCGGCTTCAGTAAGCAAATTGTATGGGTAAAGATTAATTGTCCATACAATTCAAGTGTGAGAGACCTTTGTGAAGAGATTTTACAAAAATTAGATGATGCAATTGGTATTGAACGAACTACACCTGAGATTAGAAATGGTGCTCTGGCTCGCCAGATTGCACAAAGAATTAAATCATCATTTTTGGGTATCCTTGTTATTGATGAAATGCAGAGGCTTAAATTTTCAAGAACCGGGGGTGAGAGTAAGTTGATTGATTTTTTACATGAAATTGTAGATTCCATGGGGGTATCTATGGTTTTTTGTGGAAATCATCCTTTTGACGAGACGCTGACAAAGAAAATGAGAATTGCCAGGCGGGCAGAGTCTGGTGGTTACATGAAAATTAAGAATGTTAGATACGATTCACAAGACTGGCAATCGTTTATTCATTATTTATGGCCATTACAATGGACAAATGTTGAAACTCCATTAAATGATGAGTTAAACGAAAAATTATTCATTTTATCTAAAGGCAATATTTGATTGGCTCAGATGATTTATCGGGGGGCACAATTAAAGGTTATCGGTAGCGGCAATGAAATCATCACTGGCGCAGTCTTGTCGGCCTCTGTACCGGTACTCGTGAGTCATACGGAGGAATATAAGGATACTCCACTCCCGGGGGCCGCGACTGAAGATGAGGAAGCTAAATGGCTCTCTGCATCTAATGAGGGTGATGCTTCGGCTAAAATCATGGCAGAGAAGTCCCTAAAGTCTTTGATCCCTGGGGATATAGACAGGCCACAGCACAAGGAATTCGTAGGAAAAATAGACGAGGTTTTGCGCAATTTCGACGAGAAAATACTGTCTCTTGACCACGATCTTGTTATCAACAGAACAGCTGAAAAGAAAAATACCTACGATGCTCTTCAGCGTTGCGGGCTTATAAATATAGATCCACTTAATAAATTGTAATGAGGTAACAGTTCGTAACGGTCAAAGAGAGGTGTGGGAAATGAGAATGTTGCCTGTTTTGCCTGATGAATCCTTGTTCAGCCGGTTTTGTCGGACAACTACCGTGTACGGTATGTCCCCATCTTCTCTGTTAACGATCATTTTCAACAAACCTGATATGAACGTCCATCCAATTCTCAATTCAGGATTAAAGGCTATTTCTCTTCATACATCCGAAAGTGCAGATCAGCTCTGGCATGAACAGACTTTACTCCCTCTTTTTGCCTGGGCACTACCAATCAGTCGTAATGAAATTATGGATTTCAACACGACCCCTGCCAGGCTTAATCGATTGTGCCGCCTTAGTAATTTTTCACTAGGGCAGCGCACACTATTGAAGTTTTGCCCGGTTTGCGCTCGTGAAGATACTTTTCATTATGGTGTTACTTATTGGCATCTGGCGCATCAGCTTCATGGGGTTACAACCTGCCATCGGCATCCGGTAGCGCTTGAAAGCATCCATGTCCCTTCTTCACCGCACATACGTATTGGACTGATGCCTCCTGTTTCGTATACAGAACAACTTAGCAATGAGATAGACTTCGATTTTGCTAAGTTTTGTTATGAGTCCCTAAATATAATCAGAAGAAAAGATATTACACACCCCAATTACATGGATGTACTTAAAAAGTTGAATTTATTATCATTGGATGGAAATTTAAAGAAAAATGTATTCTACGCACATGTTTATGCTAAGTGCCAGTTATTTGGGGAGGGTTCATCGGGACTTATACCAACATCCCTAACTGATTATCATTACTGGGAGCCTATACTCAAAGACAAATGTTGTCAGCATCCCACAAAGCATCTTTTGCTTTGTTATTGTTTGTTAAATACTTGCTGGCCAACGTATGCAGGAAGTCGTACTAATAAAAAGAAAGAAATCTTTAAAAGTCATAAGAAATACAGTTTTCATATAGTTGAAAATAATACTAGTGTTAGCAACCTTGGGAAGGAATTTAGTCGCAGCAGATGTTACATTAAAACACTTATTTATAAAAAATACCTGAGGGCGTTTAAGCGAAACACAAAAATTAATATATTCACTGAATTGCTTATCAAGTCTATGGCTGTAAGGGGGTTTAGTCTGGCATCCATAGCTGAGAAAAACTCATTATCGGAAGGAGCTGTATCCTCTGTAATTTCATCTTGTTACGGTTTATGCTCATGGCGTAAAAAATGTAAAAAAGATTCTTTAAGACGGCGTCATAAGCAGAAAATATTAAGATTTATACATAATCAATCCGTTTCTATAACACGAAAGTTAGTCAAAGAAAGTTGTTATGCAAGTTTCTATTGGCTAAATAAACATGAATGTGACTGGCTTAATTCCTGTCTTCCTAAAACAATACGATGCTATAAAAATAAAAGAGTAGACTGGAGCGAGAGAGATATTATCTCATCATCATTAATAAATGATGTTTTATCTCAGGGGCAGTACTCGATGTCACTTACAAGTCTAGATGCTTTACTGGGAGGGCATGGCTGGCTTTTGAAATACAGAGATAAACTACCAATGACAATGATACTTCTCAGAAAAATGGAACTAATTAAATAAGAGGGAGTTATATGGTTTACGAAAATGAATTGTGGCACAGTTTTCTTCTGCGTTCACAGATAATGTATAACTTATCCAATTGCAGGAACATAATATCAAAGCATGGCGCACTAAGGTACGATGCCTTTCCTCGTTTCGAACTGATTGATATGTACAAATTGCATAGCTTGCAGGATATATATGACATTCTTGCCACTAGAAATGGTTATATACTAACTTCCAATATAGTGTCGTTATCTTCTGGTGTTTACGGGTATTTTAACGCTGTTGAAGATGCCTGTCGGAAAAATTTTCACATAACTAATTCATATCCATTGGTAAACATCTCAAACATTCGTTACTGTCACAAATGTATTGTTGAAGATATACACTCTAAAGGCATTGGTTATCTGCGTCATAGATGGTTGTTTGAATCTAAATGTGCAGTTCATAGTACCAGTTTATATGAGGTTTGTTTTGATAACTATTTGAATGCAGTGAAAGGACTTAGTGACTTAATTATAAGTGGAATAAATCCTCATGGTTATTGTTCCCTTGTGGTTGACGTTTCAAACCCTTTCAAAAATCCAGTGTATATATTACCATGTGCACGTAATAAAATTTTAAAATGGATTTCGGACAATAAAAATATGCTGATTTACTTTCTCTTTGATCTCTTCAAATGTAAGTCGCATTCAAGTTTATCTAAGGTTATCGAAGTCAAGATAATGCATGATAGATATATTTCTGCGGTGTTCAAGATGTTAAGTGAAGTTAATTTTTGTAATTTCAACTCATTTATTTCTGATATTTTTGAGGACGTAAGTTATGCCTCTATCGGACTTGATGATTATTCTGTTAATGTGCATTTTCTCAGGCTAAGGGCTGCAGGTTGTAAATTTTGCCAGTTGAATGGTAAATATTTTTGCTCACTTTACAATGTAAAACTTCTTCGCTAATTTCACTTCATTTATAAAATACTAAGAAAGCTAGTTAGATAAGGTTTTATATTTTGACTGGGGCAGGAATAAATTATCACTCATAGAGTTTCCCTGGGGGTTACCACCTGTGTATGATGCCGGTTAGCAACAACGTCTAAAAGACCTGCGATCACGTGGGTCCCTCTCCAGCAAAGGGGCAAGGGGTGCTATATAACGGTGTACTGCTTACCCAATACGGCCTTGTATTTGAAAGATGCCGCATCTTGGCAGGATTCGTATTACAGCCTATAGTCTGTTAATGAGCATTACAGCCTATATGCTGTAAATCCCTGCGTTATGCTTGTTAACTCGTCGATACGGAAGGTCACTTATGAACACTCAATACGCTTTGAAGACTTTGAATCAGTTACGTCCTGTTTTAATCGGCTTTCGCAAAGCCAATGGACTGACGCAAAAAGATGTTTCTGAACGTTTGGGTATAACACAGCAAACTTATGCCCGACTAGAGGCCAACCCTGCAAGTGCGGGTTTTGAGCGTTTGTTTAGGGTGTTCAGCGTCCTTGGAGTGGAGATCGTACTTTCATCCAGGGAACCATTGTCAGATGCAAAGCCCGAATACGGAGCTATGCACAATTATTCTTCACTTCCAGCCAGGCGGGAGAAATGGTGACGCCTGGCGCTTCCCGGTCTAATTTTTCTTCAACAAGATTAACCCCTTAGCGGCCTGAAGTATCAGGTTGCGATAGAGCCTTTCATTTCTTCTGTTATGTTAAATACACCATTTTGAGCTATTTCGCTCGGCCTTAAATTATCTCTTCATTCTTCAGTGAAAATTTTATGTCGATCACATTATCGATGAATTTAGGAAATAATCCGTAAATGAAAATCTATCTTCTTTTAAATTCATCAGTGTCAGTAGCAAATATTACGCATAAAAGAATGGTTATTATTATCATTTAAATTATAAAGCTCATGAGTCAATTCCAAAAAATATAATAAGCATTGAAATCATTACCCGTGATTCTGGAGTTTTAACTTTGCCATGTAACCAACCACAAGTTAGTTTCCGGTGTTTTGAGGGGCAGTAAAGTTCTGAAAGCGCGACCAGATCATAATCCCGAAATGTCGTTAAGATATTCTGAATAACGGTTATCCCTGCTTGTTGGCAGGCATTTGAAAATATATTTTGTATTCAGGTTGCAGCAAAACGCTTTCTTACACACAGGACTTCATATGCGGCTCAGAAAATTAAAACTGAAAAACTTCAGAGGCTACAGAAACTCTACTGAAATCATTATTGATGAAAGCATGACGGGTATTGTCGGTCGTAATGACTTTGGGAAATCAACGCTTCTGGAAGCGCTGGCTATTTTTTTTGAAACAGAAGGAATGAAGGCTGACAAGAATGACATGAACTGTTTCAGCCTAAGAGAAGGGGACGGCCGTTTTGAAATAGCCTGTGAATTTGATGACCTGCCCGATTTTATCATGATCGACGACAGGGTGCAGACCACGCTCGCCTCAGAACATCTGCTGAATGAGGACGGCAATTTTGAAATCGTCAAAACGTTTAAAGCAACGACCTCAGGAAAACCGGAGCAGACCTGCATCCGCTGCATCCACCCGGATGAGGAGCCCCTGAGAAATTTACTGGGCATGAAAATTTCTGAGCTCAAGGCGGTGGGAAAAGAAGTTGAAAAAAATGTGGCGGATAAACGCACTGCATCGTTATGGCGTCAGGCCATCAGGGAAGCCGCAGCCCCCTATACCTGTTCGGAAATTATGCTGGATGTCGATAAAGAGTTCGGAACCGACACAAAATCATTATGGGGTAAGATCCTCGATTTGCTGCCCACGTATGCGATTTTCAAAGCCGACAGGGAAAGCAGCGACGGGGATTCCGAAGCTAAAAACCCCTTACAGCAGGCCGTAAAAGACGCTCAGGCTGCGCTGCAGGACAAAATTACAGCGCTGGAAAATGAGATTCAGGACAGCGTCCTGGATGTCGCACAGAGAACGCTGGATAAATTACGTGAAATGGCCCCCGAACTCGCCAGTGAACTGACTCCACGATTTAAGGAGAAACCCAAGTGGACCTTCAATTTCACCCTGGACGGGGAAAATGGCATCCCCATCAATAAGCGCGGCAGCGGGATAAGGAGGCTTATCCTGTTGAATTTTTTTCGGGCTGAGGCTGAAAAGAATGTCGCGGGGACGCCCAGAAATGTGATTTATGCCATAGAGGAGCCTGAAACGTCACAGCATCCGAACTATCAGATGATGCTGATGAAAGCGTTACTGGCACTGGCAGGCCAGCCGCACCGTCAGATTATCGTCACCACCCATGTCCCGGCGCTGGCCGGATTAATCCCTGTCGAAGGCGTACGTTATGTTACCCGAAATGAGGCGGGTGAACCCGTAGTAAAAATGCCGGATGACGCAGTGCTGAAGGAAGCCACTGAAAGCCTGGGGGTGCTGCCAGAGACCGGTATGGAAAGGGCGCAGGGGATTGTTCTGGTAGAGGGAAAGTCGGATGTTACTTTCCTGAGGCATGCGGCCAGTTCATTAAAACAGTCAGGTGCGCTGCCAGCCTCTCTGGAGGACGTGAAAATAGTGCCAGTCCTCATAGGAGGGTGTGGTAGCGTCAAACACTGGGTTACATTGAATCTGGCCAAAGATCTGGGGCTTCCCTGGTGCGTATTTCTGGACTCCGATATTGGGGGAGACCCTGCACAGGTTCTGTCCATCCAGAAGCGTAAAAAAGAAGTAGAGGAGGCCGGTAAGGTATTTTTCGCTACGCGCAAACGTGAGATAGAAAACTATCTGTGCCCGGATCTTATCGAGGAAATTACTGGTGTAGCCGTCACGTTTACGGACACCTGTGACGCTAAAAAAATAATCGGCCGGGCTGTGGGAATGAAACCCGATAATGTACTAGATAAATTCTGGCCTCAGATGACATCAGAAAGAATCATCTCAAGATCAACCTATCATGACGGAACGCAGGAGAGAAGCGAGCTGGTTGAGATCCTGAGCGACATTGTATCCATGACGAGATAATGTATTAAATAAGCATCTCAGGTGCATATATTCCGGTCCTCAACAAAGGACCGGAGTACAGAGTAGTAAAAACCCGAAATTAATCGGGTTTGAATTATATAAAGATTAACCGACTCCCGCGCCCAGGAACGATGTAAAATCACGCTTGTCGTGACATTTCTACAATGTTTACTTTTGACTATCAAGCCATTTATTCATCTGCTCAATTTCACCTTTTTGAGCTTTAATGATGTCCTGCGCGAGCTTTCTCATTTTCGGATCTTTTCCGTATTTGAGCTCGGTCTCAGCCATTGCTATTGCCCCTTCATGGTGCGCTACCATGCCTTTCGCAAAAGCCTTGTCGGGATCGGACTCATTTACGGCAGCCATCATTTTGTCATGCATGTCTTTCATGCCAGCCATATATTCCTGTGACGAAGCCGAGGTAGACATATCAGTCATTTTCATTTCTGAATGTTCTGCTGAAATCGCTGGCAGGGATAACATTAATACTGCAAATAAAGTGTTTCTGGCTTTCATAAAAAATATCCTTTTAGCGTTGATGCCCGTTAACTGTAGCAGAATCTGATAAAAATGCCCCCTGTAGGGGGCAAAGATGTTGCCATATATCCGGTTACGGAAAAATCTATCAAGGAAATAAGGACAGCACAGATACTTCCCTCGCCGTCAGCCTGCACTGAGCATGCGACGATGCGCTTCGGCCATGGCCTGATGTGGGCCAGACTGACCGTTATTCATAAATTCATGGGCAACTGCAGCTCTTTCATGCTCATTCATTGCCGCTAATGACTTCGACGGCCCGGTAGGGGAAACGGTCTGACTTCCCATCATCCTCTGATGACTTTCCACCATTTTCTGGTGCGCATCCGCCGACCCGTTCGTCATGGTTTCATGAGCAATAATGGCCTGTTCATGCTGGTCCATACCGGCCATACGAGGTGCAGTCCCCTGGATCCCGACAGGAGCCGCAGCAGACTGCATCTGGTGAGCAGGTGCCTGTGCATTGTTGACCCGCTCATGGATATTCACGGTTTCAGTGGCCCAGGCCGAAGAAATTAAGCCAAAGCCCAGCAAGGATGCTAATACGATATTTTTCATGATAACTCTCCATTTCTTAATTAGTGATGTCCGGGGGAGTACAACCGGTGTTTTCAGTTCCATAACTGAAACAGGTTCGGAAGTGTTTATTTCTCCGGGAGGGGACTGGATATTCATTTCCTGGCGTCCACTGACGCCGGATATTGATAAAGCAATCCAGCCTTCCTGATAAGTTGCACTAATTATATCGAATGGCTTCTGTTTGCTGCATGACAGGCTAATGACATCTTTGTCATTTAAATCTTTATTCCCAGCACTGGGTGTCCGGAATCATTTTCTCCAGTCTGGGCACGGATAAGATAAAACGCGTTGAGTGTACGTCCGATTCCACCTGCACTCTTCCGTGATGTGCTTCCACGATTGACTTCACAATCGCAAGGCCGATGCCGCTGCCTTCTCCTTTTCGTTGTCTGGACGGATCCACCCGATAAAAACGGTCAAACAACCTTGATAAATGCTCTTCAGGGATTGGTTTCCCCGGATTTTCAATCACAAGGTCAAAAAAGCTCTCCTGCTCTCTTATTGAGACGGTGATTGCCTGTCCCTCCGGGGTATAACGCAGGGCATTGGATAACAGATTATTGATCGCCCTTCTGAACATTTGTGGATCTCCCTCAACCAGGCAGGGCATCCCGTTAAATTTGAGCGTGATATTGCGTTCTTCGGCCCAGGCTTCGAAAAACTCGAAGACTTTCATGACTTCCGCTCTGAGGTCAAACATGACCCTGTCAGGTATCAGCTGATTATTATCTGCCTGTGCCAGGAACAGCATATCGCTGACCATTTTGGTCATCCGGTTATACTCTTCAAGACTGGAATAGAGGACATCCTCAAGTTCCCTCTGTGTTCGATCCTGACTCAGTGCGATTTCAGTCTGCGTCACCAGATTGGTGATGGGCGTTCTGATCTCATGCGCGATATCGGCAGAGAAATTGGCCTGGCGGGTAAAGACATCCTCAATCTTTCCAATCATATGATTGAACGAGATAACCAGTTGCTCCAGCTCAATGGGAACGCGTGTCGGTTCCAGTCGCGCATCAAGATTCTCGGAGGTGATGTTTTTAATGGCATTGCTGACATTACGAAGGGGCAGGTGCCCCTGACGGACAGCGATTCGAATGATCAGAACAATCAACAGGCTTATCACGACGGCAATCGCAATCAGGTTCTTTTTCAGCGCATCGAGGTAATGGAGATGGAAATTAATGGATAGGCCAGTCAGCATGACATAGTTCTGCTGTTTGCCCTGAAATATCGCCTGACCAGAGGAGGCGATAATCCTGTATGTTTCCATCTTCATTTCGGACCCGGTATCCATCGGTCCCGCAGGATCCTCCACCGTCCAGAGAAAGACATCCCGTGCGCGGCTGTGCTCGCTAAAATCTGCTGAATTCACTGCCGGGCGTAGTGCCGCCCCCTGAGCTGAGCTAAAGAGCACTTCCCCCCTGGGATTGAGGAGCAAAAGGGCAACGTTGCGGTAGCTGGCAATTGATTCCTTTATTTTGCTTATTTTTTTATCATCCGGATCCACCGGGGACTGCAGTATACGGTTCAGTGTGGTGCTGATTTGTTGAAGATCGCTGACATCCTGCTCGGCAAAATGATTTTCAACAGAATGCAGCATAAACCAGGTGAATGCGATAAAAGCCAGTATCGTGGACAGGCTGATAAAAAAGGTCAGCCGCAGAGCGAGTGAGAAAGGGCGTCTGGAAGGTTTGCTATGCATCCGGGACCTCCAGCATGTAGCCCACGCCCCGGACTGTCTGGATCAGCTTTGTCTCGTAATCGTTGTCTATTTTAGCGCGGAGTCGCTTTACTGCGACATCGATCGCATTAGTGTCGCTGTCAAAATTCATGTCCCAGACCTGAGAGGCAATCAGGGAGCGGGGAAGAACCTCTCCCTGATGGCGAATGAAGAATTCCAGCAGGCTGAACTCTTTACTGGTGAGCACAATGCGGTTTCCGGCGCGACTGACTTTTCTGGATACGAGATCAATCGAGAGGTCAGCCACCTTAAACTGGCTTTCCGTGATCATCGTGTTTCCCCGCCTCAGAAGGGTTCTCACCCGGGCGAGCAGTTCGGCAAACGCAAAGGGTTTAACCAGATAATCGTCCGCACCCAGTTCCAGTCCTTTGACCCTATGTTCGATCGTGCCGAGGGCTGTCAGCAGTAAGACCGGCATACCCTTTCCGGCAGTGCGCAGCATGCGGATGATATCCCAGCCGTTCACATCAGGTAGCATGATATCCAGAATGACTAAATCATACTCGGCTGTCATGGCGAGATGATATCCGGTAAGACCATTATCAGCGTGATCCACTACGAACCCTGCCTCTGTAAGCCCTTTGCTGAGATATTCACCTGTTTTAATTTCGTCTTCGACGATCAATATTTTCATCTTGCTCCCCGGCTGGCTGCTAATGTCATTCTATTGCGCCCACGATCGTTATCAACGGATTACAGCAAAAATGACAACATTGTCATTATCCTGTCACCCGGCAAACAGAGAGCGTTAGGTAAAGTACCCCTATCAATACTCTGGACTTCATTTGAACCATTTACCAGGTCTGCCTGGACGAGAAGCGTTATGTTCAAATTAAAATTACTCAGCATTAGCACGATATTCATCCTGGCAGGCTGCGTGTCGCTTGCGCCTGAATATCAGCGGCCCGCAGCACCGGTACCCCAGCAGTTTTCACTGTCCCATAACAGCCTGACGCCAGCGGTAAATGGCTATCAGGATACGGGCTGGCGTAACTTTTTTGTCGATCCCCAGGTTACCCGGTTGATCGGTGAAGCTCTGACTAATAACCGTGATTTGAGAATGGCTGCCCTGAAGGTTGAAGAGGCCCGAGCCCAGTTCAACGTCACGGATGCAGATCGTTATCCCCAGCTGAATGCCTCATCCGGGATAACATACAGCGGTGGTCTGAAAGGTGACAAGCCGACCACACAGGAGTACGACGCGAGACTGGAGCTCAGCTATGAGCTCGATTTTTTCGGCAAACTTAAGAACATGAGTGATGCTGATCGCCAGAACTACTTTGCCAGCGAAGAAGCCCGTCGGGCCGTACACATCCTGCTGGTATCCAACGTTTCACAAAGCTATTTCAGCCAGCAACTGGCGTACGAACAACTTCGTATTGCGCGGGAAACGCTGAAAAATTATCAACAGTCCTATGCTTTCGTTGAGCAGCAGCTCGTGACCGGGAGTACGAACGTTCTGGCACTTGAACAGGCGCGAGGACAAATCGAAAGTACCCGCGCCGAAATAGCCAAACGAGAAGGCGATCTGGCTCAGGCAAACAATGCCCTGCAACTGGTGCTGGGAACGTACCGCGCACTTCCGTCAGAAAAAGGGATGAAAGGCGGGGAGATAGCCCCAGTAAAATTGCCACCAAATCTGTCTTCACAAATTTTGCTGCAGCGACCGGATATTATGGAAGCGGAATATCAGCTGAAAGCGGCTGATGCCAATATTGGCGCAGCGCGAGCGGCCTTTTTCCCCTCAATTACCCTGACCAGTGGTCTTTCCGCAAGCAGTACGGAGCTGTCCAGCCTGTTTACGTCAGGAAGTGGAATGTGGAATTTTATCCCTAAAATTGAAATTCCTATATTTAATGCTGGCAGGAATAAAGCCAATCTGAAGCTGGCTGAAATTCGCCAGCAACAGTCGGTGGTTAATTACGAACAAAAAATTCAGTCAGCCTTTAAGGATGTTTCCGACACGCTTGCGCTGCGCGACAGCCTTAGCCAGCAACTTGAGTCACAGCAGCGTTATCTTGATTCACTTCAGATAACTCTCCAGCGTGCCAGAGGATTGTATGCAAGTGGTGCTGTCAGTTACATCGAAGTGCTGGATGCAGAACGTTCCCTCTTCGCTACCCAGCAAACCATTCTCGATCTTACCTATTCCCGGCAGGTTAACGAAATTAATCTGTTTACCGCGCTGGGTGGCGGTTGGGTAGAGTAAATTTATTTAATTAATCAGGAAATTAAAATGCGTAATTCACTTAAAGCCGTTTTATTTGGTGCCTTCTCTGTCATGTTTTCTGCCGGTCTTCATGCTGAAACACATCAGCATGGCGATATGAATACTGCCAGTGATGCTTCGGTACAGCAAGTTATCAAGGGCACCGGTGTCGTTAAAGACATTGATATGAATACTAAGAAAATCACCATTTCGCATGAAGCAATTCCAGCGGTGGGCTGGCCTGCAATGACCATGCGCTTTACTTTTGTTAATGCAGACGATGCTATTAATGCCCTGAAAACAGGCAACCATGTCGATTTCTCGTTTATTCAGCAGGGCAATATCTCCTTACTCAAAAGCATTAACGTGACGCAGTCCTGATTGGCTGTCCGGAGCGATTACATCCTGTGCGCCTGTACATTCACATAGGTATATGTGTGAGTTAACCGTCAGGCGCATATGCCAGGTGTTTTGATTTTTTAGCGGAAAATTGTATGGCTTCTTTAAAGATAAAATATGCTGCAATAATTATCAGCAGCCTCATAGCAGGGGGGCTGATATCGGTTACTGCCTGGCAGTATGTAAACTCAGCACAAAAGACAGAAAAAACAGAACAAAAGGCACCGGAACGAAAGGTGCTTTTCTGGTATGACCCAATGAAACCGGATACCAAATTTGATAAACCCGGAAAATCGCCCTTTATGGATATGGACCTGGTGCCAAAATATGCTGATGACAGTGGCGATAAAAGCAGTGGCGGGATCCGTATCGACCCAACCCAGGTTCAGAATCTGGGATTAAAAACGCAAAAAGTCACGCGAGGAATGCTGAATTATTCTCAGACAATCCCGGCTAATGTCAGCTATAACGAGTATCAGTTTGTTATTGTGCAGGCGCGTTCTGACGGGTTTGTCGAAAAAGTCTACCCCATGACGATTGGCGATCATGTGAAGAAGGGGACGCCACTTATCGATATTACCATTCCGGACTGGGTGGAAGCACAGAGTGAATTCCTTCTGTTATCCAGCACCGGTGGTACTTCCACGCAAATTAAAGGCGTTCTGGAACGGCTTCGCCTGGCAGGTATGCCGGAAGAGGATATTCAGAGACTGCGTTCTACCCGGAGCATTCAGACCCGTTTTACCATTAAAGCACCTATTGATGGTGTCATTACTGCATTTGACCTGCGCACCGGCATGAATATTTCGAAAGATAAGGTGGTGGCTCAGATTCAGGGAATGGACCCGGTCTGGATCAGCGCTGCAGTGCCAGAATCTATCGCCTATCTGCTGAAAGATACGTCGCAGTTTGAAATTTCGGTACCGGCTTATCCGGATAAAACATTCCATGTCGAAAAATGGAATATTCTTCCCAGCGTGGATCAGACAACCCGTACGCTTCAGGTCCGTCTCCAGGTTTCTAATAAGGATGAGTTTCTCAAGCCGGGCATGAATGCCTATCTGAAACTGAATACCAGAAGCCAGGAGATGCTGCTGATACCAAGCCAGGCCGTTATCGATACCGGCAAAGAACAGCGCGTGATTACTGTTGATGATGAAGGCAAGTTTGTGCCGAAACAGATCCACGTTCTGCATGAGTCACAGCAACAGTCCGGCATCGGCTCCGGCCTGAATGAAGGCGATACCGTGGTGGTCAGTGGCCTGTTCCTCATTGACTCTGAAGCCAATATTACGGGCGCACTGGAACGTATGCGCCACCCTGAAAAAACAGAAAGCAGTATGCCAGCAATGTCTGACCAGCCTGTAAATATGCATTCAGGGCACTGAGGAGACGACGATGATTGAATGGATTATCCGGCGCTCTGTCGCCAACCGTTTCCTGGTCATGATGGGGGCCCTGTTTCTCAGCATCTGGGGCACATGGACGATTATTAACACGCCTGTCGATGCCTTGCCTGACCTGTCAGATGTGCAGGTCATTATCAAAACCAGCTATCCCGGCCAGGCCCCGCAGATTGTAGAAAACCAGGTCACCTATCCACTTACCACCACCATGCTGTCCGTGCCTGGCGCAAAAACCGTGCGTGGTTTTTCACAGTTCGGTGATTCGTATGTGTATGTCATTTTTGAAGACGGCACCGATCTGTACTGGGCCCGTTCCCGCGTGCTGGAGTACCTGAACCAGGTACAGGGAAAACTGCCCGCCGGTGTGAGTTCTGAAATCGGTCCGGACGCCACGGGGGTGGGCTGGATATTTGAATATGCCCTTGTCGATCGCAGCGGAAAACACGACCTTTCAGAACTGCGTTCTCTGCAGGACTGGTTCCTGAAATTTGAGCTGAAAACCATCCCGAACGTGGCTGAGGTCGCTTCGGTTGGCGGCGTGGTGAAACAGTACCAGATTCAGGTCAATCCGGTAAAATTGTCTCAGTATGGTATCAGCCTGCCCGAAGTGAAACAGGCCCTTGAATCGTCTAACCAGGAGGCCGGTGGCTCATCCGTTGAAATGGCCGAAGCTGAGTATATGGTCCGTGCCAGCGGTTATCTTCAGAGCATTGATGATTTTAATAACATCGTCCTGAAAACAGGCGAGAACGGCGTGCCGGTTTATCTGCGGGATGTTGCCCGCGTGCAGACCGGGCCTGAAATGCGGCGTGGTATTGCCGAGCTGAACGGCCAGGGCGAAGTCGCTGGCGGCGTGGTGATCCTGCGGTCGGGTAAAAATGCACGCGACGTTATCACGGCAGTGAGGGATAAACTTGAGACGCTGAAGGCCAGCCTGCCGGAAGGCGTTGAAATCGTGACCACCTACGATCGCAGCCAGCTCATCGACCGGGCGATTGATAACCTCAGTTCCAAACTTCTGGAAGAGTTTATCGTGGTGGCCATCGTCTGTGCCCTGTTCCTGTGGCACGTACGTTCTGCCCTGGTGGCGATTATCTCTCTGCCGCTTGGTCTGTGTATCGCCTTTATCGTCATGCACTTCCAGGGACTGAACGCCAATATCATGTCGCTGGGAGGGATAGCGATTGCCGTCGGTGCGATGGTGGATGCCGCCATTGTGATGATTGAGAATGCGCATAAGCGGCTTGAGGAGTGGGATCATCAGCATCCGGGTGAACAGATTGACAACGCCACCCGCTGGAAGGTGATTACCGATGCCTCCGTTGAAGTGGGACCCGCACTGTTTATCAGCCTGCTGATCATCACCCTGTCCTTTATTCCTATCTTTACCCTGGAAGGTCAGGAAGGACGTCTGTTTGGCCCGCTGGCATTCACGAAAACGTACTCCATGGCGGGCGCGGCCGCGCTGGCCATCATCGTCATTCCGATTCTGATGGGATTCTGGATCCGGGGGAAAATTCCTGCAGAGACCAGTAACCCCCTGAACCGGGTACTGATCAAAGCGTATCATCCATTGCTGTTGCGGGTTCTCCACTGGCCAAAAACAACCCTGCTGGTTGCGGCCTTGTCCATTTTCACCGTTATCTGGCCGCTGAGCCAGGTGGGCGGTGAGTTTCTGCCGAAGATTAACGAGGGCGACCTGTTGTATATGCCGTCGACCCTGCCGGGTGTCTCTCCGGCTGAAGCTGCAGCGCTCCTGCAGACGACGGACAAGTTAATCAAAAGCGTTCCTGAAGTGGCCTCTGTATTTGGCAAGACCGGTAAAGCAGAGACCGCCACGGATTCCGCACCGCTCGAAATGGTTGAAACCACGATCCAGCTCAAACCTGAGGATCAGTGGCGTCCAGGCATGACGATTGACAAGATTATTGAAGAACTCGACAGGACCGTCCGTTTACCGGGGCTGGCAAACCTCTGGGTGCCGCCAATCCGTAACCGTATTGATATGCTCTCAACCGGGATCAAAAGCCCGATAGGTATCAAGGTGTCCGGAACGGTTCTGTCCGATATCGATGCAACGGCGCAGAGTATCGAAGCGGTCGCCAAAACCGTACCCGGCGTAGTGTCTGCTCTCGCAGAGCGACTGGAAGGCGGGCGCTACATTGATGTGGATATCAACCGGGAAAAAGCCTCCCGCTACGGAATGACGGTGGGCGATGTGCAGCTGTTCATCTCATCAGCCATCGGCGGCGCGACGGTAGGGGAAACGGTTGAAGGCGTGGCCCGGTACCCGATTAATATCCGCTATCCGCAGGATTACCGGAACAGCCCGCAGGCCCTGAAACAGATGCCGATCCTGACCCCGATGAAGCAGCAGATCACGCTGGGCGATGTTGCGGATATTAAGGTCGTTTCCGGGCCGACTATGCTGAAAACGGAAAATGCCCGTCCAGCCAGCTGGATTTACATTGACGCGCGCGGCAGGGATATGGTGTCGGTGGTTAATGACATTAAAACGGCGATCAGTCAGAAAGTGAAACTGAGACCGGGTACCAGCGTGTCATTCTCCGGACAGTTTGAACTGCTTGAGCATGCCAACAAGAAACTGAAGCTGATGGTGCCGATGACGGTGATGATCATCTTCATCCTGTTGTATCTGGCATTCCGCCGGGTTGATGAAGCCCTGCTGATCCTGATGAGCCTGCCGTTCGCCCTGGTTGGCGGGATATGGTTCCTGTACTGGCAGGGCTTCCATATGTCTGTCGCAACCGGAACGGGGTTTATCGCTCTGGCCGGGGTGGCAGCAGAGTTTGGCGTGGTCATGCTGATGTATCTGCGTCATGCCATTGAAGCGCACCCGGAATTGTCCCGTAAAGAGACGTTCACACCGGAAGGCCTTGATGAAGCCCTCTATCATGGTGCCGTACTGCGTGTCCGGCCGAAAGCCATGACCGTGGCGGTGATCATTGCGGGTCTGCTGCCAATACTCTGGGGAACCGGTGCAGGTTCAGAAGTCATGAGCCGTATCGCGGCACCCATGATTGGTGGGATGATCACGGCTCCGCTGCTGTCCCTGTTCATTATTCCTGCCGCCTACAAATTAATCTGGCTGCGCAGACATAAAAAAAGCGTGTCCTGAACCTGAAAGGGCACCCCCTGTGGGTGTCCTTCTTTACTGATTCACCCTGACGTCAGGGTTTAAATCGATAATATACAGAGGTGAGTATGAAAAAAGTGGTTCTGATGGCGCTGGCTCTCGGCCTTTCACTGCCCGCGATGGCGAGTGAAAAAGTGATTGATATGTACAAATCTGAAAACTGTGGCTGTTGTTCCCTGTGGGGCAAGGCGATGGAAAAAGACGGGTTTGAAGTACGAACTCACGTCATGAATGATCAGGCGCTGTCAGCCCTGAAAGAAAAGCATGCTATTCCTGCAGGACTGCGAAGTTGTCATACCGCGGTTGCCGGTAATTTGATCATTGAAGGCCATGTGCCTGCGACAACGATACATAAGGCAATGCAGTCTGGTTCAGGTATATACGGTCTCGCCACCCCCGGTATGCCAGCAGGAAGTCCTGGAATGGAGATGGGAGCCCGAAAAGAGGCTTACGATGTTATCGCATTCTCACCGGATGGAAGTAAAAAAGTCTTCCAGCGAATCGAATAGTCAGCGGAACGGCTGATAACGGGACGCCGGTAGCAGGCACTCCTGTGCCGGCGATATTCGTGGTAATCGCATCCATGACATACCCTGAAGACAGAAGATGCTTCGGTATGCATAAGGAGAGTTACTGTGAAAAATGACAATGCAGTGCAACACAACAACCAGACTGCTTCTGAGCAGACATTATCCCCGGACGAGGGCCACGTATTGCATAAGGTGAGAGATCCCGTGTGCGGGATGGCCATCCTGCCCGACAGGGCGCACAGCAGCATTCGATACCAGGACCATCAACTTTATTTCTGCTCCGCCAGCTGTGAGAGTAAATTTAAAGCCCATCCCGATCGTTATCTTACCGAAGATGCCAGTGAACATTCCCATCACCATCACCACGATCATCACGAAGTCAGCCCTGATCAGATAAAACAGCCTCACCACCAGGCGGAAAAAGAGAATTCTGAAGGTGTGTGGACATGTCCGATGCACCCGGAGATACGCCGCAGTGGTCCCGGAAGCTGTCCTGTCTGTGGAATGGCACTGGAGCCGCTCGTAGCTACGGCATCCACGGGGCCGAGTGATGAACTTCACGACATGACAAGACGCTTCTGGCTGGGGTTGTTGCTGGCGTTTCCGGTTCTGGTACTCGAAATGGGATCTCATCTGTTTCCCGAGTTGAGGAATACAGTACCGCCACAGTACAACACATGGCTGCAGCTGCTTCTGGCCTCCCCTGTCGTGTTGTGGTGTGGCTGGCCATTCTTCGCCCGGGCCGGAATGTCGTTACGTAACCGCTCCCTGAATATGTTTACCCTTGTTGCAATGGGGACCGGCGTAGCCTGGGTTTACAGCGTCATTGCAACCGTCTTCCCCTCCTGGTTTCCTGCATCGTTCAGAAACATGGATGGCCTGGTGGCCGTTTATTTTGAAGCCGCAGCAGTTATTACGGTGCTTGTTCTGCTGGGACAGGTTCTTGAGCTGCGGGCACGGGAACAAACCTCAGGCGCCATTACTGCGCTTCTGAACCTTGCCCCCAAAACCGCCAGACGGCTGGATCATGACGGTCATGAAACGGATATTAATGCGGAAGATGTCCTGCCTGGCGATAAGCTCCGCATCAGACCTGGAGAGAGTATTCCGGTCGACGGTATCGTGATCGAAGGCAAAACAACCGTTGATGAATCGATGGTGACCGGGGAATCTATGCCGGTTACCAAAACGGAGGGTGACCCTGTCATCGGGGGGACCATTAATCAGACAGGGAGTCTCATCATCCGTGCAGAGAAAGTCGGTGATGAAACAATGCTCTCACGAATTGTTCAGATGGTCGCTGATGCACAGCGTTCGCGTGCCCCCATCCAGAGAATGGCTGACAGCGTTTCAGGCTGGTTTGTTCCTCTGGTGATACTTATCGCGGTTGTTGCTTTCGTGATCTGGTCTGTCTGGGGGCCCGAGCCCAGGATGGCGCACGGTCTCATTGCGGCTGTGTCGGTCCTGATTATTGCCTGTCCCTGCGCGCTGGGGCTGGCCACGCCGATGTCGATAATGGTGGGGGTGGGCAAAGGAGCCCAGGCCGGGGTGTTAATCAGGAATGCCGAAGCCCTTGAGCGTCTTGAAAAAGTGGACACGCTGGTTGTCGACAAAACAGGCACGCTCACGGAAGGTTCGCCTACGGTGACAGGGATTATCAGTCTCAATCCGGGTGGGGAAACATCTCTTTTGCGTGTAACAGCCGCAGTGGAAAAAGGCTCGCAGCATCCGCTGGGTATGGCAGTAGTTAAAGCAGCACAGGAAAAGGGGATCGCAATACCCGCAGTCACTCATTTCGATGCACCGTCGGGTAAAGGTGTCTCAGGCGATGTCGAAGGTCAACGGGTTGTTATTGGTAATGAACTGGCTATGCAGGAAAACAGTATAGTTATTGATAATCAAAAGGCCGTTGCGGATACGTTGCGGATGGAAGGCGCTACCGTTATCTATGTGGCCACAGACGGGGACCTTGCAGGCCTGATAGCTATCTCGGATCCCGTGAAAACAACCACGCCGGATGCGCTTAAAGCTTTGCGTCA
Source organism: Enterobacter asburiae (assembly GCF_021440515.1). Lineage (GTDB taxonomy): Bacteria > Pseudomonadota > Gammaproteobacteria > Enterobacterales > Enterobacteriaceae > Enterobacter > Enterobacter asburiae_E. Next base: position 2,404 of record NZ_JAKCMV010000018.1, on the reverse strand, counting down.
GGCGGGGATCCGCATCGTTATGCTCACCGGGGATAACCAGCTTACTGCTGAAGCAGTCGCACGGAAACTGGGAATAGATGAGGTTGAAGCCGGAATTCTGCCGGATGGCAAAAAAGCAGTGATAACCCGACTGAAAGAGTCTGGCCATGTGGTTGCGATGGCCGGAGACGGTGTGAATGATGCCCCGGCGCTGGCAGCGGCTGACGTGGGTATAGCCATGGGAACGGGTACAGATGTGGCAATTGAAAGTGCCGGAGTCACCCTTCTCAAAGGCGACTTGATGATACTGAACAGGGCCCGTCATCTGTCAGAGATCACCATGAAAAATATCCGTCAGAATCTGTTTTTTGCATTTATCTACAACGCACTTGGCGTGCCTGTGGCTGCAGGTCTGCTTTATCCTGTGTATGGAATACTGCTGTCGCCAGTTATTGCGGCGGCGGCCATGGCTCTTTCCTCCGTCAGCGTCATTGTGAATGCGTTGCGTCTGAAAAGTGTCAGGCTCGGGAAATAACACTGAGTGAAGGGTCAGTTACGAACAGAAGGAGTCCAGTATGAAAAGTACCACCTATGCGCTTATTGCTGTCGCCGCGATCGCGGCATTTGCCCTCCTGCGCGAACACTGGTCACATGTGGCAGGTTACTGGCCATATCTGTTATTGCTGGTCTGCCCGCTAATGCATCTTTTCCACGGCCACGGAGGGCATGGAGATCATCAACATCACGGAAGTGAAAACGATAAAAAAAATTAATCCGGCAGACGGGGCCGCGTCGCGGTCCCGTTATCAGTCCAGGTATCGTTCGTAGTCTCTGGCATGCGCAAAGGCATGCTGTTCGAGTTTGTTATCAGCGGGTGCCGCTGCCCGGAACGCCAGAGAGTTAACAGGGTTGTTATTGATGACCAGCTCGTAATGCAGATGAGGACCGGATGAACGTCCGCTGTTACCGGATAACGCAATAGCACCTCCCCGTGTAACCCTGGCCCCTTTAGTAACGAGTATTTTATTGAGGTGGAGATAGCGAGTTTTAACACCGGCTTTTCCCGTTACTTCAACAAAATATCCCATGGTACTGTTGTATTCGGCCCGGGTGATTTTTCCGTCGATGACGCTGACTATTTTCGTGTTCATGGGCATGGAATAATCAATGCCATTATGGGGACTCACTTTTCCCGATACCGGGTTAAGTCTTGCAGGATTGAAAGGCGAACTGAGTCTTGCTGTGGCCGGTAACGGATAATCGAGACTGCCTTTCCCGGAAGTATCGGAAAGGTTATAGAACTTTTTATCTGATATACGATACGCCGTGTAATTAAATGAACCGGACGTAAATTTATAGGCCACGACACGTGATTTTCCCGCTTTCTTTTGCAGTACGAGTTTTAATGATTCATTTTTTTTCAAATGCCGCAGATTAAACCGGGAAGGCAAGGAGCGCTGAAGAGTAGCGATCTCGTTCGATTCCAGCCCCGAGCGGGTGGCTGAAAGGTAGGCATTTTCTTTTACGACATCGGTAGAATACATTTACTGGAATTCGCCGTTAGCATGAACACTGCGGCGTATGCTAGGGGTTTTCAGGAGGCGTGTCATCTGTCAGTTAATCGGGAGCACCGTTGATGGTCGTCATTTTTGTAACATATCTTGTTTCCCGTTTGCTCCTGAAGCTCTGGGAACTGTATGACCAGCCCGACGGTGATGATTAACGGGACTGAAACAGGTTACGGCAGAGCAATATGGGGCTCATGTCCTGCTACGTAACCCGTCAGTAAAGCCCTGCTGCGCACCTGACGCTAAGCACTAACCCGCCTGCAGTTACCTGGTCGAATACAGCCCGCGAAGCTTTCTTGCCTGCGTCTGATGTGCTTCCGCACCGGCATTATTGACCTGCTCATGCACGAGAGCGGCTTTTTCTCCGGCATTCAGTTCGTTAAAAGAAGAAGACGAGGTCTTTGAATTTGCATCACTGCCGGACAGCATTTTTTTATGTTCCTCAATCATTTTCTGATGCGCATAGGACGCGCTGTTGTTCATAAATGAATGAGCAACAATGGCCCTTTCATGTTCATTCATTTCAGAGAATGAGGGCGTGTTGTTTTTATTAACCCTGTCCGGTAAGTTTTCATGCGTCGAGGAATTCACATGACTGACGGCTGAGGCATTATTAACAAATCGATGTGCTTCATGGGCAATATCACTGGACTGAGCAAAAGCTGCCCCACAAAATAAAGCTGTAAACGCAGTGGTCGTGATTAATATATTCATGTGTAATTACCTTCTGAGGTACATAAAAGATGTCCTTATGATCATATATAAAAATAATCAACCTGTGGGGAAGATGACGTAAATGTAATACAGCTATGTACATTACACGATTGTAATGAATTTGTTTCTTAAGGTGTGCTAGA
>NZ_JAKCMV010000017.1 GCF_021440515.1 Enterobacter asburiae | reverse complement strand
CCGGTGTGGTCAGGCGGGTGAGCTGGCCCCGTTCGTTGTAGTCGTACAGCAGGCTGAAGCCCCCGGGCAGGGAGACCTGGCGGATATCGCCGTCATCGCTGTAGCGGTACTCCGTTTTGCGCCCCAGCGCATCGGTCCGGGACTGAAGCTGCGTGTTCTCCCAGACCGAGAGTTCTTCCCGCCCCAGCGGGTCGAGGCTGCGGATGACCAGCCCGTCGTCGTTGTACCAGAAGCGGGATTCACCCCCTTCCGCATCCAGATAGGTGGTGCACTGCTCTGCATCGTTATAAAGGAAGCGGTCGTTGTAGTAGCCCTGCGGGGTGGAGACATGGGTGACGCGGCCTGCGGCATCGTAACGGTAATCCGCCTGCGTTTCTGCGGTGTCCCGCCAGCGGGTCATCAAGCCTTCCGGGGAATATTCATGCCACAGATGGGTGAACTGGAAGGTGTCGCATTCGGCGAGAAAACCCTGGCTGTCATAACGGCAGGTAGCAAGGCGCTGCTGTTGCGGTTCGATAAGGTCAATGCTCATCAGCTGCTGCTGCTGTTGCCAGCTGAGCGAAAGCGCGTAGCCGTCGCTGTGGCGCACTTCTGTCAGCAGGCCATCCGTGCGCAGGAAATCGATGCGGTTGTGATAGCTGTCGTGAATAGCAGAGAGGTGGTAAATGCCCGGGCCAGCCGGGGAAAACACACGCGTTTGCTGTGAGCGACGGTCGAAAAGGGTCAGCTCGTCGCGCATGTTTCCGGACAGGCGATAGCAGACCTGACGGCCGTGTGCGACATCCTTAAATATCCCATCCTGCGGCAGGGGATAGCTGAGTACTACGCCTTCGTGATCGGTGAAGTGCAGGCTGTCGCCTTGTACAGCCAGAGACTGAGACCAGTCATCAGTCCACCTCTTCCCGAAAAGACCCTTTTTAGCCCTCCGCGAGCGATAAAGCCGTGAAAGGGTCAGAGGCAAAGTGCCGGGAATATGCAGAACATTGAGCTGCTGGATCATACTGCCCGAAACAACATCAACCGGATCGCTGCAAGAGGTGAGGCACTTTACGTCGAACTCTTCACCTTCGCCGGCTTTTGCCGCTGGTTTTTCTTTGATGTTCGCACCATCCATGTGCGCGCTGCCGGCGGTTCTGAGCGAGTGGACCATGAGCATACTTTGCGCGGCAGTCCTTAACCCCTCATTTTCAGGTGTATCCATGGCGTTAAAGGTTTGAAGGGCCTCCCCCCCAATTTCACCTGCCATAGCTCGCGCTGCTTCCGCTGTTGTATTGTAATTAATCGCACCGTACATCATGGCACCGGTCATCTTGCTGTTAATCACCCCATCGGGTGTTTTGTCTTTAAAGAAATCGCCAAAAAGACCATCAAAAAATGACGTTTCATCCTCCGTTTCAGGTTCAGCCTCAGGATCCGCCTGACTCCCGGACACATTTGGCGCAGGCGGCTGGCCTATAATGATGCCGGTGGTATTTCGGGCGTTCATCCAGAAGGTATCGAAGTGTCGAAGCACCGACTTTCCGCCAGCGAAAAAGGTTGTGCTGTGCGCCAGGGGTTCGCAAATATCGCCTACCGTGCCGCTTTTGATTCCCTTTGCCACACCGGGTTCATCGCCTTTTGTTGTGGGAACAAAGCTCTGATCGAGAACCAGCACCGGACGATTATTCGCGTTAACGGACGGCACCGTCAGTACGGCTTCGTTAAGGCTGGCGGTAACAGGGTAGGGGATTGGGGGCGTAACGGGGCCGATAGGGGTTTTGCAGACATCCGGGGTCAGGCTGATTACTGTCCATGCTCCGTCCTGACGGGCAATATAATTCTCCGCCATCCTTATTCTCCTGAAATGTGATAACGGGCTTCCATAACCCGTACTGATGACTTAACGGGCAGCACATAACGGCAGGTCTGTTCGACGGTTAGCGCTTCGGTATCAATGAGTAACGTATCGGTCCACATGAGCTGAGGTACCATTTCACCCGTCTGCATCCGCAGCAGGATTAGGGCCTGATTGTTGGGTAAGGCAAAAGTAATATCGCCGTCCGGACGAAAGCCGCTCAGGATGACTGTTGCGCCCGGGGCCGGGAACGGAATTTGCTGATCCTGCGGTGCGCAATTCCAGTACCTGAAGTTGAAATCTTCCGGTAGCGCGGGGTGGCGTTTTTTAAGCCAGTTTTCATCGTAAGTTCCGGCCAGCGGCAGTCGGGGTTGCCAGGTGCGGCCCACCGCACCAAAACCGGCGGGTTGGAATGCAGCGGCAGACCAGTCCGCTTCGCCGCTGCAAACATCCAAAAAATGCTCAAGAGTAAAAGGGGCGTCAGGCGAAGCTATCTGCGGAGCCTCTGCTTCCCGCAGGTCGCAGGCATTGAGATACCAGGACGGCATATAGCCCAGGCCAAGAGGATTTAGCGGGCAAACAGTATGCGCCAGCGGCGGGTTGTTTTTCTCGGGATGCTCATTGCGCTGCGCGTCAGTCAGCAGAAACTCATGCGGAATACGATCGGCATATTCGCTGTCAGCCTCTATCCGGCATTCGCCGCCGAAAGCATAACGATAATCCAGAGGCAAAGAGGTAAAAGGCTCTGGCTCCGTTTTATACCACCGCTGGGTTAACGGCTGTTGACGATAAAAACGTCTTCCGCTGATGCGCAGCTTTTTATCGAGTAGCACTTTTCCATCAGAGGCGCGTATCAGCACAGCTGCGGTCATTTCCGGACTGGCCTCACCGCCCGGCGTGTAGGCTGTTCCATTAACGATGACGTCGCACGCGGGTTTGAAAGGTGCCAAATCGCTTTCACGCAAAACAGGTGAAAGGTTGATCTCTCCGGAGAATTCATCGGTCAGGCATAACGGCAGCGCCGGATTTTCGATCAGCCGTGTCGACCACCGGCCATCGTCGCCCTTGACCAGGCGAAAGCCAATTTTCATGACGATCGCGTGGTGACGTTCATCCTGTTTGTCATCCATCGCGTACTCCATCACTGAGAACGGCGTCAGATTGCGAAATTCCATTTCTCGTGCCTCAGTTGATGTAAACGTCTTTGCCTTTGATATTGGCCGGTCCGCTGGCGCTAAAATCAAACTCCGTACCCGCGATCGTTACTTTCCCGCTGCTTTCAAGCGTGATAGAGCTGGCCCCGCAGATCAGCTGGATTTTGTCGCCCGAGGTAATGCAGGTGGCGTTAGTCACATCAAGAGTGAAGTTCTTCTGCACCGTAATGCTTCGATCCTGCATCACGGTTTCGGTATCATTTCCCGTAATCGTCGCCGTCTGATTGCCGCCCACGGTCTTTGCGCGATCCTGCAACACATCCAGCGTCTGATTATTTTCCACCGTGATCGTCTGATCGTTAGCTACGGTCACTTTCTGGTCATGACCGCCTTCTTTCTTGCTGCCCACGTTGACCGTCTGACCAACAACCACCGTAACCGACTGATTGTTCTTTACCGTTTCGTTGTGATCGTGATTAACCGTTGTGGTCCGGTCATTGAGCACCTCCGTCACCATGTTCTTCTGAGCGTGCATGTACAGCTGCTCATTTCCCGTGGCGTCCTCAAAGCGCAGCTCGTTAAACCCGTCCCCTTTATAGGTTTTTGAGCGAATGGTCATCTGGGTTTTTGTGCCGGGCAACCCGCCCGGAGAGCGATTGTCCTGATGATAGGTACGGCCCATCACGATGGGCTGATCCGGATCGCCGTTGAGAAAATCAACAATCACCTCCTGGCCTACGCGGGGAATGGCGAGGTTGCCGAAGCCCGTGCCCGCCCATGCCTGGGATACGCGCACCCAGCAGGAGGTGTCTTCAGGGCTTTTCGGGCTGTTGCGATCCCAGTGGAACTTGACCCGCACCCGGCCATGTTCGTCGCAGAAAATTTCTTCACCCGCTGGCCCGGTGACGACGGCGCTTTGCGGGCCATCGACTTTAGGTTTTGCCAGCGGTTGAGAGCGCCAGGTTCGGTCGGCAGGGATGGCGGTGAACTGGTTACGCAGTGTGGTCCCGGCCCCCTTACTGTCGTGCAGCGCCTGGGGCTGTTCGCCGGAAAGCAGGCTGCTCACGACCTGCCACTCGCGGTTGAGCGTTTCCTGCGGGTGGTTTTGCAGCGTGAATCGTGTGCCGGGGTATAGCTGCGGGGAGTTGCTGCAACCGCTAGCTTTCTCCGCATTGTTGCGCAGGCCGTCCATCTGGTAGCGGCTAAAGGCCTCTCCGTGTGATTCATCCTTAAAGCGGCCCGGATAATCAAAAATCTCGTATTGAGTGAACTGATTATTTAGATTTGCGCCCTGCTGGGCGTACTGCCCCTGCCATCCCGGCATTTTGAAGGTGTAATCCTGGCTAATGAGGGATGAAGGACGAACGTTAGCTTCGTAATGGAATGCGTTAATGCATTCATTTATCGTTTGGGTACTGGTATTCGGATTAAACGGAAATGCATCTGCTATTGCTGTCAGGCCGGATACATCATCACACAGCGCCAGTTTCTGCTCATCGCACTCTGGCAAAATCTTGTCGTAAAAGAAAATCCCTTCTTCAGCCCACAGGCGCGATAAAAATACCAGGTCAGATTCGCCGTACTGAACGCAAAATTCCCGCGCAGGGTGGGTTTCATTGAACGCAGGAAGCCATTCGGTGACGCCGTTTTCATCGAGGAGGGTAGCGGAAATGGTTTTGATATCTTGCTGCTGAAAGATGCGAAAATTTTTACGTAGCCCACAGCGCCACAACGGCGGCTGGATTTTAAACTGGTACTGAATTTGCCAGTCGCTGTTTTCTTTCATAGCGAAGCTGGCGACGACGCCTTTCACCTCACGCAAGGCATTAAGTCCTTGCCAGATGGTCAGCGAGGCACTCTTTTCGAGCAGGTTTTTTGCTTCCAGATCAAATGACCGGCTGGCAGCGGTAACCGTCATGAAAAACGGGAAAGAAAGACTTTGATTCAGCTGAAAACTGACGACAGCAAAGGTGTCTGACTCTTGACCATCAACATCCAGCGTAAAACGCAAACCTTTTAAAGACATTTGACCCTCCCGATTTTCAAAAAAAAGCATTCCGCCCGTCAGGGAGGAATGCTGTGGATAAAACCTTATGCTTCCAGCGGTGCACGCCAGTCGTCAGCACCTGAAGTGCCTGCTGAAACGTGTTCCCATTCGATTTTGCGATACGCTAAAGAGACTTTAACCAGCTGCGTAAATTCGCGTTTGGTGTCGTCCTGGCAGTGCGGCATCGTGCAGTCGATATTCACAATGGTGGAGTCGGTAAGGCGGGTGGTGAAGAAATGCTCCTGCTTGCCTTCAACAGAGGTGCGATACCAGTGCAGCTCGGTTTCTGGCAGCATTTCGCCAGAGGCCAGTGCGTTGTACATCAGCGGAACGGCTTTGTTCAGCGCTACGGTAAAGATGAACGGCTTGTGCGCGCGCTGGCCTGAAGGCTGTCCAGACTGAGGATCGGTCGGGACGGTAACGTTATGGCTGAATTCCTGCACCAGCATCTCGTTTTCGTGACCCTGGACGTAAATGTTGCCCACAGATTCTGCGGTAAACGCGCCGTCAGTAATCAGACCCTGGGTTTGTCCTTTGATAGAGATATAACACGGTGTTGGCATGTAAAAATCCTTTCCTTAATTTACGTGATATGAACTTCCGTGTTCGAGGCTATTTTCATAGCATCTAATACAGAAGGCCGTATTTAATACGTTTTTTGATTAAGGAACTCAACGTACGCAAACGGACATCGAGTAAGAAGAGCTTGTTTAGGCTGTGACTTACTGAGGAAATAAAGTTAACCAACTGAGGTCTATTAATTATATTGTTTTAGTATATGTCGGTTGTTTTTATTATTTATATGAATCCTTTTATTTTACGGAGTAAGGCGTAGACGTGTATACTGACGTTGTAATCGCTTTGAATGACAGTTTGGGGGCGGTATTTATTGTGGGGAGTAAAAGGTAACTCCTTAATGTTGCATTGTTTAACTATTAAGGCGGTGGTTTTTCTGGATTGTTTTGATGACTTTTCTGGCTTTGTATCCTTGAACTAATGGAGCAAATAAATCAAATATAAAAATGCAATCGCCAAAGTAATGATGGAGAGAACTAGCCCTCCTAAGCTATACACCCTAATTTCACTATGGTAGATGTATGAATGGAACACCATTGCAAATGAAAAGATATGAATGAATAACGATCTGAAAAAACGCCCGGCAAGCTCATGGACGGTAACATAGAGCGAGGTGGAGTATCGTGCAGAAAGTTTCTTCAATGTATTAATCTGTTTAGTTGAAAATTTCATCTCATACATTATTTCTATAACTTTGCTTTCGTTCATTCATTTTTTCTTATGTATGGCTGATTCGAATTTGGTGGGTGTCAAATGATATTTTAATCTTTGTAATGGGTTTTCTTTACTGCCTTTATGACTTTTCTGGCCTTATATCCTAAAGGTAATGGCGCGAGTATATTAAATATTGTATATGTAAGGATTAATATGCTCAGAGAGAATATACTTCTTCCTAAAACGGTTCCATTGTTTTCGTTAAGCAGAAAATGACCGAGCAAAATAAATGAAAACGTTAAAAGATGCATGAATACAGACCTTACGAAACGTCGTGAATTTTCATGGATAGTACAATATAATGACATTTGATATCTTTCAGAATACGATATTAAATCGTTAATCTGTTTTCTTGAAAATTTCATCATATACATTATTTTAATTAATTCGCTATCACTTATTCTCATAATCAATATTCACAAGAGAAATCATGAGTAAATATATCACAGTATTTAGTTCAAGGTAATGTTCGAAATAAAGTTTTTTTTCGTGTTTTTAGACTGTCTGAATTTTAATAATTTCCTGTTGCCAATATTTAACAAGTTAGGACTAACTTAACTCAAATGAATGATAATGAAACCAGTCAGTGATGCGGTGAAAGAAAAAATTGAAAACAATATATTTAGCCGAAAAGAACTTATGATAATCGTGCAAGAACTAAAGGCAGACTCCCCCGCTCATAAGATTAATCAATCAGTTCTCCATCGTAAACTTTGTCGCGCAGCGTGGAAAGCGTTCAGGGAGTCACATTTTGCTTTTTCTGGAATAATGTTTCTACAAACCCCTTTTTGGACGTCACCTAATGCACGGAGCCTGGGGTGGGGGTTTATAACGTTCGCGGTAATGTTGCAGATCTGTTTATCAATTTACATCTCTGCCAGCCTGAAGGATAAGTCCGTGTGTACACAATTCAAACTCGTAAAGCTGGCCTATGGCCTTATCTTCGCTATCGGTCGATAATGCGCAAGGATCATAGATATGCAGAATAAGTCATCGACAGGTTTGAAACATGTGAATTGTTTTAATCACTTGCCTTATATGCTTCAATTAATGGAGCAACTAAGTCGATTATAATAAACATTAAACACAGAAAGTATATAGCGAACAAGATATCACGCAAATCAGTTGCACTATTACTATAGAGTAATAAGTATGAATAACAAGTAATGTAAACCATTCATAGTTGCATGGAAATTGAGCGATATAAACGGCGTGCAAGCTCGTCGACAGTATTGCAACAGCGTTGCCGAATGCTTTATCGAAAGTTCAAGCTTTAAAATAAACCTACGTTAAGATAATGATCGGGTTCTTTTTTTAATCTCTTTCATAACTTTTCTTGCTTTATATCCCCTGAGTAACGGCGCAATAAAATCAAGAACGATATAAGTAATAGCTAAGGTGCCAAGGCATCCAATGAACATGGCAATATTATGCCCATGCTGTTCAATATAACGTAAGTATGTATGAAACAACATAACGAAAGACAGGATATGTAGAAACAGGGATTTGAAAAAACGCTGCGACAGTTCTGAAACTATATGATATAACGAGGTCGAATACTTTTCTGATAATTTTTTAAGTTTTGTAATGTTTTTTGTCGAGAATTTTTCCTCATACATTATTTCGATTAGTTTATTTTCATTCATTATTTAGCTCTCGAATTGATATTACACCGCTTAATTCTCACATCAATTTATTGCAAAATACATTTCAGTTTGAGAACCTTTAAGAGAGTGCGTTATTTCGGGGTTTGTTTTTATGAATTTCTCTAATCACTTTCCTTGCTTTGTATCCCTGAAGAAGTGGTGCAAAAAAATTAAGCACAATGTATGTTGCTCCTAAAGTAATAACTGAGGCTAATGCTCCTCCCAAAGAATGACCATGCTCATGGCTATAGCGAATATAGGAGAAAACCGCGAGGAACAATATAAAAAAGTGTATAAACATTGAGCGAGGGAAGCGCTGAGATAGTTCAGACACCATTTCATATAGTGATGTTGAATATTTTTTTGAAACTTTTAGTAAGTTATCGATCTGTTTTTTTGAAAACTTTTTTTCATACATTATTTTGATAATTTCATCTTCACTCATTTGAATGCTCAATATTTAAAGGTTTGTTTCTTAGTGGTAATATATCACAGTTATTTCCTGTCGCAACTAATAATCATTGAATGGAACTGGAGGCTGGTAAGAACTTTCTGGTAATGAAAAGTAGACTTGACTCCCTGAATAGAGAGTTGCGGAATCTATAGCAATCTCCAAAGACAATTCCAATGCACTCATCGTTCTAAAATTTCTTTCATAGTCAGATGGAAGATAACGAATTAGTCTCCAGGCATCAGGTAAGAGCTTCATAGAGAGTAAACCTGTTGCTGATAGAATGAGGTCCATTCCAGCAAATGCTAATTTCCCATATGCTCTATCATAACCTAATAAATTTGCCGCCTCACCATATACGTAAGTCATTGGACCTATAGCATTATCGTCATTCAAGAATAAGCTATAATAATTTTCAATAATATTATTATATCCATGAGCTATAAGCATAACTCCAAAAACTGAACCTATTACAGTCGGTGAGCCAGCCCAAAGGATCACGCTACCTGATACGACTTCAAGTATCCCCCCAACGAGTCCAATACTTTTCACAACATAAGATAACACCCCATTTATAATTCGTACTTCTACAGACGCTGCGGGTTGTACCTGTTTAGATTCAAGCCAGCCTATTTGTTTCTCAAGGTAATCCTGCTCTTCTCTTAAATAGGCCAGCGCCTGCGTTTTCTCCGCATGTGAACGACCGCTCTCAATGCATTCAAGCTGAGCTTCGGTAAAGGCTTCGACATTCTTTAAAAAAGAATAACGCACTTCATCATGGTTGATGAAACCAGAAGCTTTAATTGAGATTTGCCTTAATGCCTCTGCCTGAATTTTAGCCTGCGTTCTGAGAATATGGCTTAATGACCCATTATTACCATTCCTACCCTGAATATATCTATCCATACTTTTAATCCTTTCCTTATTAATAACCAAAACTCAGGCGTGAAGTAAATACTTCCCACACGCGCATAATTCAACGTACGCAAACGGACATTTTTTACCCCCGCCTTTAACCGTATCATGCACGCTTTAAAAAAGTGCCACCCCTGTTTACTGCCCTGAGAAAACAATCCGGGATGTTTTGCTGTGCGGATTTTTTAATTTCTTATGGCCCAAAGGGAATTCACCGATAACCAGATGGATAACTCCTGATGAGCAACAATAAAGACGGCAGTATCGCCCCGAAAGAACGTATTAATATTCGCTACCTCCCGAAAACGGATGGTCAGATTGCAGAAGTGGAATTACCGCTTAATTTGCTGATTACGGGCGATCTGAAAGGTAAGGCCGACGACACGCCGCTGGACGAACGCCAGCCGGTCTCAATCAATAAGAACAACTTCGATGCGGTGATCGCCGAATCGGGGATCGCGCGCGAGTTCTCCGTGCCGTCAGCGCTCAGCGACGCGCCGGATGCCCGCATGGAGATCAACCTGAAGGTCAACTCTCTGGCCGATCTCTCTCCGGACAACGTGGCGGCCAGCGTACCCGAGCTTAAAAAACTGCTGGAGCTGCGCGAGGCGCTGGTGGCGCTGAAGGGGCCGATGGGCAATATCCCGGCGTTTCGTGCTCAGCTTCAGGCGCTGCTGGCGAATGAAGAAACCCGCGAACAGCTGATTCAGGAACTGGGCATCGCCAGTCAGAAATAAATTTGCATAAGGATTGCACAATGTCTTTACAGGAAGAAGTGACGCCGGTCAGCGCAGCACCGCTCGCCACCGGATCTCTGCTCGATAACATCATGGCGCAGAGCCGTTTTCAGCCCGAGTCGGAAAGCTACGATATCGCTCGCCAGGGGGTAACCGCCTTTATCGCTGCGCTGCTGGAGCATCAGGCGGAGTCCGTGGACATTCTGGCGGTCAACGCCATGATTGCCGATATCGACGAGCGCCTCGGTCGCCAGATGGATCTGATCTGCCACTCCCCGGAGTTTCAGGAGCTGGAGTCGTTCCTGCGCTCCCTGAAGCTGCTGGTGAGCCGTGCGGATACGCGGGAAAACATCAAAATCCATCTGCTGCACGTTACCAAAGAAGAGCTGCTCGATGACTTCGAGTTCGCACCGGAAATCACCCAGTCTGGCTACTACAAACACGTCTATTCCACCGGATACGGTCAGTTCGGCGGCGAACCCGTCGCGGCGGTGGTCGGTAACTACGCGTTTGCTAATAACGCCGCCGATATGAAGCTGCTGCAATACGTCAGCGCGGTGGGCGCGATGGCGCACGCGCCGTTCCTTTCTTCAGTTGCACCGGAGTTCCTCGGTCTGGACTCCTGGACGGAGCTGCCGGGCATCAAAGACATCAGCGCGATTTTCGAAGGCCCGGCCTACACCAAATGGCGCTCCCTGCGTGAAAACGAAGACTCCCGCTATCTGGGCCTGACCGTGCCGCGCTTCCTGCTGCGCCAGCCGTATGCGCCAGGCGACAATCCGGTGAAAAGCTTTAACTATCGCGAGGACGTCAGCCGCAACCACGATGACTATCTCTGGGGCAACACCGCGTTCCTGCTGGCGGCGAATATGGCCGAAAGCTTCGCGAAATATCGCTGGTGCCCGAATATCATCGGCCCGCAGAACGGCGGGGCGGTGAAGGATCTGCCGGTTCACCTGTACGAGGCAATGGGCCAGCTTCAGGCGAAAATCCCGACCGAAGTGCTCATCACCGACCGTCGCGAATACGAGCTGGCGGAAGAGGGCTTCATCACCCTGACCATGCGCAAAGGCAGCGACAGCGCGGCGTTCTTCTCCGCCAACTCGGTGCAAAAGCCGAAGAACTTCCCGAACACCCCGGAAGGCAAAGAGGCGGAAACCAACTATCGCCTCGGCACCCAGCTGCCTTACCTGTTCATCATTAACCGCCTGGCGCACTACATCAAAGTGTTGCAGCGCGAGCAGATCGGGTCGTGGAAAGAGCGCGGCGATCTGGAAAACCAGCTGAATACCTGGATCCGCCAGTACGTGGCCGATCAGGAGAACCCGCCGGCAGACGTGCGCAGCCGTAAGCCGCTGCGCCAGGCCAAAATTGAGGTGCTGGACGTGGCGGGCGAGCCGGGCTGGTATCAGGTCGCGCTCTCCGTGCGTCCGCACTTCAAATACATGGGCGCAAGCTTCGAGCTGTCTCTGGTTGGCCGTCTGGACAAGGAGTAAGCACGGTGACGGAACGGCGTATCGGAGGAAGTTTGTTCGAGCGTATCGGCGATGCGGCGGCGATGTCCCCGCAGCGTAAGCCGAAGACGGCGCTGCTGTCTTCCATCAGGCACAACCTGCACAACATCCTCAATACCCGTTCCGGCAGCTGTTATGGCTCCCCGGAGCTTGGGATCGACGATCTAAACGATGACGCGCTGGCCTCCAGCGATTTCCGCAAGGAGATTGGGCGCGGTATTCGTGACTGCATCCTGCGCTATGAACCGCGGATCGCGGAGGTGACGGTCACGGCTGCCTCCGCGCACGGCTACGCCCCTATGGAGCTGCGTTTTCATATTGTGGCGCAGGTGAATTTCACCGACGCCGCAGATGTCCTTGAGTTTGACATCCTGCTGGATAACCACCAGCGCTATCGGGTTGAGTAATACATGGCTTTTGAAGAACGTTATTATCGCGAAGAGCTTGATTACCTGCGTCAGCTGGGAAAACTGCTGGCGCAGGAAAAGCCCTATCTGGCCCGTTTTCTGGCGGAGAAAGAGGGCGATCCCGACGTCGAGCGTCTGCTGGAAGCCTTCGCCTTTCTCTCCGGTGGCCTGCGTCAAAAGCTGGAAGACGAATTCCCGGAATTTACCCACGGGATCATCCGCATGCTCTGGCCGAACTACCTGCGCCCGGTGCCGTCGATGACCGTGATTGAACACACCCCCGAAAACACGCTTAAGACGCCGGTCAAGGTCTCCCGGGATGAGCTGATTGCCACCCGGTCGAACCTGTCCGGTGCCTCGGTGCATAAAGGGGCGTTAACCGACGCGGGCCGGGAGAGCGTTCCGGCCTGCCACTTCACGCTGGCGCGCGATACCTGGCTGCAACCGCTGCAACTCGTCGACGTGCGCAACAACAGCACCCTCAAAGAGGGCATTATCGACATCGATTTTGTTATCGACTCGGGCGTGTCGCCGGGGTCGCTGGATCTCAACAAAATCACCTTCTGGCTCGGCAATGACGACGACTACACCCGCCATCAGCTCTATCTCTGGTTCAGCGAACGCCTCATGGACGCGGAGCTGGTCGCGGGCGAGCGCTCTGTTCCCCTGCCGGACCTGTGGCTGAAGGCCGCCGGTTTTGCCCGTGACGATGCGCTGCTGCCCTGGCCGAAGAACGTCCACAACGGCTACCGCGTATTGCAGGAGTATTTCTGCTACCCGGAGGGGCTGTTTTTCTTTCATCTGTGCGATGTGGCGCCGCTGCCGGACGATTTCCCGGCGGGCGCGTTCACGCTGCGCCTGCGCTTTAACCAGCCGCTGCCGGTGGATATCAAGCTGCGCCGCAGTTCGCTGCGCCTGCACTGCACCCCCGCCGTGAACCTGTTTGTCCACCATGCCGAACCGGTCAGGCCGGACGGCAGCGCGGCGCAGTATCCGCTGCGCGCCAGCCACCAGCAGCCGGACGCCTATGACATTTTCCGCGTGAAGTCGGTTTCCAGTAAAACCGCCGGGTCTGATACCTCAAAAGCGCATCGCCTGTGGCCGGAGTTTGAAAGCTTCAACCACCAGATTGAGTACAGCCGCCAGCGCGAGGTGGTCTACTGGCATCACCGGACCAAAACCTCGCTGTTCCATCGCGGCCTCGACCACGCGATTGCCTTTGTCCACGCCGATGGCGAGGTGCCGGAGGCCGCAAAGATGAAAGGCGAGGTGATCACCGCCGCGCTGGTCTGCACCAACCGGATGCTGCCCGCTCGGCTGCACGCCGGCGATATCTGCGTGGCTATCGGCAAAAACCCGGCGGTGGCGTCGTTCAGCAACATCACGCGCCCGACGCGTCCGCTCTATCCGGTGACGGACGGGGACATGCACTGGTCGCTGATTTCCAGCATGAACCTCAACTATCTCTCCCTGCTGGACCGGGACGTGCTGGTGCAGATCCTGCGCACCTTCGATCTGCCGGGCATTCACCACCCGCAGCAGGCGCGGCTCTCCCGCCAGAAGCTGGACGCGATTAAGACGATGGAAACCCGGCCCGTCGACCGGCTGTTTAAAGGCGTGCCGATCAGGGGGCTCGCCACGACCCTGTGGATCGATCCGGCGCCCTTTGTCTGCGAAGGGGAGGTCTACCTGCTCGGCACGGTGCTGTCGCAGTTCTTCTCGCTGTACGCGAGCATCAACGCGTTTCACTGTCTGAAAATCATCAACACGGAAAGTCAGGAGGCCTGGGAATGGCAGAGCAGCGGCCAGCACGACCTGATGTAGCGTTTCCGACGGACGTGCGGGGCATCAACTTTTATGCGCTGCTGGAGTCGCTCTACCGTCGCCACGGCGCGCCCGGCGAGGAGCCTTCCCTGCGCACGGAGCCGGACAGCGAGGTAGTGCTGTTCAGCTCGGACGCCAGCATCGCCTTTCCGGGGAGCGATTTAACCTCGCTCACCCGCGACGCGCGCGGCCAGTTCCGCTTAACCACCCGCTTTCTCGGCTTTTCCGGCAGCCAGTCGCCGCTGCCGGGCTATTACCTCGACCGGATGGCGCGGGAGTCGGCGCAAAACGAAGAGGGGCTGAACGCCTTTCTCGATCTGTTCAGCCACCGCTGGACGCAGTTTGCCTACCACGCCTGGCGCAAATACCGCTACTACGCCTGCTTTCGCAACGGCGGCACGGACCGGTTTTCTCAGCGCATGTACGCCCTGGTGGGGCTGGGCAACCCGGCGGTGCGCGACAAGCTGGCGATCAACCACAGCAAAATGCTGGCCTACGCCAGCGTGCTGGCGACGCCGGGGCGCGCGCCGGACGTGGTGTGCAATCTGGTTTCCCACTGTTTTGACCTGCCGGACGTCACGGTGGAAGGCTGGCAGCTGCGTAAGGTGGCCATTGCCCCCGCGCAGCAGAACCGTTTAGGGGAGCGCAATCCGAAGACCCGCACCGCCGGGTACGTGGCCGGACGCTCGGTGCTGGGCGTTAATTTCACCCTCGGGGCGCGCGTGCCGGATCGCAGCGGCAAGTTTCTGCTGCGGATAGGCAGTCTGTCGATGGAGCGTTATCTGTCGTTTTTGCCGGACGGCGAACACCACCAGGCATTGCAGATGTTTGTCTCGTTCCTGCTGCGCGACCAGCTTGCCTGGGATCTCCAGCTCTGTCTGGCCCCCGCGCAGGCGCAGAGGATGCAGCTCGGCGATAAAACAAATACCCGTCTGGGCCGAACCGCGTTTATCGGTCAGCCGCAGACGCCGCCTTACGTCACCCTCCACATCAGGGAGTAATTTTATGGAGCAGTCTGTGGTTGCGGAACAACACCCACGCGGCAAGGTATCACTGACCCTACAGGTCATGAACGGCAATGAGCTGGAGAGCGGGCGCGCCGCGCGCTGCCTGTTTTCCGGTGACGGCGGCGACATTGGTCATGCGGAGGCCTGCCACTGGCCGGTGCAGGATCGCGCTGGCTCTATTGCCGGACGAGCCTGCGCCATCGTCCGCCACGACGGGGCATTTTGCCTGCGCAGCCTGATGCCGGGGCTGATGATCAACCTTGCGCCCGTTTCGACGGATGCCGGGCTGGTGCGCCTGCATCAGGGTGATGAGATAAGCCTGGGCGCGCTGGCGCTGAAGGTTTTTCTGCATGAGGGCAAGCGCGTCAGCTACGACGAGCAGATGGCGACGCCGGAAAGCATCGTCACCCAGCGCGACGGCCTGGTAGACGCCCTGATGTCCACCGACGGGCAGCCGGAATACCCCGGCATGCAGATGCGTCATCAGATGACCGCCACCGTGGTAAACAGCTTTTCCTCGGATCCGCTCCAGGTATTGCAGAGTGAAAATCTGACGACCATGAGTTCCAGCGCGGAGCACGGGCCGCGCACGGTGCCGCTCTCGGATCTGAAGGCCAACGGCGGGATCGACATGTCCTTCATGGATCTGCCCCCGGTGTATGCCACCCCGCGCGACGAAGACGAATTTTCCCACGCCGATATGGCCCCCAGACATCTGGCGCTATCGCCGCTGCTGCGCGGGCTGGGCACTTCGCTGGTGGTGCATAACTCACAGGCGGCCGACGCTTTTCTCGAAGAGGCCGGGCGTGCGCTGCGGGCGGCGGTGCAGGGGCTGCTTGAGCTACAGCACAGCCAGAACAGCCTGTCGGATAAACACCTGCGTCCGCTGGAGGATAACCCGCTGCGCCTGGGGCTGAGCTACGACGCCGCGCTGGACGTGATGTTTGCCGGGGGAAAAAGCCCGGTGCATCTCGCGGCGCCTGCGGCCATCGGCGAGAGCCTGCGCAATATCCGCCACCATGAAGAGGCTAACCGCGCGGCGATATCCGAAGCGCTGCGGGTGATGCTCGACGCCTTCTCGCCCCAGAGCCTGACCCGCCGCTTTGTGCAATATCGCCGCAGCCACGAGCTGCGCCGGGAGCTGGACGATGCCGGGGCCTGGAGCATGTACCGCCACTATTACGACGAGCTGGCCTCGGACCGGCAGCAGGGGTTCGCCATGCTGTTTAACGAGGTCTACGCCCAGGTGTATGACCGGGTGCTGCGTGAAAAACAGCGGGAGCCGGAAGCATGAAACGGGTTGTCGCCCTGCTGGTGTTGCTGCTGGCGAGCGCGCTGTGCGGCTGCACCATGACCAAAAAGATAGGCCAGGTGATTGCCGATCCCGATATTCAGGTCGGCGATAACAAGGATCAGCCCTCTGAGCTGATCGTCACGCTGCTGACCGAGCCGGAAAGTAACCTGAACGGCGAGGGGGAAGCCGCCCCCGTTGACGTGCAGCTGGTGTACCTGAGCGATGACTCAAAGCTGCTGGCGGCGGATTACGACCTGCTGGCCTCCACGCCGCTGCCGGAGGCGCTGGGGAAAAACTATCTGGATCATCAGGACTTCACCCTGCTGCCGGACACCCTGAAAACGCTGGCGGCGGTGAAGCTGGATCCAAAAACGCGGTTTATCGGCATCGTCGCCTACTTTTCCGATGACCAGGCCAGCGAATGGAAACAACTCAAGCCCGTGGAGGGCAGCGGGCAAACGTACCGGCTGCTGGTTCACGTGCGACAGAACAGTATTGAAATAAAAACAGAGGACAACTGACGATGGCCACAATGAAAAACCGGGTGCTCTGGCAGGAGGGGATGTTTGCCCTGCCGCAGCACTTTCAGCAGCAGCAGCGCCATAACGACGCCATGCTGTGCGAACGGCTGGAGGCGCTGGGAGATTATGCCTGGGGATTCACGGCGCTGTCGCTGAACATCGAACTGCTGGCGCAGGGGAAGGTGATGATTGACCGCGCCGCAGGCTGTATGCCGGACGGCACCCTCTTCCGCATCCCGGACCAGGATCTGCTGCCGCTGCCGTTTCAGCCGCGCGAGCTGACCACGCCGGAAAGCCGCGATATCTACCTTGCGCTGCCCGTGGCGACGCACAACATCAGCGAAGTGCAGGGGGTACGCAGCGCCGGACAAAGCTCGGAGCGCTACAGCGTGACGCGCACCGACGTGCGTGACGTCCACAGCGACGAGGGCGACGTGCAGTCGCTGACCCTCGGCCAGCTGGCGCTGAAAATCGTCAGCGGAGCGGACGATCTCAGCGCGATGGTGGTACTGCCGCTGTGCCGTATCCGCAGCTATCAGCCCGGCGGGGCGCTGGTTCTGGACGAGGAGTTTATCCCGACCTGCCAGACCCTGCGCGTCAGCCCGCTGCTTAACCGTTTTGTGGGCGACGTGCAGGGGATGATCGCCACCCGCGCGACGGATCTGGCGAAGCGGATCGGCTCGCCGGAGCAGAGCGGGATCGCGGACGTGGCGGAATTTATGATGCTGCAACTGCTTAACCGCAGCCAGATGCATTTTTCCCATCGCGCCCGCCTGCACACCCTGCACCCGGAAAGCTTCTATCTCGATCTGGTGCGGCTGCTGGGCGAGCTGATGACCTTCACCGAGAACAGCCGTTTGCCCTGCGAGGTAGAGCCTTACGACCACCGAAACCTGACGCGCTCGTTTAAAACGGTGATCCCTGAGCTGCGCCGGGCGCTCAATATCGTCCTGCAACCGCGCGCCCAGAACCTGCCGCTGATCTTCACCGAAGGGGTCTATCTGGCGACGGTCAACGATCCGGGGCTGCTCCAGTCCGGTGCCTTCGTGCTGGCGGTTCGCGCGCGGATGCCGCACAGCCAGCTGATCCTCCAGTTTACGCAGCAGTCGAAAATCGCCGCCACCGACAAAATCCGCAATATGGTCAGCGTGCAGGTGCCGGGCATTCCGCTGCGCACGCTGCCTGCCGCGCCTCGCCAGCTGCCGTATCACGACGGCTACGTCTATTTCGAGCTGGAAAAAGGCACCGCTGCCTGGCAGGACGTGGTGAAAGCGGGGGCGCTGGCGATGCACATCTCCGGTACCTTCCCGGAGCTGGATATGCAGCTGTGGGCAATAAGGGGTTAAGGCGATGAGTGAACCCGTTAGCGCCGCGTCCGGACGTCAGTACCGCCTGACGCTGCGCGGAAACAGCCTCAACCCGATGATCGACGCCGCCACGCCGCTGCTGGGCATGGTGATGCGCCTGTCGGGCATGAACAGCCAGACCATGCCGGAGCACCTGTTTGCTCAGGTGGTGACGGACGTGCAGGCGGTAGAACAGCTGTTGCAGGAGCAGGGCTACGAGCCGGGCGTGATTGTGTCGTTTCGCTACATCCTCTGCACCTTTATTGATGAAGCGGCGCTCGGCAACGGCTGGTCGAATAAAAACGAGTGGATCAGGCAGTCGCTGCTGGTCCATTTCCACAACGAATCCTGGGGCGGGGAGAAGGTCTTTATTCTGCTCGAACGCCTGATGCGCGAGCCGGTGCGTTACCAGGATTTACTGGAATTTTTATACCTCTGCTTCTCGCTGGGATTTCGCGGCCGCTACAAGGTGGCGAACCAGGGGCAGGATGAGTTCGAGCAGATTTACCGTCGCCTGCACCACGTCCTGCACGGGCAGCGCGGCGACGTGCCGTTCCCGCTGCTGCATCAGGATAAAAAAACGCCGGGCGGGCGCTACCGGCTGATGAAACGCCTGACCATCAAACACATTTTGCTGGGCGGCAGCGTGGTTCTGGCGCTGGTCTATCTGTTTTACCTGCTGCGTCTGGACGCGCAGACCCAGGACATTCTTCACCAGTTGAACCGGCTGCTTGCCAGGTAAGGACACCACATGATTCAGATTGATATCTCCACGCTGGTAAAAAGGCTGAACGCCTTTTCCCGCCAGGCGCTGGAAATGGCGGCTACCGCCTGCATGAGCCAGCAGGCAACGGAAATTTCGGTCAGCCACGTGCTGCAACAGATGCTGGCGATCCCGCGCAGCGACCTGCGGGTGATAATTGAGAAAGCCGATATTGGCGTGGCGGAGCTGGAGCAGGCGCTGACGGTAGAGCATTACGCGACGCTGCGCCATGCTGACAGCTATCCGGCGTTCTCCCCGCTGCTGGTGGACTGGCTGCGCGACGGCTGGCTGCTGGCCTCGGCGGAAATGCAGGCCAGCGAGCTGCGCGGCGGGATATTGCTGCTGGCCTTGCTGCACGCCGCCCCGCGCTACGTGCCGCCAGCGGCTGCCCGATTGCTCACCGGGATCAACCGCGATCGGTTGCAGCAGGATTTTGCCGACTGGACGCGAGATTCCGCGGAGTCGGTGGCGCTGAGCGAGGGTGAGACTGCGCCCGTGCGCCCGGACGACAGCCTGCTGGCCCGCTACGCGAAGAACATGACCGAAGAGGCCCGCAGCGGCAGGCTGGATCCGGTGCTGTGCCGCGATCGTGAAATCGACCTGATGATCGACATTCTCTGCCGTCGCCGCAAAAACAACCCGGTGGTGGTGGGCGAAGCCGGGGTCGGGAAAAGCGCGCTGATCGAAGGGCTGGCGCTGCGTATTGTGGCCGGTCAGGTGCCGGACAAGCTGAAGCATACCGTCATCATGATGCTGGATCTCGGTGCGTTACAGGCCGGGGCGTCGGTGAAGGGCGAGTTTGAAAAGCGCTTTAAGGGGCTGATGGCGGAGGTGACGCACTCTCCGGTGCCGGTGATCCTGTTTATCGACGAAGCCCACACGCTGATCGGCGCGGGCAACCAGCAGGGCGGGCTGGATATCTCGAACCTGCTCAAACCGGCCCTGGCGCGCGGCGAGCTGAAAACCATCGCCGCCACCACCTGGAGCGAGTACAAAAAGTATTTTGAAAAAGATGCCGCCCTGTCGCGCCGCTTCCAACTGGTGAAGGTAAGCGAGCCGAATGTGGCCGAGGCCACCGTTATTCTGCGCGGGCTGGCGGCGGTGTATGAGCAGTCCCACGGCGTGTTGATTGACGATGACGCGCTTCAGGCGGCGGCCAGCCTCAGCGACCGCTACCTCTCCGGGCGTCAGCTGCCGGACAAGGCCATCGACGTGCTGGATACCGCCTGCGCCCGCGTGGCGATCAACCTGTCGTCCCCGCCTAAGCAGGTCTCGGCGCTGACCACCCAATGCCACCAGCTTGACGCGGAGATCCGCCAGCTTGAGCGCGAGGTGCGTATCGGCCTGCGTACGGACGGCGGCAGGCTCGATGAACTGCACGAACAGCACGACGCGGCGCAGGCGGCGCTTCGGGCGCTGGAGGCGGAGTGGCAACAGCAGCAGGCGCTGGTGCAGGAGATTATCGCCCTGCGCCAGGCGCTGCTGGCGGAGCAGGAGGGCTGCCCGGTGCGTCTCACTGCGCTGGGGGCAGAGCTTGAGGCGCTGCACCAGACGCAGCGGCTGGTTTCCCCGCACGTCGACAGCAAACAGATTGCCTCGGTGATCGCCGAGTGGACGGGCGTGCCGTTGAACCGCCTGTCGCAGAACGAGATGTCGGTCATTACCGACCTGCCGCAGTGGCTGGGTGAAAGCATTAAAGGGCAGGAACTGGCGATTGCCCATCTGCATAAACACCTGCTGACGGCGCGCGCCGACCTGCGCCGTCCGGGGCGTCCGCTCGGGGCGTTCCTGCTGGCGGGGCCGAGCGGGGTGGGCAAAACGGAAACCGTCCTGCAACTGGCTGAGCTGCTCTACGGCGGGCGCCAGTATCTCACCACCATCAACATGTCCGAGTTTCAGGAGAAACATACCGTGTCGCGCCTGATCGGCTCGCCGCCGGGCTACGTCGGCTACGGCGAGGGCGGGGTGCTGACCGAGGCGATTCGCCAGAAGCCCTACTCGGTGGTGCTGCTGGATGAAGTAGAAAAAGCCCATCCGGACGTGCTGAACCTCTTCTATCAGGCGTTCGACAAGGGCGAAATGGCCGACGGGGAAGGGCGGCTGATCGACTGCAAAAATATCCTCTTTTTCCTCACCTCGAACCTCGGCTATCAGGTGATTGTGGATCGCGCCGACAGCCCGGAAGCGATGCACGACGCGCTCTGGCCCGTGCTGGCGGAGTTCTTTAAACCGGCGCTGCTGGCGCGCATGGAGGTGGTGCCGTACCTGCCTTTATCGCGGGACACGCTGACCACCATCATTGCCGCAAAACTGGCCCGGCTGGAGAACGTGCTGCACACCCGTTTTGGCGCGCAGGTGGTGATAACCCCGGCGGTGAGCGAGGAGATCATGCAGCGCGTCACCCGGGCGGAGAACGGCGCGCGAATGCTGGAGTCGGTCATCGACGGCGACATGCTGCCGCCGCTCTCGCTGCTGCTGTTGCAGAAAATGAGCGCAAGCGTTGCTATCGCCCGCATCACCCTTGATGCGCGGGACGGAGCGTTCAGCGCGGAGGTTGAAGATGCGCCGGTTGCGGAAGCCGGGGCGTTATGAAGCGTTTTATCTGCGGGCTTGTGCCGCTGCTGATGGGGGGCGCGTCGGCGTTTGCCGCTGAGATACCGGATACGCTGACGGCCATGCAGCGCTGTCGCGAGGTGCCCGCCGCGCTGGAGCGGCTGGACTGCTATGACCAGCTTCTGGCGCCAGTTCAAAGCAAAGGCTTTGCCGGGGCGCTGGTAAAAGCGCGCTACGACGGCGAGGCCTGGACGCGCGCGCTGGCCCAGGAGCGGCAGCGTACGGATAACACGACCGGGCTGCGGGTCAGCCGCACCGGGGGCGAGCGCCCGGCGGTGATTATTACCGCACCCGCTATCGGCAGCCTGCCGCCGCGTCCGGTCCTGATGTTCAGCTGCGTGGATAACATCACCCGGATGCAGCTGGCGCTGAGCGCTCCCCGCGAGGAGCATGATATTCCCGTGGTGCTGACCACCGAGAAAGGGCAGCTCCGCTCCCGCTGGTTTGTGCGCGAAAACGGCGCGCTGCTGGAGTCCAGCCGGGGGCTGACGGGGATCGAGGAGATCAAAGCGCTGTTTGGCGCGAAAACCCTGACGGTAGACACCCACACCGGCAGCGACGCGGGGAAAATGACCTTTAACATCGACGGGCTGGCGCAGACCATCGCGCCGCTGCGTGACGCCTGCCACTGGGCGGGAGAGTAACACTATGGACAGACAAAACCCGGAAATCTGGCTTGCGCATCTGCTGGAGAGCCTGCCGGAGGCGAAGCTCGCCGCGCGCATTGCCGACGACCACCCGGAATGGGAGTACATCGACGGGGAGATCGTCAAGCTCGGCTCGCTCAACCACGCGCAGCTCGATCTCCCCGAGCTGCAACGTCGCGGGCTGAAGCTGCTCGCCAGCGAAAGCAAAGATATTCGGCTGGTGTCGCACCTGCTGCGCACCCTGCAACACGCGGGGGATCACCTGCTGGCGCTGCGGATGCTGGCGCAGTACGTCAGCCAGTACTGGGACATCGCCTGGCCGCAGAATGCCGCCAATAAAAAGCGTTTTGCCAGCCAAATTCTTAAGCGCTTCGAGCCGGGGATGGCGGGCTTTGCCAGCGCCTCCACGCCTGAGGAGCGGGATTCCCTGCTGGGTGAACTGGCCCGGCTGGCGCTCGGCTGGCAGGCGTCCGGCGTGCCGGATCTGGCAGGCGCGGTAGATGATTTGTCCGCAGGCTATCAGCGGGCGTTTCGCGACGCGTCGCCCGCGCCGCAGGGCGTGGCTGATACCCCAGCTCGTGCGCCAGCTGCGCCCGTCAGAAGTGCGCCGACGGTATCGGTCGACAGCCATGACGAAAAAGCCTGGCGCGATACGCTGCTGAAGGTGGCGGCGATCCTCTGCGAACGACAGCCCGCCCAGGCGCAGGGGTATCGCCTGCGTCGTCAGGCGCTGTGGCAAAACATCACCAGCGCCCCGCAGGCCGACAGCGACGGACGCACGCCGCTTGCCGCCGTGTCTGCCGATATGGTGGCGGATTACCAGGCGCGGGCGGTTCGTGCGGATGCGGCGCTCTGGCAGGAGGTGGAGCAGAGCCTGCTGCTGGCCCCCTACTGGCTGGACGGCCACCATCTTTCGGCCAGCATTGCCCTGCGCCTCGGCTATGGCGAGGTGGCGCAGGCGATCCGCGACGAGGCCCGTCAGCTGCTTGCGCGCTTGCCCGCCCTGGATGGCCTGCTGTTTAACGACAGAACCGCGTTTATCGGCGACGCCACCCGCGAGTGGTTACGCGACGCGCCGCAGCAACCCGCCGCCTCATCCGATGACGCTGAGCAGGTGTGGGAGTGCTATCAGGCCAGCGGACTGGACGCGGCGCTGGCGTGGCTGGAACAGCTGCCGCCGTGCGGCCCCCGCACCCATTTTTATCGGGAATACCTGACGGCGCAGCTGCTTGAGGCATCCGGCATGGTAGCCCTTGCCCGTCAGCATTATCACACCCTCAACCAGGCCGCGCGGCACATTGCGCTGGCGGACTGGGAGCCAGACCTGTTGCAACAGCTGGAAGACCGGGTCAGAAAATAACAAGGAGCGTTTGTGTTCAAAATACCTACCCCCCGGATGTTCAGCGGACTGAGCACCATGCTTAAACCCGCTATGCCCCGGCTTAAGGTGTCAGCGGTCTGGCTGCTGGCGCTGGCGTGGATTTTTCTGCTGGTGTGGATCTGGTGGAAAGGCCCGGCGTGGACGCTGTACGGGCAACACTGGCTAAAACCACTGACCCACCGCTGGCTGGCTACGACCCTGTGGGGGCTGCTGGCGCTGATCTGGCTGACCGTCAGGGTGGTGAAGCGCCTGCAACTGATGGAAAAACAGCTCAAGCAGCGCCAGGAAGAGCAGGATCCGCTGTCTGTCGCCCTTAACCGCCAGCAGCGCTATCTCGACCGCTGGCTGCTGCGCCTTCAGCGCCATCTCGACACTCGCAGCTATCTGTGGCAACTGCCGTGGTATGCCGTCATCGGCCCGGCGGGCAGCGGCAAAACCGCGCTGCTGCGTGAAGGTTTCCCGGCGGACGTGATTTATACCCCGGATGCCCTGCGCGGCGCGGAGCAGCGCCTCTTTATTACGCCGTACGTCGGCAAACAGGCGGTGATCTTCGATACCGACGGCGTGCTGACGCAAACGGAGGAGGGCGACGTGCTGCACCGCCGCCTGCGCGAGCACTGGCTCGGCTGGCTGCTGCAAAAACGCACCCGCCAGCCGCTGAACGGCCTGATCCTGACCCTGGATCTGCCGGACCTGCTGACCGCCGACAAGCGCCGCCACGAACGGCTGGTGCAGATGCTGCGCAGCCGCTTGCAGGAGGTGCGCCAGTCCCTGCATACCCGGCTGCCGGTCTACGTGGTGCTGACCCATCTCGATTTGCTGACCGGGTTTGGCGCCTGGTTTGGCGCGCTGGACAGGCGCGAGCGCGATCGGATTTTGGGCGTAACCTTCACCCGTCAGGCGCATGAACGCGACGACTGGCGCATGGAGCTGGAGAGCTTCTGGCAGGCGTGGGGCGGCCGGATGAACCGGGCGCTGGCCTCGCAGATGCTGACCCAGTCTGCCGCCTCGCGCAGCGCGGCCTTTAGCTTCTCGCGCCAGATGCAGGGGGCAGGAGAGGTGATTGCCTCGCTGCTGGAGGCGCTGCTGGACGGGGAGCATCAGGACGTGCTGCTGCGCGGCGTCTGGCTGACCTCCTCGCTGCAACGGGGCCAGATGGACGATATCTTTACCCAGTCCGCCGCCCGCCAGTACGGCCTTGAAAGCGGCTCCCTGAGCGCCTGGCCGCTGGTGGATTCCAGCCCCTATTTCTCCCGCGCGCTGTTCCCGCAGGTGCTGCTGGCCGAGCCGAATATGGCCGGAGAGAACCGCCTGTGGCTGGCGGGATCGCGTCGTCGGATGAGCATCGTGGGCGGCTGTGGCGCGGTGGCTGCACTGCTGCTCATCGGCGGCTGGCATCACTGGTACAACGAAAACTACCGCGCCGGGCTGAAGGTGCTGGCACAGGCGAAATCGTTCATGGACGTTCCGCCGCCGCAGGGTATCGATAATACCGGGCAGCTCCAGCTGCCGCTGCTCAACCCCGTGCGCGACGCCACCCTGGCCTACGGCCACTGGGGCGACAAAAGCTGGTTTGCCGATATGGGGCTGTATCAGGGGACGCGCGTGGGGCCTTACGTCGAGCAGACCTATCTGCACCTGCTGGAGCAGCGCTACCTGCCCGCGCTAATGAACGGCCTGATCGACGATCTCAACAACGCGCCGCCGGGCTCGGAAGAGAAGCTCGCCATCCTGCGCGTGATCCGAATGCTGGAGGACAAGAGCGGGCGTAACCCGGAAGTGGTGAAGCAGTTTATGGCCAGGCGCTGGAGCGAGGCGTTTCACGGGAAGCAGGGGGTGCAGACCCAGCTGATGTCCCATCTCGACTACGCCCTGCGCCATACGGACTGGTACGGCAAGCGCCAGAAGGGCGACGGGGACGCTATTCGCCTGTGGACGCCATACGACAGGCCGGTGGCGGCGGCGCAAAAAGATCTGAGCAAGCTGCCGGTCTATCAGCGCGTCTACCAGAGCCTGAAAACCCGCGCGCTTGGCGTGCTGCCTGCGGATCTCAGCCTGCGCGATGTGACCGGGCCGACCTTCGATCGGATCTTCGTGTCCGCCGATGACGATCGGCTGATTGTCCATCAGTTCCTTACCCGCTACGGACTGCAAAGCTATTTTGTGAAGCAGCGCGACGAGCTGGTCACGCTGACGGCGATGGACTCCTGGGTGCTGGCCCTGACGCGTAACGTCTCCTACAGCGACGCCGACCGCACGGAGATCCAGCGCCAGCTGACCGAGCAGTACATCAGCGACTACACCGCCACCTGGCGGGCGGGGATGGACAACATTACCATCCGCGAGTTTGAGTCGCTGACCGCGCTGACCGGGGCGCTGGAGCAGATCGTCAGCGGCGATCAGCCTTTCCTGCGGGTGCTGACCGCGCTGCGCGACAATACGCGCCCGCCGGTGCTCTCCGAGAAACTGGATGATAAAGAGCGGGCGGAGGCGCAGCGCGAGCCCGACTGGCGGCTGCTCAATCGTCTGGGGCATGGGTTCGCCCCGGAAAACAGCACCCTGGAGGAGCAAAAAGACAAGGCCAGCACGTTGCAGGCGGTCTATCAGCAGCTGACCGAGCTTCACCGCTACCTGCTGGCGATCCAGAACGCGCCGGTCAGCGGGAAATCGGCCCTGAAGGCGGTACAGCTCAGGCTCGATCAGAACAGCAGCGATCCGATCTTCACTACCCGCCAGATGGCGAAAACCTTGCCTGCGCCGCTGAACCGCTGGGTGGAAAAACTGGCG
The DNA here is from genome assembly GCF_021440515.1 of Enterobacter asburiae. Classification (GTDB taxonomy): domain Bacteria; phylum Pseudomonadota; class Gammaproteobacteria; order Enterobacterales; family Enterobacteriaceae; genus Enterobacter; species Enterobacter asburiae_E. The sequence continues at coordinate 1,316 of NZ_JAKCMV010000017.1, read as the reverse complement.
GATGAGGCCTGGCACGTGGTGATGATTGAAGCGGTTCATTACATGGAGCTGGACTGGAACGAGAACGTGGTGAAGATCTTCAACGCCCAGCTGGCGAATAAATATCCGTTTAACCCGCAGGCCAAAGAGGACGCCTCGCTGGACGCCTTCGAGCGCTTCTTTAAGCCGGACGGCGTGCTGGATACCTTCTATCAGCAGAACCTGAAGCTGTTCGTGGAAAACCGCCGGGGGATGAACGGGGATGACAACGTGATGATCCGCGAAGACGTCCTCCGGCAGCTGGAGATGGCGCAGAACATTCGCGACACCTTCTTTAGCCGCCAGAACGGGCTGGGCACGCAGTTTGCCGTTGAGACCGTTTCGCTGTCGGGCAATAAGCGGCGCAGCGTGCTGAACCTTGACGGCCAGCTGGTGGATTACGCCCAGGGGCGCAACTTCAGGGCGCATTTGGTGTGGCCGAATACCATGCGTGAAGGTAACGAAAGCAAGCTGACGCTGATTGGCGCGAACGGCAAAGCGCCGCGCAGCATCGCCTTTAGCGGGCCGTGGGCGCAGTTCCGCCTGTTTGGCGCCGGGCAGTTAACCAGCGTGCAGGAGGGAAGCTTTACCGCCCGCTTCAGCGTTGACGGCGGCACCATGACCTACCGTGTCCACACGGACGCGCAGGACAACCCGTTCGCCGGTGGGCTGTTCAGCCAGTTCCACCTGCCGGAAACGCTCTACTGAGGGGCCAGCCATGAGTGGACAGACTTTGACGATCGTCACCGGACAGGATCCGCGCGGTCTGGCGGCGTTCAGCGAAATGCGCGAGGAGATCAACAAGGCCAGCCATCCGGCCCAGCCGGTGATGGACTGGAAGCGGGTCGAGGCGCTGGCGCTGACCGTCTTTGAGCGCAACGGCGTGGATCTCCATACCGCCACCTACTACACCCTGGCCCGCACCCGCACGCAGGGGCTGGCGGGGTTTTGCGAAGGGACGGAGCTGCTGGCGGCGCTCATTAGCCGGGAGTGGGGTAACTTCTGGCCGCAGGACGAGGCGGCGCGGCGTGAAATGCTCGACTGGTTTAACACCCGCACCGGCAGCATCCTGCGCCAGCAGCTGGCCTTTTCGAAGGCCGATCTGCCGCTGCTGATGCGGGTAGAGCGGGCGCTACAGGTTATCTGCGACACGATCCAGCAGGCAGGGGTGAAACGCCCGCCGCGGGTGGAAAACCTGCTCTATTTTGTGCAGAACACGCGCAGGCGCCACGAGGAGCCTCCGGCGGCGGCGGCCCCGGAAGCGCCCGTGAACACAGCGGTGCGCACGCTGGTCTACC
>NZ_JAKCMV010000016.1 GCF_021440515.1 Enterobacter asburiae | reverse complement strand
CCAGCGCCAGCGCGGCGGCCAAAGTGGTGGCGAATTTCCTGCTGTCCCCACAGGCGCAGATCCGCAAAGCGGACCCTGCCGTCTGGGGCGATCCGAGCGTGCTGGACAGCAAAAAACTATCCCCGGACGACGCGAAAAAACTGAGCGCCCACACCGCAGACGGACTGCCGGAGATGCTCCCGGAGCCGCACGCGGCGTGGGTTGACGCGCTGGAGCAGGAATGGCTTCGCCGCTACGGCACGCGCTAAGCGGCCTTGTCTGGCTGGCGATGGCGGTGATTTATCTCCCGCTGATCCCGGCGGGAGCGATGCTGCTCGCGCCCGCCTTTTCGGCCGCCCGCTGGCAGGCGTTGCTCAGCGATCCGCAGCTTCCGCAGGCGTTTATCGCCACCCTGGTCTCGACCCTGATCGCCACGCTGGGCGCGCTGTTTATCGCCCTGCTGCTGGTGTCCGCCCTGTGGCCGGGCGAGCGCTGGCAGCGCCTGAGCGCCCGGCTGCCGTGGCTGCTCGCCGTTCCCCACGTCGCTTTCGCCACCAGCGCCCTGCTGGTGTTTGCCGAGGGCGGCGTTTTTTATCAGCTGTTTCCGGCCCTTTCCGCGCAGCAGGACAGCGCGGGGATAGGTCTTGGCATCACGCTGGCGATAAAAGAGAGCGCGTTCGTGCTGTGGGCCATCTACGCGGTGCTGCCCGAAAAACGGCTCGCGCAGCAAAACGTGGTGCTGCGCACCTTTGGCTACGGGCGTCTTCAGCGCCTGTGCTGGCTGGTGCTGCCTGTCATCGCCCCGGCGCTGGGGGCGGTGATGCTGGCGGTGCTGGCCTGGTCGCTGTCGGTGGTGGATGTGGCGATCGTGCTCGGGCCGGGAAATCCCCCGACGCTGGCGGTGCTGGCCTGGCAGTGGCTGAATCAGGGCGATGCCGACCAGCAGGCAATAGGCACGCTGTTATGCCTGCTGCTGTTGCTGATGCTGGCGGTGCTGGCGGGCATCGGGTACGGCCTCTGGCGAGCCTGGCGGCGCACCCTGCCGAACGTCAGCGGCGCGCGCCGCGTCAGCCACCGGGCGTTACCCGTCGGCTGGCTGCTGCCCGCCTGCGGGCTGCTCTGCACGATGGTGCTGGTGCTGCTGGCCCGGCACGGGAATGCCGCGCTTGCCCCCTACCTCACCAGTCTTTCTCTGGGGCTGCTGTCGAGCCTGCTGGCGCTCGCCGTCCTGATGCCGTGGCTCGAATGGGGACCGCAGCGCGGGGCGTGGTGGGTATGGCTGCCGCTGGCGCTTCCGGCGCTGCCGCTGGTCTACGGGCAATATTCTCTCGCCCTGTGGCTCGGGGTGGACGGCCAATACGGCGCGGTGCTGTGGAGCCATCTGCTGTGGGTATTGCCCTGGATGCTGCTGGTGCTTCAGCCCGCCTGGCGCAGGCTCGATCCGCGCCTCATACTGATTGCCAGAACCCTGGGCTGGTCGCGCGGGAAGATTTTCTGCCTGGTCAAATGCCCGCTGCTGGTTCGCCCGGCGCTGATCGCGTTCGCCACCGGATTTTCCGTCAGCATGGCGCAGTACATGCCCACGCTGTGGGTCGGCGCGGGGCGCTTTACCACGCTCACCACCGACGCCGTGGCCCTCAGCAGCGGGGGCAGCATTCCGACCCTCGCTGGCCGCGCGCTGGGGCTATTGCTGTTAACCGGCTGCGTCTTTGCCCTCGCGGCGCTTCTCTCCCGGCTCGCAGGCAGCTATCGACAAGGATTACGTTAATGCTGAGCGTTAAACATCTCACCATCAAGCCGCTTTTTCACGAGGTCACGTTCAGCGTGTCGCCGGGGGAGATCGTAACGCTAATGGGCCCATCCGGCAGCGGGAAATCGACCCTCTTTTCGTGGATGATCGGCGCGCTGTCTGCGGATTTCACCGCCCAGGGGGAGCTGTGGCTGGGAGAGCGGCGCTGCGATCGGCTGCCCGTTGAGCAGCGCGGTCTGGGGATTTTATTTCAGGACGCCCTGCTGTTTGACAGCTTCAGCGTCGGGCAAAATTTACTGCTGGCGCTTCCGGCGCGGATAACCGGGCGCGCCCGCAAAGCGGCGGTGCAGGAGGCGCTGGCCTCCGCCGGGCTGGGCGGGCATTTCAACAGCGATCCGGCGACGCTGTCCGGTGGCGAACGCGCCCGGGTCAGCCTGCTGCGCGCGCTGCTTGCCGAACCTCAGGCGCTGCTGCTGGACGAGCCGTTCAGTCGGCTGGATAAAACGCTGCGTGCGGCGTTTCGCGCCTGGGTGTTTGAGACCCTTCGCGCGCTGAATATTCCGGTCGTGCTGGTCACCCACGATGAAGAAGATATTCCGCCCGGTGGAGAGGTGATTCAGATTTCCCGCTGGCAATAACACGCCGCAAGCTGTGCTAACGCAATGTTTTCTGAGCTCGGGGAGATGACAATGAGCGCCTCTTTTTTTGACGTCAGGTTTATCGATGAAACGTGTTTCTCAACTGACCGCGCTGGCCCTGCTCTGCGGCCTCGCTTCAACCTCCTCCGTGGCGGCTGATATGCCCCATTCCATGACCCTTTCCCAGCTTGAACAGCAGCGCGGCAAAGTGATTGATACCCGCGTTAGCGCCTTCTACAACGGCTGGCCGCAGACGCTGAGCGGCCCCTCCGGACATGAACCCGCCGCGCTTAATCTCTCGGCTTCCTGGCTTGGCGCGATGAGCGACGATCAGCTCCGCGGCTGGGCTAAGCAGCATCAGCTGACTCCGTCCACCCCGATTGCGCTCTACGGTAGCGACGCGGATAACCAGGCGGTAAAAGCGCGGCTGGAAAAAGCCGGCTATCCGCTGGTTTCGACCCTGAGCGATGCGCTGCAAACCCCTGCCCGACTGCAACGTTTAGCCCACTTTGAACAGCTGGTTTATCCGCAGTGGCTGCATCAGCTTCAGCAAAACAAGCCGGTGGTGGCCGCCCCGGAAAAAACGTGGAAAGTGCTGGAAGCGGGCTGGGGCGCGCCGAAGTATTTCCTGCTGAGCCATATTCCGGGCGCGGGCTATGTGGATACCAACGAGGTAGAGAGCGAGCCGCTGTGGAACAAGGTGTCTGACGACAAGCTGAAAGCGATGCTGGCGAAACACGGTATTCGGCACGACACAACGGTAATCCTTTATGGCCGTGACGTTTACGCCGCCGCGCGCGTCGCGCAGATCATGCTCTACGCCGGGGTGAAGGATGTACGCATTCTGGACGGCGGCTGGAAAAGCTGGTCTGACGCCGGGCTGCCGGTTGAGCGCGGAATGCCCGCCGAGGTCAAACCCGCTGCTGAATTTGGTGCGCCGATCCCCGGCCAGCCGCAGCTGATGGTCGATACCGAACAGGCGCGCGGGATGTTGCATCGTCAGGACGCGTCGCTGGTCAGCATTCGCTCGTGGCCGGAGTTTATCGGTGAAACCAGCGGCTACAGCTACATCAAGCCAAAAGGTGAAATTGCCGGCGCCCGCTGGGGTCACGCCGGTAGCGACGCTACCCACATGGAAGATTTCCATAACCCGGACGGCACCATGCGAAGCGCGGACGACATCGCCGCGATGTGGAAGACCTGGAATATCCTGCCCGACCAGCACGTAGCGTTCTACTGCGGTACGGGCTGGCGGGCGTCCGAAACCTTTATGTACGCCCGGGCGATGGGCTGGAACAACGTGTCGGTCTACGACGGCGGCTGGTACGAATGGAGCAGCAATCCGAAGAACCCGGTCTCCACCGGGGAGCGCGGGCCGGGGAGTTCCCGTTAAGTGATGTCATCCCCTCTCCCCTTTGGGGCGAGGGAATATTTAAGCGTCACATACCCGCTCCAGATGCGCGTTGCGGTGGTCAGCCAGCACAACGCGCCAAACACCCACGCAAACCACACGAAGTACGCCGGGAACAGGCAGCACAGCACGAACATCACGATCGTTTCCGTCCCTTCCGTCAGCCCTCCGATGTAATAAAACGACTTGTGCGCGTAGCCCGGATTATCGATATCGTGCTTCGCCGCCAGCGCCGCAAAAGCCAGAAAGCTGCTTCCGGTGCCGATAAACGCAAACAGCAGCCACGCGGCGGCCAGCGCGTTTTCACCCGGCATTGCCAGCGCAAAGCCGAACGGCACCAGCGCGTAGAAGAGGAAATCGAGCGCGATATCTAAAAATCCCCCCGCATCACTCAGCCCGCGCCGACGCGCCAGCGCCCCGTCCAGGCCATCCAGCAGGCGGTTAATCACGATCGCCACCAGCGCCGCCGTATACCAGCCGAGCGCCAGAAAAGGCAGCGCCAGCACGCCGACGGCAAAGCCGGCGAGGGTCAGGCCGTCGGGGGTGATGCAGGGCTTATCCAGCGCCGCCGCGATCTGGTTTAAAGCAGGTTTCAGGCGCGGATGCAGATGCTTATCAAACATGCGGTTTCTCTTTGAAGGTGGCGCACAGCCCCTGGGCCGGAATATCCAGCGCCGCGTTAAACCGCGCGGATAAGTTCTGAAACGCAATCAGCGCGGTCATTTCGGTAATCACGTCTTCGGTAAAGTGCCGTTTTAACGCCGTTTTTAACGCCTCATCCACCTTCGGCGGCGTGGCGGTCACGGCCTCGGCATAGGCCAGCGCCACGCGCTCTTCGTCGGTGAAAAGCGTGGCCTCCTGCCAGCGGCTGACCGCCTGCACTTTATCCAGCGCACCGCTGCGCTCGGCCAGACGCAGGCTGTTGGCATCAATGCAAAAATCGCAGCGGCAGAGCTGCGATACGCGGGTCATTAACAGCGAACGCAACACCGGGCTCAGGCGCGCATGGCGGCGCTCAAGAAAGCCGACAAACAGCGCCACCAGCCAGAACAGGCGCGGCATTCGCCCCCACCAGCGGGTGGGATTGAGCACGGCACCAAAGTGTTTTTTCTGCATGGCGGCGATAGGTTTTAAACTGGCGGGCAGGCTTTTGACGGGGGCTACCCAGGCGGGTGTCTCTTTCACCGGACTCTCCTGATGGCTGGACTCTTTGAAAGGGCAAGATAATATGTCGTTTTTTGCGAGCAAGTATTGATAACCATGCTGAAAACTATCGATGTTGTGGCCGCCATTATTGAACGGGATGGCAAAATTTTACTGGCACAGCGCCCGGCTCACGCCGACCAGCCCGGACTGTGGGAATTTGCGGGTGGGAAAGTCGAAGCCGGAGAGACCCAGCCGCAGGCGCTTGTCCGGGAGCTGCGCGAAGAGTTAGGCATAGATGCCAGCCCCGGGCGCTACGTCGCCAGCCATCAGCGGGAAGTGTCGCAGCGGCTGATTCATCTTCACGCCTGGCACGTGCCGGACTTTCGCGGCGAGGTCACGGCGCATTACCACAGCGCGCTGGTGTGGTGCTCGCCGCAAGAGGCGCTAACTTACGCATTAGCGCCTGCGGATATCCCCCTGCTGAACGCCTTTATCCTCTTACGCGACGCCAGACCAGCGGATTCGTGCTGATGGTTTTCTCATCCCGCTGACACTGCAACAGCACGCCGTCGGCTTTTACCACCGCCCCTTCTGAATAGTTCTGATCCTGATAAATACAGCACTGATTGCAGGGCTGCGAACGTTGCCCGCCGGTGCTGAATACTTCCGGCGGGACATTCACCTCGACATCCGGGCGAATGCGGTCGGCCTGGGCCCCTGCGGATACCAGAGCAAGTAGTGCGATCGTCACATAGCGGTTCATAGCGTTCTCTTTCTGTTGTCTTCTGATAATGACTATAACGGTAATCCTGCCAGGAACTTAAATTTCTCGCGTCATCGTTTTTCGTTATGACCCGGGCGTTATGATGAATTTCACTTTAGGGCGAAATTTCCGCTTGCTTCACAAAGTAGTGCGGGTGATATAGTCGAAAAAACAGCATAAATCGACTACGCAACACACATAAAAAACATAAGAGGTTCTTATATCTATGGATCAGACACGCTCTCTGGAAACTTTCCTTGCCCACGTTCAACAGCGCGACCCGCACCAGAGCGAATTTGCTCAGGCGGTGCGCGAGGTCATGACTACCCTGTGGCCGTTCCTTGAAGAAAACCCGCGCTATCGTCAGATGTCGCTGCTAGAGCGACTGGTGGAGCCAGAGCGCGTGATCCAGTTCCGCGTGACCTGGGTCGACGACCGCAATCAGGTGCAGGTTAACCGCGCCTGGCGCGTGCAGTTCAACTCGGCGATTGGGCCGTTTAAGGGCGGTATGCGCTTCCACCCGTCCGTGAATTTATCGATTCTGAAATTCCTCGGCTTTGAGCAGACCTTTAAAAACGCGCTCACCACCCTGCCAATGGGCGGCGGTAAAGGCGGCAGCGACTTCGATCCGAAGGGCAAAAGCGAAGGCGAAGTGATGCGCTTCTGCCAGGCGCTGATGACCGAGCTGTATCGCCATCTTGGTCCGGACACCGACGTTCCGGCAGGCGATATCGGCGTGGGCGGTCGCGAAGTGGGCTTTATGGCCGGGATGATGAAAAAGCTCTCCAACAACAGCGCCTGCGTATTCACCGGTAAAGGTCTTTCGTTTGGCGGCAGCCTGATCCGCCCGGAAGCGACCGGCTACGGTCTGGTCTATTTCACCGAGGCAATGCTCAAGCGTCACGGCCTGAGCTTTGAAGGGATGCGCGTGGCGGTTTCCGGCTCCGGCAACGTGGCGCAGTACGCGATTGAAAAAGCGATGCAGTTTGGAGCCCGCGTGGTGACCGCCTCTGACTCCAGCGGCACCGTGGTGGACGAAGCCGGCTTCACCGCCGAAAAACTGGCGCGCCTGTGCGAAATCAAAGCCAGCCGCGACGGCCGCGTGGCGGATTACGCCCGCGAGTTTGGTCTGACCTACCTGGAAGGCAAGCAGCCGTGGGGCGTGCCGGTGGATATCGCCCTGCCGTGCGCCACCCAGAACGAGCTGGACGCAGAGGCCGCGCGCACGCTGATTTCCAACGGCGTGAAGGCGGTAGCCGAAGGGGCGAACATGCCAACCACCATCGAAGCGACGGATCTGTTCCTCGAGGCGGGCGTGCTGTTTGCACCGGGTAAAGCGGCCAACGCCGGCGGCGTGGCGACCTCCGGGCTTGAGATGGCGCAAAACGCCGCGCGTCTGGGCTGGAAAGCAGAGAAAGTGGACGCGCGTCTGCACCACATCATGCTGGATATCCACCACGCCTGCGTGGAGTACGGCGGCGACGCGCAGCAGACCAACTACGTGCGCGGTGCGAATATCGCCGGGTTCGTGAAGGTGGCGGATGCGATGATTGGTCAGGGTGTGATTTAAGTTTTTACCGTGCGGTCGGGTGCCCTCACCCCGGCCCTCTCTCACGGAGGCTCTATGTAGGCCCGGTAAGCGTTAGCGCCACCGGGCATTTTTCAGGCATGAATTTATGATTTAAGACGCGGCAACGCGCTTTTTCTTTTTAAACGGTTTCTTCGCGCCGCCTGGTGCCACCATTCCTCTGAACTGCTTCACCGGCGTGCTGCGCGCCTGATCGATCAGCTGGTAGAGCGTTCCCACCAGCGGCTGCATAAAGTCCTGATAACGGCACTGCTTTTCGCTGATTTGTGTCAGCACCGATTCCCAGTGCGCCGTCATGTCCGGTCGGGCGGCCAGCTCCGGCAGCGAATGAATTAATGCGCGTCCCGGCTCGGTCGAGTGAATGTAGCGCCCTTTTTTCTCCAGGAATCCACGCTTGAACAGCAATTCGATGATCCCCGCGCGGGTTGCTTCGGTGCCGAGGCCGTCGGTAGCGCGCAGGATCTTCTTCAGATCTTTATCCTGCACAAACCGCGCAATCCCGGTCATGGCCGACAGCAGCGTGGCGTCGGTGAAATGGCGCGGCGGCTGGGTTTGACGCTCAATCACCTCGCCCTTTTCACACAGCAGCTCGTCGTCTTTTGCCACCACCGGCAGCGGCGTGCCGTCGTTCTCTTCGTCGCGCTCTTTGTTGCCGAGCAGCGTGCGCCAGCCCGCCTCGGCGAGGAAACGCGCTTTGGCGACAAACTTGCCTTTGGCAATTTCAAGCTCGATGACGCATTTACGGAACACCGCGTCCGGGCAGAACTGCATCAGGTACTGACGCGCCACGAGGTTGTACACCTTCGATTCGTTTTCCGTCAGGTTAACCTTGCTGGCGCGAGCGGTCGGGATGATCGCATGGTGGGCATCCACCTTTTTATCATCCCAGCAGCGGTTATGGGTGTCCGGGTTCACCGCCGGCTGCGGGAGCAGATCCGGGGCGTGAACGCCGATAGCGTTCATCACCGAGTGGCGTCCGGCAAAGTGCTCTTCCGGCAGATAGCGGCTGTCGGAACGCGGATAGGTAATGAGCTTGTGGGTTTCGTAAAGCTTCTGGCAGATATCGAGCACGTTCTGCGCGCTCAGGCCGAAGCGTTTGGCGGCCTCAATCTGCAACGCGGAGAGGGAAAACGGCAGCGGCGCGGGTTCTGATTCCCGTTTATCGTTATAGCTGGTGACAATCGCAGGCTGGCCGGTAATGCGGTTGACCACATGCTCCGCCAGCGGGCGGTGCAGCAGCCTTCCCTCTTCATCCTGATACGACTCGCAGGCGTCGCTGGGCTGCCAGGTGGCGGTAAAACGCTCGTCCTTTGGCGTGATGATATGCGCTTTCACCTCAAAGAAGTCTTTGGCGACGAAGTTTTCGATCTCTTCATCGCGACGCACCACCAGCCCCAGCACCGGGGTCTGAACGCGACCGACCGATAACACGCCCTGATAGCCCGCGTTACGCCCCAGAATGGTGTAGGCGCGGGTCATGTTGATGCCGTAAAGCCAGTCGGCGCGCGCGCGCGCCAGCGCCGACACGCACAGCGGGATAAACTCGCTGTTGGCGCGAAGGCGGGAAATAGCGCGCTCCACGGCCTGCGGGTTGAGATCGTTAATCAGGCAGCGCTGCACCTGCTGGCGCTTTTCGGGGGCGAGCTCCAGATAATCCAGCACCTCGTCCACCAGCAGCTGCCCCTCTCTGTCCGGGTCACCCGCGTGAATGACTTCAGACGCCTCGTGCAGAAAGCGCTTAATGACGTTGAGCTGTTTGGTGACCGACGGACGCGGCTGCAACCGCCATTTTTCCGGCACGATAGGCAAATCGTTGAGGTTCCAGCGGGCGTAGCGGCTGTCGTAAACATCCGGCTGCGCCTGCTCAAGCAGGTGACCGATACACCAGGTCACCACCTGTCCGTTACCGCACTCGATAAAGCCGTCGCCCTTGCGATGCGGCTTTGGCAGCACATCGGCAATGGCGCGCGCCAGGCTCGGCTTTTCGGCAATAAACAACCGCATCGAGTTAACGGATCTCAATCATCGGACGTCCACCGCGCGCCGTCACCAGCTCGCCGATGGCCGTCAGGGTAATACCAAACTCAGCGGCCGCCGCCTGAACGTCGGCTTCCGCCTCAGGGGTGACCGCCAGCAGCAGGCCGCCGGAGGTTTGCGGATCGCACAGCAGGTTGCGCCACGCTTCCGGCATCTCGCCCATCAGGTGGCCGTAGCTCGCGAAGTTGCGCTGCGTGCCGCCGGGAACGGCGCCCTGCGCGATGTACTCTTCCACGCCCGGCAGTTTTGGGATCGCCTCATAGCAGACCTGCGCCTGTACGCCCGCGCCCTGGCACACCTCGGACAGGTGGCCGAGCAGGCCAAAGCCGGTGACGTCGGTCATCGCCTTCACGCCGTCGATATTGGCAAACGCCGCGCCCGCGAGGTTCATCTGGCACATCACTTCCGTTGCCAGGCCCACGTGTTCCGGTTTGAGCAGGGATTTTTTCTCGGCGGTGGTGAGAACGCCAATGCCGAGCGGCTTGGTGAGATACAGCTTGCAGCCCGCCTGCGCCGTGCTGTTGCGCTTCACGCGCTCGGTCGGCACCACGCCGGTGACGGCGAGGCCAAAGATAGGCTCAGGGGCATCGATGGAGTGGCCGCCTGCGAGGGCAATGCCTGCCTGCTGGCAGGCAAAGCGCCCGCCTTCAATCACGTCGCGGGCGATTTCCGGGGCCAGGGTGTTGATCGGCCAGCCCAGAATCGCAATCGCCATGATCGGCTTGCCGCCCATCGCGAAGATATCGCTGATGGCGTTGGTGGCCGCAATACGACCGAAGTCGAACGGGTTATCGACAATCGGCATAAAGAAGTCGGTGGTGCTGATAATGCTGGTGCCGTTACCTAAGTCATAAACCGCTGCATCGTCACGCGTTTCGTTACCGACAAGCAGGTTCGGGTCGACAAACTTCGCCTGTTCGCTGTGCAGGATGGTTTCCAGCACTTTCGGGGAAATTTTACAACCGCAACCGGCTCCGTGGCTGTATTGCGTTAAACGAATGGTTTGCTCGCTCATGAACATCTCCTGATATCACAATCGCGCTATGGTAGCGCTCATTCCATAAAGAGGTAAGTATGACTGTCTGAATTCTGCGGCGGATGCTCAGAATCCAGACAGTTTAGCGCGCGTTCTTACAAACGGCTGATGAAAGGCGACGTGTCCGGCACGCTGATGGTGCTGGAGGCCTTAAGCTGCGGCGTGCCGAGATAGAGGAAACCAACGATTTTATCGTGCTCGCCGCACGACAGGCCTTCACGCACCGCCGGGCTGTCGGTGAGCGGCCCGGTGCGCCAGATGCCGTTGAAGCCCTGCGCGACGGCGGCCATCTGCATCGCCATCACCGCGCAGCCTGCGGACATCTCCTGCTCCCACACCGGCACCTTATGGTCGGCCTGGCATTTTGCCACCACGGCGATGATCATCGGCGCGCGAAACGGCGCGTTGCGGGCCTTGTCGATCCCTTTTTCATCCTGTCCGGCGGCAATCGCGCCCTGCTCCAGCAGCGCGCTGAAGCGCTCGCGGCCATCGTTTTCAATAATAAAGAAATGCCACGGCTGGAGCGTGCCGTGATCCGGCGCGCGCAGTCCGGCGCGCAGAATGTTTTCCAGCTGCTCGCCCGCAGGCGCAGGCTCGGCCAGACGGGAAGCGCTACGACGGTTAACAAGCAGTTCAAGTGCATCCATTGGTTAACTCCTGTCTTGAAATTTACTCACAAAATTAACACGACAGCAGAATTTGTTACAGCGCGGCGGGCGATTCCTGCTGACAAGTGGCGGTTGGGTCATTACGATAACCTCCACATTGCCGTCCACCGACGACGGATACAGTCATTTTCTGGTTTAGGGAGAATACATGCGAACCCTTTGGCGAATCTTTGCCGGTTTCTTTAAATGGACGTGGCGACTGCTTAACTTCGTCCGCAACCTGGTGATGAACATCTTTTTCATCTTCCTGGTTCTGGTTTGCGCTGGCATCTGGATGCACATCAGCAGCTCCAGCCAGGCGCAACACGCCACCCGTGGCGCGCTGCTGCTGGATATCACCGGGGTGATTGTTGACAAACCCTCCACCAGCAACCGTCTGGGCGTGATTGGCCGCCAGCTGTTTGGTGCCACCTCCGATCGCCTACAGGAAAATTCCCTGTTCGATATCGTCGACACCATCCGTAAGGCCAAAGACGACCGCAACATCACCGGGATCGTCCTGGATCTGAAAGATTTTGCCGGGGCCGATCAGCCGTCTATGCAGTACATCGGTAAGGCCCTGCGCGAGTTCCGCGACAGCGGGAAACCGGTCATTGCCGTGGGCGATAGCTATTCGCAGGGGCAATATTACCTGGCGAGCTTCGCCAATAAAATCTGGCTCTCCCCGCAGGGCACCGTGGATCTGCACGGCTTCGCCACCAACGGCCTGTACTACAAATCCCTGCTCGACAAGCTGAAAGTGACCACGCACGTCTTCCGCGTTGGGACCTATAAATCAGCCGTTGAGCCGTTTATCCGTGACGACATGTCTCCTGCCGCCCGTGAAGCGGACAGCCGCTGGATTGGCGAGCTGTGGCAGAACTATCTCGGCACCATCGCCGCGAACCGCCAGATCGCCGCAGAGCAGGTCTTCCCTGGCGCGCAGGGCGTGCTGGACGGTCTGCGCAAAACCGGCGGCGATACCGCGAAATACGCGCTGGATAACAAACTGGTTGATGCCCTGGGCACCAGCGCAGAGATTGAAAAATCCCTGACCAAACAGTTTGGCTGGAGCAAAGAGGATAAAAACTACAGCGCCATCAGCATGTACGACTACACGACGAAAAAACCGGATGACAGCGGTGACAGCGTCGCCGTGGTGTTTGCTAACGGTGCCATCATGGACGGTCAGGAAACCCCGGGTAACGTCGGCGGTGATACCACCGCGTCGCAGATCCGCGATGCGCGTCTGGATCCGAAAGTGAAAGCGATTGTGCTGCGCGTTAACAGCCCTGGCGGCAGCGTCAGCGCCTCTGAAGTGATCCGCGCTGAGCTGGCCGCCGCGCGCGCCGCCGGTAAGCCTGTGGTGGTCTCAATGGGTGGTATGGCCGCGTCCGGCGGTTACTGGATCTCTACGCCGGCGAACTACATCGTGGCGAACCCAAGCACTCTGACCGGCTCCATCGGCATCTTTGGGGTGATTAACACCGTTGAGAACAGCCTGGATTACCTGGGCGTGCATACGGACGGCGTTGCCACGTCGCCGCTGGCGGATGTCTCCGTGACCAAATCCCTGCCGCCGGAAGTGTCAGAGATGATGCAGCTCAGCATTGAGAACGGCTATAAGCGCTTTATCACGCTGGTCGCCGACTCGCGCAAGAAGACGCCAGAGCAGATCGACCAGATTGCTCAGGGCCACGTCTGGACCGGTCAGGATGCGAAAAGCAACGGTCTGGTCGACAGCCTGGGTGATTTTGACGATGCCGTCGCGAAAGCGGCCGAGCTGGCAAAACTGAAACAGTGGCACGTTGAATACTATCAGGACGAGCCATCGTTCCTGGATATGGTGATGGACAGCATGTCCGGCTCCGTGCGCGCCATGCTGCCGGAGGCGCTTCAGGCGTATCTGCCTGCCCCGGTCGCCACGGCGGCGAAAGCCATGAAAGCAGAGAGCGACAAGCTTGCGGCGTTTAACGATCCGCAAAGCCGTTACGCATTCTGCCTGACCTGCGCTAACGTCCGTTAACTCCCGTCCCCTCTTCCCGCGAAGAGGGGATTTTTCTTTGAAGAACAAGAACTGACAACCATGCAGAAGAAATCGATTTATGTGGCCTATACCGGCGGTACTATCGGTATGCAGCGCTCTGAAAATGGCTATATCCCGGTCTCCGGCCATCTGCAACGCCAGCTGGCGCTGATGCCTGAATTCCATCGCCCGGAGATGCCCGACTTCACGATTCACGAGTATGAACCGCTGATGGACTCCTCGGATATGACGCCGGAAGACTGGCAGCACATCGCGGATGACATTAAAGCCAATTACGACAAGTACGACGGCTTCGTGATCCTGCACGGCACCGACACCATGGCGTTTACCGCCTCGGCGCTCTCCTTCATGCTGGAGAACCTCAGCAAGCCGGTTATCGTCACCGGGTCGCAAATTCCGCTGGCGGAGCTGCGCTCGGACGGGCAGATCAACCTGCTCAACTCCCTTTACGTGGCGGCCAACTACCCGATCAACGAAGTGTCGCTGTTCTTCAATAACCGTCTGTATCGCGGCAACCGCACCACTAAGGCGCACGCCGACGGGTTTAACGCCTTCGCCTCGCCGAACCTGCAACCGCTGCTGGAAGCCGGGATCCACATTCGCCGTCTGGGCACGCCGCCTGCGCCGCATACCGCCGGAGAGCTGATTGTGCATCCGATCACCCCGCAGCCGATTGGCGTGGTGACGATCTACCCGGGGATTTCCGCGGACGTGGTGCGTAACTTCCTGCGCCAGCCGGTGAAAGCGCTGATCCTGCGCTCCTACGGGGTGGGCAATGCGCCGCAGAACGGCGA
Source organism: Enterobacter asburiae (assembly GCF_021440515.1). Lineage (GTDB taxonomy): Bacteria > Pseudomonadota > Gammaproteobacteria > Enterobacterales > Enterobacteriaceae > Enterobacter > Enterobacter asburiae_E. The sequence goes on along the minus strand of NZ_JAKCMV010000016.1, from coordinate 114,928 downwards.
GTTCCTGAAGGAGCTGCACGAAGCGAGCGATCGCGGGATCGTGGTGGTGAACCTGACGCAGTGTATGTCCGGCAAGGTCAACATGGGCGGGTACGCCACCGGAAACGCGCTGGCGCACGCGGGGGTGATCAGCGGCTTTGATATGACCGTTGAGGCGACCCTGACTAAACTTCACTATTTACTGAGCCAGGATCTGGACGTTCAGTCCATTCGCAGCGCGATGATGCAAAACCTGCGCGGCGAGCTGACCCCGGACGAATAAGGAGGCTGTATGACGCAACGTGCTCTGTTACTGGTCGATCTGCAAAATGATTTCTGCGCGGGCGGCGCGCTGGCCGTGGCGGAAGGCGACAGCACCGTTGACGTGGCAAACGCGCTGATCGGCTGGTGTAAAGCGCGCGGTGACGCGGTGGTGGCAAGCCAGGACTGGCATCCCGCCAACCACGGTAGCTTTGCCAGCCAGCACAACGTTGAACCCTTTACCCAGGGGCAGCTCGACGGAGTGGCGCAGACCTTCTGGCCGGATCACTGCGTGCAGCAAACCGAAGGCGCAGCGCTGCATCCGCTGCTGGATCAAAAAGCCATCGACGCCGTGTTCCACAAGGGCGAGAACCCCGCTATCGACAGCTATAGCGCGTTTTTTGACAATGGGCATCGTCAGAAAACGGCGCTGGACGAGTGGTTGCGCCATCATGAAATCACCGAGCTTATCGTTCTGGGGCTGGCGACGGACTACTGCGTGAAGTTCACCGTGCTGGACGCGCTGCAACTGGGCTACCGGGTAAACGTGGTTACCGACGGCTGTCGCGGCGTGAATATTCAGCCGCAGGACAGCGCGCTGGCGTTTATGGAGATGTCCACCGCCGGTGCGACGCTGTATACGCTGGAAGACTGGCTGGAAACGCACGCGTAAACCTTTAGCCGGGTGGCGCTGCGCTTACCCGGCCTACATATCCAAAGAACGTAGGTCGAGTAAGACGCAGCCGCCACCGGCCTGCATATTCAAAGAACGTAGGCCGGGTAAGGCGCAGCCGCCACCCGGCAACTCCCCCTCCCCCAATCTCTATAAAGTGAACTCCCTCGCATCTTAAGCGAAACGGCGATGTTATTCTTTTTTCGCTGTTTTTTCGCCACGCCTTTCCGTGGCGTGGTTACTTTTGAATGTCAAAGAGGAACACGTATGAAACGTTTGCCATTGCTGGCAGCATTACCCTTGCTTTGCGCGTCGGTTGCGTCCGCCAGTTCACTGATGTCCGTGGGCTATTTTAACGGGGGCGGCGATGTGACCGCCGGGCCGGGAGGCGATATCCACACCCTCGACGTTCGCCAGATCACTCACCTCAACTACTCTTTCGGTCTTGTCTATAACGATGAAAAAGACGAAACCAACGATGCCTTAAAAGATCCGGCGAAGCTGCACCAGATCTGGCTATCGCCGAAAGTGGCGTCCGACCTCGCGCTGATCCCTACCCTGCGTAAACAAAATCCGAATTTGAAAGTGCTGCTCTCGGTTGGCGGCTGGGGCGCGCGCGGCTTCTCGGGCGCGGCGGCGACCAAAGAGACGCGCGCGGTGTTTATCCGCTCCGCGCAGGAAATTGTGGCGAAATACGGTCTGGACGGGATCGACCTCGACTGGGAGTTTCCGGTGAACGGCGCGTGGGGTCTGGTTGCCAGCCAGCCGGCCGACCGGGATAACTTCACCGCGCTGCTCAAAGAGCTGCGCGACGCCTTTGGGCATAACAAGCTGGTCACCATTGCGGTGGGCGCGAATGCAGAAAGTCCGAAAAGCTGGGTAGATATTAAGGCCATCGCCCCGCTGCTCGACTACATCAACCTGATGACCTACGACATGGCCTACGGCACGCAGTACTTCAACGCCAACCTGTATGACTCCAGCGCCTGGCCGACCGTTGCCGCCGCCGACAAATACAGCGTGGACTTTGTGGTGAATAACTACCTTGCCGCCGGGCTGAAGCCGCAGCAGATGAACCTCGGGATTGGTTTCTACGGTCGCGTACCGAAGCGCGCCGTCGAGCCGGGTATCGACTGGTCAAAACCGGACGCGCAGAAAAACCCGGTGACGCAGCCCTACTTCGGGCCGGCGGAAATTGGCCTGTTTAAATCCCTGGGCTATGACCTGTCGAAAGACACCTACGTGAAGTACAACGATATCGTCAAAAAGCTGCTGAACGATCCGCAGAAGCGTTTTACCGAGCACTGGGATGACCAGGCGAAGGTGCCGTGGCTGTCGGTGAAATCCGCAGACGGCAACGCGCTGTTTGCTATCTCCTATGAGAACCCGCGTTCTGTGGCGATCAAAGCGGACTACATCAAAGAGAAAGGCCTGGCCGGGGCGATGTTCTGGGAGTATGGCGCGGACGACAACAATCAGCTGGCAAAACAGCTGGCGGAGTCGCTGGGGATCCCGCACAAGTAGTATGACAATCAAGCCCTCTCCCGCCGGGAGAGGGCATTAACCCGCACCGTTATTGCAATTTCATCGTCGCAATCGGTTTTGGCGTGATGCCAAAATCCTCTTTCAGCTCACGCTTGCTCTTCATCACCATCTGACCTTTGGTGTCGATGGTCATGTGCTGGGCGTCGGTGTTATGGCGCGCCTGCCACAGCATCACCAGCTGCAAGCTGTTCTCTTTCTGCTCCGGTGTGAGCGCGACTCCGTCCGGCCATTTTCCAAGCTCGACCGCTGTCGCCAGACGCTGGTAAACCTCCGGCGTCATGCTGTTAACCATGTCATCAATATTCATGATGCGCCCCTTTCAAAGGAATAATTTGCTGAATCGTTTTTTCAACCTTTCGTTCGGTCGCCGTTTTCATCATCGGTGAAGCTCAGCGAGGCTGAATTTACGCAAAAACGCTCGCCCGTCGGCTGAGGGCCGTCCGGGAAGACGTGGCCCAGGTGTGCGTCGCATTTGCCACACCGGATCTCAACGCGCTTCATGCCGTGTGAGGTGTCTTCCAGGTAGCGGATCGCGTCATCGCTGACCGGCTCAAAAAAGCTCGGCCAGCCGCAGCCGGAGTCATATTTAGTTTGCGAGTTAAACAGCGGAGCATGGCACACCAGGCAGTGGTAGACGCCGTCACGCTTGTTGTGCAGCAAACGCCCGGTAAACGGCGGTTCTGTGCCGTGATTTTGCGTGACGTAGAACTGCATTTCGGTCAGGTTTTTTTTCAGATCTTCAGGGTTATTTTGATTCGACATATGCTTACATCTCTCTGTAGAAACAGACATCTTTTGTCCCGGATTCTAACAAAACATTAACACCAGCGCGTGGACTTTTGTTCTAAACTTATTAGTCGCGAAAAGGCGCACAGGCAATTGTGATCGCATTCACATTTTTATCCTGACAGCCCTTTAAAATTCCGGGCGCAGCCCCCATGTGGTTGCTAGCTCAAAGGGAAAGTGAGGCGAGTCAGTCGCACAAACGTTAGTCACAGGATTGATTTGTCGCAATGATTGACACGATTCCGCTTGACGCTGCGTAAGGTTTTTGTAATTTTACAGGCAACCTTTTATTCACTAACAAATAGCTGGTGGAATATATGACTATCAAAGTAGGTATCAACGGTTTTGGCCGTATCGGCCGTATTGTTTTCCGTGCTGCTCAGGAACGTTCTGACATCGAAATCGTTGGTATCAACGATCTGTTGGACGCTGAATACATGGCGTACATGCTGAAGTACGACTCAACTCACGGTCGTTTCAACGGCACCGTTGAAGTGAAAGACGGCCACTTGGTTGTTAACGGCAAAACCATCCGCGTTACTGCTGAAAAAGATCCAGCTAACCTGAAGTGGAACGAAATCGGTGTTGACGTTGTAGCTGAAGCTACCGGTATCTTCCTGACCGACGAAACCGCGCGTAAACACATCACCGCGGGTGCGAAAAAAGTTGTTCTGACTGGTCCATCCAAAGACAACACCCCAATGTTCGTTCGTGGTGCAAACTTCGAAACTTACGCTGGCCAGGACATCGTTTCTAACGCATCCTGCACCACCAACTGCCTGGCACCACTGGCTAAAGTTATCAACGACAACTTCGGTATCGTTGAAGGCCTGATGACCACCGTTCACGCAACTACCGCTACTCAGAAAACCGTTGATGGCCCGTCTCACAAAGACTGGCGCGGCGGCCGTGGCGCGGCTCAGAACATCATCCCATCCTCTACCGGTGCTGCTAAAGCAGTAGGTAAAGTACTGCCAGAACTGAATGGCAAACTGACTGGTATGGCGTTCCGCGTTCCAACTCCTAACGTTTCCGTTGTTGACCTGACCGTTCGTCTGGAAAAAGCTGCTTCTTACGAAGAAATTAAGAAAGCAATCAAAGCTGCTTCCGAAGGCGACATGAAAGGCGTTCTGGGTTACACCGAAGACGACGTTGTTTCTACCGATTTCAACGGCGAAGTGTGCACTTCTGTGTTCGATGCTAAAGCAGGTATCGCACTGAACGACAACTTCGTTAAACTGGTATCCTGGTACGACAACGAAACCGGCTACTCTAACAAAGTACTGGACCTGATCGCTCACATCTCCAAATAAGTTGAGATGAGATCCTGATCCTAAAAGGCGACTTCGGTCGCCTTTTTTATTGCTTTAAAGACAGAGGATTGCGTAATGATTAATAAAATTTTTGCACTTCCGGTAGTCGAACAACTTACCCCTGTGCTCTCCCACCGCAAAATTGAATATGCTGACGTTATCGTGGTGGATCACCCGCGCGTTAAAGCATCCGTCGCGCTGAACGGCGCTCACCTCCTCTCCTGGAAGCCAGAAGGCGAAGTGGAAGGCCTGTGGCTCAGCGATATCACCTCTTTCAAAAAAGGCGCGGCTATTCGCGGCGGCGTACCGATCTGCTGGCCGTGGTTTGGCCCGGCGGCGGAACAAGGCCTGCCCGCGCACGGCTTTGCCCGCAATCAACAGTGGACGCTGAAAGCGCACAACGAAGATGATAACGGCGTGGTGCTGACCTTTGAGCTGCACAACAACGAGGAAACCCGCAAACTCTGGCCGCACGACTTCACCCTGTACGCGCGCTTTAAGCTGGGCAAAACCTGTGAAATTGAGCTGGAAGCGCACGGCGAGTTCGAAACCTCGTCTGCCCTGCACACCTATTTCAACGTCGGCGACATCAGCACCGTGCAGGTCAGCGGCCTGGGCGATAGCTATATCGACAAAGTCGACAACGCTAAAGAGGGAAAACTGAGCGACGGCATTCAGACCTTCCCGGACCGCACCGACCGCGTGTACCTGCACCCGGAAGCGTGCAGCGTGATCCACGATCCGACCCTCAACCGCGGCATTGAAGTGGTTCACCGCCACAACAGCAACGTGGTGGGCTGGAACCCGGGCCCGGCGCTGTCCGTCAGCATGGGCGACGTGCCGGACGACGGCTACAAAACCTTCGTGTGCGTCGAAACCGCCTGCGTTTCGCCACTGCAAAAAGCCAGCGCCGAGAACCCGACCCGCCTGGCCCAGACCATTAGCATCGTTAAACGCTAATCGTCCCGTTGCCCCTCTCCCGGAGGGGCATGAACGCTCATACCACGTCTAGCGGCGTTTTACCTGCCGGAGCCGGGAACGCCTTTTCAAGCTCAAGCAGCTCCTGCGCTGAAAGCGTAATCTCAAGCGCCGCCGCGTTATCCTTCACATGGTCAATCGACGCCGCTTTTGGGATCGCCACCACGCCCCGATGGCTAATCACCCACGCCAGCAGAATTTGCGCGGCGCTGGCGTGATGATGGCGGGCAATCTCGTTTACCACAGGATGATTCATCAACCCGGTGCGCAAACGCCCGGCCTGCGCCAGCGGGCAGTAGGCCATCACCGGCATACCCTGCTGCTGACACCAGGGCAGTAAATCAAACTCGATACCGCGCGAGGCCAGGTGATACAGCACCTGATTGGTGGCACAGTCAGCGCCGCCCTCGGTTCCCCAGAGCTCCTGCATGTCGTCATAATCGAGATTCGACACGCCCCAGCGGCCAATTTTCCCCTGCTGCTGAAGCGTATTCATCAGCTCGACGGTTTCATCGAGGCCGAAATTTCCCCGCCAGTGCAGCAGGTAAAGGTCAATATAGTCAGTACCCAGACGGCGCAGGCTGGCCTCGCACGCGGCTATCCCCTTTTGCCCGCCCGCGTTCCACGGGTAGACCTTCGAGACAAGATAGACCTTGTCGCGCTGGCCTTTAATCGCCTCGCCTACCACCTCTTCCGCACCGCCTTCCGCGTACATCTCGGCGGTGTCGATCAGCGTTAACCCCAGATCGATGCCCGCACGCAGTGCATCCGCTTCGGTTTTACGCTGGCTCGCCTTTTCGCCCATATACCAGGTGCCCTGCCCGACTGACGGGAGGATGTGGTTATCAGGAAACATCACCGTTTTTGCACTCATCTCGCTCTCCTTTATTGCACCACCCTAAAACAAACGGGGCGCATAGCGCCCCGTTATGATGCATAGATTGCACTGTGATAATGCACAATCAGAATTTGTAGGATACCCCTACAGAGAAGATCCCGGACCAGGACTTGTCGACCATCGGGCTGTCTTTCACTTCGTCGCTCAAACGCACGTAACGGCCGGTGCCGTAGACGTTCCAGTCGCCGAGGAAGTTGTAGCTCGCGGTGAGTTCCAGGTACGGATCCCAGCCGTCGTCAGCGTCATAGCTTTTCAGGCCGCTGCGACGGGACTCGTTTCTGGACACGCCATAATAGTAGTCGTTATAGTTTTCACTGTTGTACTGCACACCGATACCCGGCGTCAGGGTCAACGCACCGTTGGTATAGCGGTAGAGCCAGGCCAGATCCCAGATAAAGCCGTTGCTGTTATCCAGGGTATCGCCCGCCAGCGCCGTACGCAGGAAGCCATACTGGGTGTTATGCACGTAGGAAAGCCCGGCCATCATGGAGCTTTTACGCTTGTCGAGCTGGCGCATTGCGTGGCTGTCGCTGTCGCCCGGTTTGAAGTGCGTTGGGTCGTAGTAGGCCATGATAGAGAGCTTATCGGCCGTGTCGTTCCACAGATAATAGCCGCCACCCAGCCCACGGAACCAGAAGTTATCGCCTTCATAGGTGACAACCGGTACCGGATACACATCGCGGTCGTACTGTTTGTACGGGCTGTTAATCACGCCAACACCCGCGCCAACAGTCCACTGATCTTCCGCCTGTGCGGTGCTAACGGAGGTGGCGACGAGTACGCCTAATGCCAGAAGTTTGAGTTTGGTCACAATCCATTCTTTCCTGTAGTCAAATAATCAGCGGGTGAAGTGTAACCGCCCTTGTCAAACAACCCAAATTTTTTGCCTGCTAATGAGTTTAATAAACCTCCTGTTATCCCCTTTTCAGATTACTGACAGCTTTCAATTATGTGACAGCAAAATGAAAAACGCCGTTTCGCCTTATATCAAAGGCGGAAATTTTTGGATGAGTTATTGATATGTCATTGAAATTGAATTTTCGTCCCATGCAAGTTTTGCAAATGCCATCTACGCTTTAATTTAAGAGGAGAAATACCTGAACACCTCGTGATACTTAGCGTCCGACCTGGCACACGGGTTGCTGCTTCGACAGTGAGGTGCGAGACATTCTCTTCCGGGAGCCTCCACTACTCATACGAACGGCTCTTATCCTGTGCTAAAAACGAAAGGACGGCATGCCATGAATATATTCGATCACTATCGCCAGCGTTACGAAGCTGCCAAGGACGAAGAGTTCACACTGCAGGAGTTTCTTACCATTTGTCGGCAAGATCGCAGTGCCTATGCCAATGCGGCAGAACGGCTATTAATGGCTATCGGCGAGCCAAACATGGTTGATACTGCCCTTGAACCCCGGCTTTCCCGTCTGTTTTCGAATCGGGTTGTGGCCCGATATCCGGCGTTTGAAGAGTTCTATGGCATGGAAGATGCCATTGAGCAAATCGTGTCCTATCTGAAACACGCCGCTCAGGGTCTGGAAGAGAAGAAACAGATCCTCTACTTATTGGGGCCTGTGGGTGGCGGTAAATCGTCGCTGGCCGAACGCCTGAAAGCACTGATGCAGCGCGTGCCGATTTACGTGCTCAGCGCCAACGGCGAACGCAGCCCGGTTAACGATCACCCGCTGTGCCTGTTCAACCCGCAGGAAGATGCGCAGATTCTGGATAAAGAGTTTGGCATCCCGCACCGCTACCTCGGCACCATTATGTCGCCGTGGGCGGCGAAGCGTCTGCACGAGTTTGGTGGCGATATCACCAAATTCCGCGTCGTCAAAGTCTGGCCGTCGATTCTTGAACAGATTGCCATCGCCAAAACCGAACCCGGCGATGAGAACAACCAGGATATCTCGGCGCTGGTCGGTAAGGTCGACATCCGTAAGCTGGAACACCACGCGCAAAACGACCCGGACGCCTACGGCTATTCCGGTGCGCTGTGCCGCGCCAACCAGGGGATTATGGAATTCGTCGAGATGTTTAAAGCCCCGATTAAGGTGCTGCATCCGCTGCTGACCGCGACCCAGGAAGGGAACTACAACGGGACGGAAGGTATCTCCGCCCTGCCGTTTAACGGGATTATCCTCGCCCACTCGAACGAATCCGAATGGGTGACCTTCCGTAACAACAAAAACAACGAGGCGTTCCTTGACCGTGTTTACATCGTCAAAGTGCCCTACTGCCTGCGGATCTCCGAAGAGATCAAAATTTATGAAAAACTGCTTAACCACAGTGAGCTGGTCCACGCGCCCTGCGCCCCTGGCACCCTGGAAACCCTGTCGCGCTTCTCGATTCTGTCGCGTCTGAAAGAGCCAGAAAACTCCAGCATCTACTCGAAAATGCGCGTCTACGACGGCGAAAGCCTGAAGGACACCGACCCGAAAGCGAAGTCCTATCAGGAGTATCGCGACTACGCCGGGGTCGATGAAGGGATGAACGGTCTGTCCACGCGTTTCGCGTTTAAGATCCTCTCCCGCGTGTTTAACTTTGACCACGCGGAAGTGGCGGCCAACCCGGTGCATCTGTTCTACGTGCTGGAGCAGCAGATTGAGCGCGAGCAGTTCCCGCAGGAGCAGGCTGAACGTTACCTGGAGTTCCTCAAAGGCTATCTGATCCCGAAATACGCCGAGTTTATCGGCAAAGAGATCCAGACCGCCTATCTGGAATCCTATTCGGAGTACGGTCAGAACATCTTTGACCGTTACGTGACCTACGCCGACTTCTGGATCCAGGATCAGGAGTACCGCGACCCGGATACCGGCCAGCTGTTTGACCGTGAATCCCTGAACGCGGAGCTGGAAAAAATCGAGAAACCGGCCGGGATCAGCAATCCGAAAGACTTCCGTAACGAGATAGTCAACTTCGTGCTGCGTGCCAGAGCGCACAACAACGGGCGGAATCCAAACTGGACCAGCTACGAGAAGCTGCGCACGGTTATCGAGAAGAAAATGTTCTCGAACACCGAAGAGCTGCTGCCGGTCATTTCGTTTAACGCCAAAACCTCAACCGACGAGCAGAAAAAGCACGACGATTTTGTCGACCGCATGATGGAGAAAGGCTATACCCGCAAACAGGTTCGCCTGCTGTGCGAATGGTATTTGCGCGTGCGTAAATCGTCTTAACGCCAGTGCCCGGCGCGTGCGCGTGCCGGGCCTACAAAAAATGTCCGCGATATCAGGACACTGTAAGTTGGCAAATGCAGTACGGGGGGCATATGACCTGGTTTATTGACCGGCGTCTTAACGGCAAAAACAAGAGCACGGTGAATCGCCAGCGCTTCTTGCGCCGTTACAAATCGCAAATTAAACAGTCGATCTCCGAAGCCATCAACAAGCGTTCGGTGACCGACGTCGACAGCGGTGAGTCCGTGTCTATCCCGACGGATGACATTAGCGAGCCGATGTTCCATCAGGGGCGCGGCGGGTTACGCCACCGCGTTCATCCCGGTAACGATCACTTTGTGCAGAACGACAGAATCGAGCGCCCGCAGGGGGGCGGCGGCGGTTCGGGTAGCGGTCAGGGACAGGCGAGCCAGGACGGTGAAGGTCAGGACGAGTTCGTCTTCCAGATCTCTAAAGATGAGTATCTCGACCTGCTGTTCGAGGATCTGGCCCTGCCGAACCTGAAAAAGAATCAGCATCGCCAGCTTAACGAGTACAAAACCCATCGCGCGGGTTACACCGCCAACGGCGTCCCGGCGAACATCAGCGTGGTGCGGTCTCTGCAAAACTCGCTGGCGCGACGCACGGCGATGACGGCGGGGAAACGCCGCGAGCTGCGCGAGCTGGAAACCAGCCTGAAGGTGGTGGAAAACACCGAACCGGCACAGCTGCTGGAAGAGGAGCGCCTGCGTAAAGAGATTGCGGAGCTGCGCGCGAAGATCGACCGCGTTCCCTTTATTGACACCTTTGACCTGCGTTACAAGAATTACGAAAAACGCCCGGAGCCGTCCAGCCAGGCGGTGATGTTCTGCTTAATGGACGTGTCAGGCTCGATGGATCAGGCCACCAAGGACATGGCGAAGCGCTTTTATATTCTGCTCTATCTGTTCCTGAGCAGAACCTATAAGAACGTTGAGGTGGTCTATATTCGCCACCACACCCAGGCGAAAGAGGTGGATGAGCACGAGTTCTTCTACTCGCAGGAAACCGGCGGCACCATCGTGTCGAGCGCCCTGAAGCTGATGGATGAGGTAGTGAAAGAGCGCTACGACCCCGCGCAGTGGAATATTTACGCCGCGCAGGCGTCGGATGGCGATAACTGGGCAGACGACTCGCCGCTGTGTCATGACATTCTGGCGAAGAAAATTCTGCCCGTGGTGCGTTATTACAGCTATATCGAAATTACGCGTCGTGCCCACCAGACGCTGTGGCGCGAATATGAGCATCTGCAAACGATGTTTGATAACTTTGCGATGCAGCATATCCGCGATCAGGATGACATCTATCCGGTATTCCGGGAGCTGTTCCAGAAACAGTCCTCCACCAGCAATGCCTGACCCGACAGCCAGCGTCCCCGCTGGCTGTTCTTTTATGCGCTGGCGTTAAGGCAGTCGAGATGGCGGTTAATCAGCATGGTGCAGTTGCGCCCGCCGTGTTTGCCCTTGTAGAGCGCCATATCCGCCCGTTCAAGCACTTCCCTCAGCGGTTCCCCCTTATGGACGCGGGTTAAGCCCGCCGTGAGGGTGACGCGAATACGGTGTTCCCCGGCCACGGTTTCAACCATCGCAATGGCGCGACGGATTTTCTCTGCCGCCAGAGTCGCCGCCCGGCTGTTCTCGGCCTGAAGCAAGACGATAAACTCCTCGCCGCCGTAGCGGTAAACGGACTCGGCGCGGCGAGTGTTGTCTTCCAGGTTGATCGCCAGCGCGCGCAGCACGCAGTCTCCGGCAAGATGGCCGTAGGTATCGTTCACCTTTTTAAAATGATCCACGTCGATAAGCATCAGGAACAGGCCGTTATCGCTGTACTGATCGTTCATGCTGTCGAACGACTCGTCGAGAATGCGGCGCAGCGGCTGCCCCGTCAGGGCATCGTAGCTGGTGCGCAGTTGCAAAAGATGGACTTTATAGCGCGTCAGGGCATCGGTGAACCCCAGCAGCGCCGTTTCAAAACGCTCGAAATTCGCCGGGCTGTGGGTGTCGTTATCCAGCGTAATAATCAGTTCACGGCAGGCCTGATGAACGGCAATATGCTTTTTATCGATATCGAGAAGGTAATTTTTATCGCCCCCTTCCCCCGTCAGCTGGGTCCTTAACCAGCTGCCAAATTCGCAATGCTGCCAGGCGTTATTACAGGAAATTTCCGGCAGTTCGGCGTCACGACGGGCGACAAAGCGCAAGACTTTCACCAGCCATTTAAAATGTGCGTCCGTTGCGTTATTTAGCCCCCGGATGATGGAATCTATTTCTCTGTACTTCCTGTTCATATTGTCATCACTCCTGTGAAAATTCCGAATCCCGATAATAGCAGAGCTTTTTTCAGTTTTTGTCACGCGGCGTTAATAACCACACACTTTGTGAGGCGCATCGGGAAAATATTCTGTGCTACTGTACAACGCTGCGTACTGGTATGAATAAGGTGAAGAAATGGCTGACGAAATAAAAGGCTCAAAGACCCATCAGCAGCTGATCGATTTATTAACCCGGCAGCAGGCGCAATTTCGCGTCGTGGAGCATGAGGCGGTAGGAAAATGCGAAGCGGTGAGTGAAATTCGCGGAACCGCGCTGGGACAGGGGGCAAAAGCGCTGGTCTGCAAAGTGAAAGGTAACGGGGTGAAAAAACACGTACTGGCAATTCTGGCCGCCGACCAGCAGGCGGATTTAAGCCAGCTCGCCAGCCATTTCGGCGGGCTTAAGGCGTCGCTGGCAAGCCCGGCGGAGGTCGATACCCTGACCGCCTGCGTCTTTGGCGCTATTCCGCCCTTTAGCTTCCACCCGGATCTGGCGCTGATCGCCGACCCGCTGCTGTTTGAGCGTTTTGACGAAATCGCCTTTAATGCGGGTCTGCTGGAAAAATCGGTGATCATGAACACCGCCGATTATCTGCGTATCGCCCGGCCCGAGCTGGTGGCGTTTCGCCGCCAGTAGCCCAGGCCGGAGGGCATCAGAACGTGACGTTCATCTTCGCCCAGAAGGTGCGTCCTGGTTCATTCACTGGCGTGTTGGAGGAGTAGCCGAAGCTGCTGTTCCCCGCCAGGTTCAGGTGCTCGCTGTAGGTTTTATCGAACAGGTTATCGACGCCTGAGCTGAGTTTCAGGAACTTGTTAACCCTGTAGGCGGCATTCGCCGAGACAATCGCAAAGCCGGCGCTCTGGTCAAAATCTTTCCCGACCACGTTACCTTCGTTCATCGCGACGCGGTGCTGCGGGCTCACCATACGTATCAGCCCGGTTGAGCTCCAGTCGCCCTTCTCCCACGTCAGCCCCATGCGCGCCTCCAGCGGCGGCATCTGCGGCAGCGGCTGGTTGTCCTCGGTGTTCTCACCCCAGGAGTAGTTCAGGGTCGCGTCCGTTTTCCACTCATCGCTCAGCTGATAAGAGGCGCCCATTTCGCCGCCCATAATGGTGGCGTCCACGTTGTCCGCCTGGCTGACGTGGCTGTCGTTCGGATCGTACAGGAAGAGGATATAGTCGTTGATGCGCCCGACGTAGGCCGAGATCCATCCCGTGGTTTTCTCGCCTTTATACTGCGCGCCGATATCCAGCTGGGTGGTTTGCTCCGGCTTCAGGTTATCGAAGACGTCCGAGGTACCGTCCGGCCCGTAGGTCGGGGAGAACAGCTCCCAGTAGTCCGGGAAGCGCTCGGTATAGCCCAGTCCCGCGTAGACCATCGCCGGGGCCGACTCGAGGTTATGCTCGACGCGTAAAAAGCCCGCTGGCAGGGTGTCTTCCCGGCTGCTGCTGCCCACATCGGTAAAATTATCCACCTCGACTTTGTCCAGACGCGCGCCGCCGATCACTTTGCTCAGGTCGGTGGCGTTCCAGGTCAGCTCGCCGAAGGTGCCGTAGTCGTGGAAACGCGCATCCTCCTGCCAGCCCGCACTGTCGTCATCTTCGTAGCTGCGGTGGGTGTTGGTCTGCATATCAACGCCGCTTTGCAGCTGGAAATCTGACCACAGCCAGGTGCCCATCATTCTGCCGCCCACCGTGCGGCGATCCACCTGTTTGTCCATCGGCATCGACATATCCATTGAACCCATCGACATACCGCCGCCCATCGACCCGGAGGACATGGTGCCCGGCGAGCGCATGGAGTAGTTGTCCATGATGTGGTTGGCGTAGTTGTAGTAGACGTTCATATCCAGCGAGTCGAACACCTCGCCGATATTCTCTTTCTTGAAGCGCAGCCCCAGGCTTTCACGCTTGAACTGGGAGCCGTCCATGCCGCGCCCGGCATAGCTCGCGTCGCCGTTACCCTGCCCGGCGGTCAGCTCCAGCAGCGTGTCCGCATCCGGCGTCCAGCCGATAGCCATGTCGGTGTTCCACTTGTCCCACTTCGAGGCCAGGCGGTCGCCGTTACCGTCTTTGTAATCGCCGGATTTGGATTTGTTGCCGTTCAGGCGCACGTAGCCATCTTCATTACCAAAGCTGACGTCAGCGTTCTCATCGAAGCGGTCATTAGAGGCCGCGAGGAAGCTGGCGTCACCTTTGATCCCGGCTTTATCAAAGCGCGGCGGCTCGCGATCGAAGCGCACGGTCCCGGCAGAGTTGCCCGGCCCCCAGAGCACGGTTTCCGGCCCTTTAGTGACCGTCAGCAGGTCATAGCTTTCCGGGGAGATATAGGAACTCGGGGCGTCCATACGCGCCGGGCAGGCGCCGAGCATTTCGCTGTCGTTAGTTAACAGGCGCAGGCGCGAGCCGAACATGCCGCGAAACACCGGGTCGCCGTTGCTGCCGCCGTTGCGGATCTGGCTAAAGCCGGGGATGGTTTTCAGATAGTCAGAGCCGTCGCTGGCAGGCACCGGCTGGCGCGGGGTTTTCGGCGACGTGACCACCTCCAGCGGCGAGAGCACCGGCGCGGTCACGGTGATCACGTCGTCATCGTCCGGCTGCACGGCAGCATGGTTATCTGCCGCCAGCACCGGGCATGACAGCGCCACCAGCAGCGACAGAACCAGTGGATGAGGGGTAAATGTGTTATTTTTCATTCATGTGCCCGAGCAAATAGCGTGACATGCCCTCGACACGCAATCGACAGGCACAGGATTAAGGCTGAAAATTTTGCATGGGCGAAGAGAACGGAACAACGACGCGCGAAGAGAATATAAGCTAAAGAAGAGGCTTGAAATTATTTCTGAATACGGATACGTGACAGAGCGATTTATCCGTGCCGCTCAAGTATCAGCACCGAGGCCACCAGCACCAGCGCAATGGTAAAAAAGGAACCTGAAATACAGAGCATGTCGATAAAGGCCGGATCGTTCATGATCATCTCCCGTCTTCAACTTTTCTCTGTTGTACCGCCGAATAATGACAGCCGCATGACATCGTCTATAAACAAACATGACGCCCCGCTGAAACGATTCGTAAAATAAAAATAGCCTTCGCTGAAAAATCATTATCGTTCTCATTAATTTGTTACCGGTATCACGAAAAGGAGTTTACGTAATCCCGTTGGCAAATCTCGTAATTGTTAACGTGAAGGATATAGACAATCCTGCTTATCAGAACATCCTCAAAATAAACTGACACGGGCCAGGCGATCACCATGACCGATACAATTACCCGCAAAGAAAAAATAAGCTATGGATTAGGGGATATGGCGAGCCATATCGGGCTGGATAACGTCATTATTTTCCTGACGTTTTATTACACTGACGTGGTGGGACTCCCCGCGGCCTTTGTCGGGACCATGTTCCTGCTGGCGCGCACCGCCGACGCCATTATCGACCCGGCAATGGGCTACATCGCCGACCGCACCCGCACCCGCTGGGGCAAATTCAGGCCGTGGATGCTGTGGCTGGCGCTGCCCTTTGGCGCAAGCTGCCTGCTTACCTACGCAGTGCCGGAGTCTCTCGACCTGCACGGCAAAATGATATTTGCGACCGTCAGCTATACGCTGATGATGCTGATGTATACCGCGATTAATATTCCCTACTGCTCAATGGGCGCGGTTATTACCCCTGATAACGATGCGCGTATTTCCCTGCAATCGTATCGCTTTTTCCTCGCCACGTTAGGCGGCGCGCTGTCGACCTTCTTTATGATGCCGCTGGCGGAGTTTTTAGGCGGCGACGATAAATTACTGGGCTATCGCTGGGCGATGGCAATAATGGCCACCGTGGCAGTGGTCATGTTCTGGATCTGCTTTGCCAATACCCGCGAGCGTATTAACGCCCCGGCGACCCATAATAATTACCTTGCTGAACTGCGTGATTTATTACGTAACGATCAGTGGCGCGTTGTCGCCGTGCTGGTATTAACCAACATTGGCTTTGGGGTTATTCGCCTCGGCGCAATGATGTATTTCGTCACCTATTATCTCGGCAGCGCCAGCTATTTTATGTGGATGCTCGGCGCGCATATTCTCGGCAAAGCGGCGGGCAGCGCGCTGGCAAAACGCCTGACCCAGAACTACAGCAAAGTGCAGATGTTTGGCTACTGCTCCGTGCTGGCCGGCGTGCTCAGCATCGCGCTGTTCTTTGCCCCGAAATCGGTGCTCATTCTGGTGCCGATGACCTTTATCGTTTCCACCCTCTACCAGGCCACCACCACCCTGATGTGGGTGATGATGGCGGACGTCGCCGACTACGGCGAATGGAAGCAGGGCAAGCGCATGGACGGCGTGATTTTCTCGACCTTCCTGGCGGTGCTTAAGCTGGGAATGGCCATCAGCGGCGCCATCGTCGGCTGGACGCTCGGCTTTAGCGGCTACGTGGCAAACGCCCCGGAACAGACCACCACGGCGATGTACTGCATTATCGCCCTCTTCACCATTATTCCCGGCATCCTGTCGCTCTGCGCCTTTGCCACGCTGCGCTGGTACAAGCTTGACGACAGCACGATGAAATCTATCCAACTCGCCAAACACACTGCTTAAAAGGACGCGTTATTCATGAGTGAGCTGATCCAACATGCCGACAGCATCGAGTGGCGTTTCGAACGTCAGATCCTGCGTATCGAACCCTGGGGGGAAAATAGCCTCCGCGTCAGGGCGACCTGCGCGCCGGGCTTCACCGACGAGCCCCATGCGCTGCTGCCCGCGCCCGCCTGTTCGCCCGCGATCGCGGCGGAAGCCGAAAGCCTGACCCTGCGTAACGGCAACATCACCGCCACATTAAACCTCAAGGGCCAGCTCGCCTTCTACAACCAGCGCGGCGAGCTGCTGCTGGAAGAGATGTGGCGTCAGCGCTCCACGGTGGGGATCGGGGCCAGCGAAAAGAGTCAGGATAAATACGTCAGCGCCCTTAAGCTCGACGGGCGCGAATTTAAGCCGCTGGCGGGGGGCAAATATCAGCTGACGGTGCGCTTTGAATCGCGCCCGGACGAACGCATTTACGGCATGGGCCAGTATCAGCAGCCGTGGCTGGATCTGAAGGGCTGTACGCTGGAGCTGGCGCAGCGTAACTCTCAGGCCAGCGTGCCCTTTATGCAGTCGAGCCTGGGCTATGGCCTGCTGTGGAACAACCCGGCGATTGGCGAAGCGAGCTTTGCCAAAAATCAGACCGAATGGCGCGCGCGGGTCACGGGCGAGATGGACTACTGGATCACCGCAGGCGACAGCGTGGCCGATATCACCCGTCAGTACGTCAAGGCCACCGGCACGCCGCCCCAGGCCCCGGCGTTTATCAGCGGCCTGTGGCAGTGCAAGCTGCGCTACCGCACCCAGCAGGAGGTGCTCGACGTGGCGCGGGAATACCGCCGCCGCAGTCTGCCGCTGTCGGTGATGGTGATCGACTTCTTCCACTGGCCCAATCAGGGGACCTGGTGCTTTGATCCGAACGACTGGCCGGATCCGAAAGCGATGGTCGACGAGCTGCGCGAGATGGGCATCGCGCTGATGGTGTCCGTCTGGCCGACCGTCGAGGTGCGCAGCCCGCTCTATCCGCTGATGAAGGCCAAAGGCTGGCTGGTGAGCAGCGAGCGCGGCGTGCAGGTGAATCTCGACTTTATGGGCAATACCACCTTCTTTGACGCCACGCACCCGCAGGCGCGGGAGTTTGTCTGGGATACGGTTAAGAAAAATTATTACGACCTCGGCATTACGCTGTTCTGGCTCGACGAAGCGGAGCCGGAATATCGCGCCTACGATTTTGATAACTATCGCTATTACGCCGGGCCGGTGCTGGAGGTGGGCAACCGCTATCCGCGTGATTTCGCCCAGGGCTTTTACGACGGGTTGCAGGCCAACGGTGAAACCGACATCGTGAACCTGGTGCGCTGCGCCTGGGCGGGCAGCCAGCGCTACGGCGTGCTGGCCTGGTCCGGGGACGTTCACTCCTCGTTCCACGCGTTTCGCAACCAGCTCGCCGCCGGGCTGAATATGGGCATGGCGGGGATCCCGTGGTGGACCACCGATATCGGCGGCTTCCAGGGCGGAAACGTGAACGATCCGGCGTTCCACGAGCTGCTGATCCGCTGGTTCCAGTGGGCGGTCTTTACCCCGGTGCTGCGTATGCACGGCTACCGTGAGCCGCAGATCCAGCCGCCGGAACGCTATCGCGACGGTATTCCGCAGTGCAACAGCGGCTCCCCGAACGAGCTGTGGAGCTATGGCGAGGAGAACTTTGCCATCATGCAGCGCTGGCTGTCGGTGCGCGAAACCCTGCGCCCGTACATAGATGCGCTTTATGAAAATGCCCACCAGCACGGCGATCCGCTGATGCGTCCGCTGTTCTGGCACTACCCGCAGGAGCCGCAAAGCTGGCAGACGGAAGATCAGTATCTGTTTGGTGAAGATCTGCTGGTGGCCCCGGTAATGCACGCCGGGCAGCGCGAGCGCGAGGTGTGGCTCCCGGCCGGAGATAGCTGGGTTACGCTGAACGGTGAACGCTATAAAGGCGGCGAGCGTGTTTCGGTGCAGGCGGCGCTGGATACCATCCCGGTCTTCGTGCGCGACGGCAGCCCGCTGGTGGCTCAGCTAACCGCCTGATCTGAGGCAAGTGCCCAAAAAATAGCGTTATTTTTGATTAAAGCCTGTTTGCTTTCGCGTTTGCGCGTAAAGTAAGCGGGCTTACTATTTTTTGGCAAGGATCCCGTCATGTTCGACCCCACTCTTATGATACTTCTGGCTCTGGCCGCGCTCGGTTTTATCAGCCACAACACCACGGTGGCGATCTCCATTCTGGTGCTGATCATCGTGCGCGTGACCCCGTTAAACACCTTCTTCCCGTGGATCGAAAAACAGGGGCTGACCGTCGGGATCATTATTCTGACCATCGGCGTGATGGCCCCGATCGCCAGCGGCACGCTGCCCGCCTCAACGCTTCTGCACTCTTTTGTGAACTGGAAATCGCTGGTCGCCATTGGCGTCGGTATTTTTGTCTCGTGGCTCGGCGGGCGAGGCGTAACGCTGATGAGCAGCCAGCCGTCGCTGGTCGCCGGGCTGCTGGTGGGCACGGTGCTGGGCGTGGCGCTGTTCCGCGGCGTGCCGGTGGGCCCGCTGATCGCCGCCGGGCTTGTGTCGCTGTTTATCGGGAAGTCGTAGCCAGATTCGCCACATAGCGGGCGGGGGTCTGCCCTAGCCCCTTTCTGAACATCGTGATAAACGCGGTGGTGGAGTCATAGCCCAGCGACTGCGCCACCTGCTGCACCGATTGCCCGCGGATCAGCAGCTGTAGCGCCACGATAAGCTGCAACTGATGCCGCCAGCGCCGAAAGCTCAGTCCGGTCTCTTTAACCACCAGCCGCGCCAGGTTGCGCTCGCTCATGGCGAAGTGGCGCGCCCACTGCCCGAGGGTTTGCCACCCGGCGGGCTCCTCGGCCATTTTTTCACTCATCAGACGGATTTTCGGATGCGCGGAGACCGGCAGTTGCAGGTGCTCCTGCGGTTGCAGCAGCAGTTCGTCAAACAGCACGTCGATCAGCCGCGCGGTGGCGGGCAGCTGGCGCTCCTGCGCCGTTTTCGCGGCAAGGGTCAGGATCAGCTCGCGCACCAGCGGGGATATTTTCAGGGTGCAGCAGCGTTCCGGCAGGCCAAGCGCGCCGGGTTCAATAAACAAAAAGCAGAGCTGGGCGCTGGGCGTGGCCTTGTTGCTGTGTGGCAGCCCGCCGGGGATCCACACCGCGTACTGCGGCGGCACCATCAGCATCGCATTTTCCACTTCGCAGGTAATGGCGCCGCCCAGCGCGAGGATCAGCTGGCCTTTGCGGTGCTGGTGCACGGGAATATGCTGTTCTTCTGCCACCACGCGGATGCGGAACGCCACCGCCGCGTCGTGCTGGCTGTCGGGGTCGTAGCCTTCAAGTCCCAGACCAATCATCAAGTTGTCCGATATGAGCGATAAACTGTCATTTTAGCTTGATTTCAACAGGCGTGAAAATCGGTATCGTGTGCGCTCGCTTTAACGTTCGAGAAAACAATGACTACTGCACTTCGTCCCTCACGGAAACAGGGCGCGCTGCTGATTGCAGGCATCCTGATGATTGCCACCACGCTTCGCGTCACCTTTACCGGTGCGGCACCGCTGCTCGACACCATTCGCCAGGACTATGGTTTAAGCACCGCGCAAACGGGGCTGCTAACCACCCTGCCGCTGCTGGCCTTTGCGCTGATTTCCCCGCTGGCGGCTGGCGTGGCGCGTCGGATGGGTATCGAGCGCAGCCTGTTTATCGCCCTGCTGCTGATCTGCGTCGGCATTGGGGTGCGCTCACTGCCCTCGGCGCCGCTGCTGTTTATCGGCACGGCGGTGATTGGCTGCGGCATTGCGCTCGGCAACGTGCTGCTGCCGGGGCTGATCAAGCGTGATTTTTCCGGGCAGGTCGCCAGAATGACCGGAGCCTACTCGCTGACGATGGGCGCGTCGGCGGCGCTGGGCTCGGCCCTGATTGTTCCCCTTGCCGCAGGCGCGGGCTGGCACGGCGCGCTGCTGATGCTGATGGTGTTTCCGCTGGTCGCGCTGCTGCTGTGGCTCCCCCAGTGGCGACAGGCCCCGGTCGCCACCGTGACGGGTGCCGGCGCGCTGCACAACCGCGCCATCTGGCGTTCTGCGCTGGCGTGGCAGGTGACGCTGTTCCTCGGCATCAACTCGCTGATTTACTACGTGATTATCGGCTGGCTGCCCGCCATTTTACTCAGCCACGGCTACAGCGAGGCCGAAGCCGGATCGATGCACGGCCTGTTGCAGCTTGCCACCGCTATTCCAGGGCTGGCGGTGCCGCTGGTTCTGCATCGGCTGAAAGATCAGCGCGGGATCGCCGGATGCGTGGCGCTGATGTGCGCCGTCAGCGCGGCGGGATACTGGTTTGCGCCGGATCTGGCGGTGCTGTGGACGCTGATTTTCGGCTTTGGCTCCGGGGCGACCATGATTTTAGGCCTGACCTTTATCGGCCTGCGCGCCAGCTCTGCGCATCAGGCGGCGGCGCTGTCGGGTATGGCGCAGTCGATTGGTTATCTGCTGGCAGCCTGCGGCCCGCCGCTGATGGGCAAAATTCACGATTCGGCGGGGGACTGGCGCATTCCGCTGATGGCCTGCGCGCTGGCGTCGGTGGTGATGGCCGTGTGCGGCGTGCTTGCCGGACGCGACCGGGAGATCGCGACCCGCTAAGCAAAAAGGCAGACCTCTCGGTCTGCCTTTTTTTATCCGCGCGCCGCGCGAAGCATGGCCTGCGCCAGCACCACCGGACGGCCGTCCAGCGCCGCGCGCTCGTGCTGGAACAGCGTGATCACAAAGAAAGGATGGGTGATCAGCTCTGCCGCGCGAATTTCGCCCTGCTCGTCCCAGCCCGTCACGCGCATATCGCCGCTTTCAAGCGCCTGCGCGAAATCTGGCGATACGCCGTAGTTGCAGTGATATCCCTCAACGATTTCATCTCTGCCGTATGCTTTCGCAATGAGGGTGTTATGGCGAAGCTCAATGGCATCGGTTTTTTCCACCAGCGAACAGGTTAATGGCGCAATCACCATTCTGCCTTCGGTGTCGGTTTCCGCGTGTGCGGCATCGCCCCAGCCCAGCACGTTGCGCGCGTACTCAATCAGCGCGTGCTGGAACCCGCCGCAGGTGCCCAGAAACGGCACGCTGTTTTCACGCGCGTAACGCGCCGCGATAAACGCCGCCTCGGTATTTTTATACGGGCTTGCCGGAACCAGCCAGATGGCATCGTAACCCACCAGATCTTCCGGGCTGGTTAGCTCGGTCGTGGCGAGCCAGTCGTAATCGGCGGTCAGTTCAAGGACGGCGGCGGCGTCATCAATGGCTAACGGGATCGCCTGATGGGCAATAACGTCAGGATTGTAATCGCCTACTAAAGCAATGCGCAGCGTGGTTTTAACCGGGGAGAGTTCCATGAGAGGTCCTTATGCCGAAGAATTATCACATTACATAAGGAGCCTCAGACTACCGATCTTTTGCTGTTATCACAATACCTTAAAATTGGGTGGGCAAAAGTGGAGTGCTATAGTGTGCAGGACGAACATCACGGAGAGCGATAATGATTCAATGCAAACGCGTGTACGAGCAGGCAAGCTCAGAAGACGGTTATCGGGTTCTGGTGGACCGGCTGTGGCCGCGCGGGGTCAAAAAAACCGATCTCGCCTTCGACGAGTGGTGTAAAGCGCTTACCCCTTCCAGCGAGCTGCGCAAGGCGTATCACGGCGAAACCATCGATTTTGCCGCCTTCAGCGAGGCGTATCGGGAAGAGCTTGCGCAGCACAGGGAGGAAGGCCAGTGTCTTGCCGCACTGGCAAAAAAACAGACCCTCACCCTGCTCTACGGCGCGAAGGATACGCAGAAAAATCACGCGCGGGTACTAGCCGACTGGCTGCGCCATCTTACGGTTAGCTGATCGCCAGTTCGTCCAGTCTTTGCGGGGCAGCGTCCGGCTGGAGCGGCATCAGATGCTCAGGGCGAACAAAGGCAAAACCGTGCTGATTATCGAAGGCAAAGACATCGCCGGTGACCAGCCACAGGGCGCGGTCGGCGGTAGCGGGAAGCTGCGTCATCACGCCGTTAACCGGGTTCACAAAACGCTGCCCTGGCTGGCACAGGCCAAAGAGTTCAACGGATTTTCCGATATTGCGGTGGCCCGCAGGGGTACGAGCGCCAACGATCATCGCCAGGCTGCCCGGTTTTAGCTGAAACATACTTCTCTCGCGTGAATACTGGTGGTTAAGAATATTCCTAAAGAGAAGTATATCGCAGTCAGCGTTTTACTGTCATCTGGAAGGTTGCGGGCGATCGCGACGATAGAGATCCCATTCGTCAATCACCTCGCCACCCGGCAGTTTGCAGTCGGTGCGCACGCCCTGCGGGGTCTGGACCGGAACCTGCTCTCCCCCTTTTTGCAGGCAATAGACCGACGCCGGGTTAGCCATGCCGATCTGCGGGGGTGTTGGCGCATCCGGCACGCTGGTTTTTGACGCGGAACAGGCCGCAAGGGGTAAGGCTAAGGCCAGCAACAGGTATTTCATTTTCACTCCTTCTGAAAGTTAACACGCCTAAGCCTAATCCTCCGGCGGCGCTTTCTCCATGATTTCTCCATTAAAGCTGCACTTTTCGGTTTTATAGTGTGCAGGTTCTCGATATGACCAGAGAACATCATTCCGTAATCAAGATGTTTTGCCCCGCTCTCAACGGCGGGGCTTTTTTGCTCGCCCCGCCTGCGCTTCCCCCTCTTCGGGATATATAAAATGATGTATATTCGTGTTTTACTATGCCCGCAGCCTACATTTTCAGCATAAGTACAGATGCAGACGGCGTTTGTACTGGAGTTAACCTACGTCATGTCCGATATCATTCTCGCCCGCGTTTCAGAAACTCTCGCCACCGAGCAATCCCTTGAAAGCCTGGTACGTCAGCTCCTTGAAATGCTGGAGATCGTCACCGACATGGAGTCGACCTATCTGACGAAAGTGGATATCAACGCCCGGTTGCAGCACATCCTGTACGCCCGCAACAGCAAGCAGATGCAGATCCCGGAAGGACTCAGCGTTCCCTGGGGGGAAACGCTGTGCAAACGGGCGGTTGATAGCGACACCTTTTTCAGCAACGAGGTCGCAGAGCGCTGGGCTGACTGCGAGGCGGCGAAAGCGCTGGGCATAACCACCTACATGAGCATTCCGATCCACCTCGCCGACGGCTCGCTGTACGGCACGCTCTGCGCCACCAGCACCGCGAAAAAGCAGCTCAGCGAGCGCGGCGAGCAGGTGCTGAAGCTGTTTGCCGGGCTGATTGCCCAGTACATCCAGAAAGAGTCACTGCTGGCGCAGCTTCGCGAGGCCAACGCCGCGCTTATCGCCCACTCCTATACTGACGCCCTGACCGGCCTGCCGAATCGCCGGGCGATCTTTGAGAACCTGACGACGCTGTTTTCCCTCGCGCGGCATCTCAAGCGCAACGCCATTATCGCCTTTATCGATCTGGACAACTTTAAGCTCATTAACGACCGCTACGGCCATGACGCGGGCGATCGGTTCCTTATCGAAGTGGGCAAAAGGCTCACGCACAAACAGAGCCAGGACGATATTATCGGGCGGCTGGGGGGCGACGAGTTTTTAGTTGCCTGCCTGAGCAAAGGGGAACACGAAAGCGAGCAGATAAACCTGCTTAAAACCCGTATCGGCGCCACCATAGCTGGCGAATACTGGCTCGGGAACGTGCATATCTTTTATCCGGGCGCCAGTCTTGGCGTGGTGGAGGTTGACCCCGAGAACACCGATGCGGACAGCGCGCTGCGCACCGCAGACGAGGCGATGTATCAGGATAAAAAGAGAAAAAACAAAACGGGCTTTCTCACCATTGATTAAGCCCGTACACTCTACGGCGGAATTTCAACCGAGACAGGGGATGGCATGAGAATTGGAATAGTCTTTCCGGTCGTTATTTTTATAACGGCAGTGGTGTTTTTAGCCTGGTTTTTTGTGGGCGGTTACGCCGCGCCGGGGGCATAAATGAGAAAAACAACCATCATTATGCTGATCGTGGCCGTTGTCGCCGTCGCCGGAACGCAGCTCGGCTGGTGGTAACGCGCAGTAAAAAGGCCGCCCGCAGGCAGCCTTTTTTATCTTTCATCGCGTTTCAGCGTTAGCTTTTGATTTTTCTGTAGACAAACAGAACAACCAGCGCACCAATCACCGCCACGGCGAAGCTGCCAAAGTTGAAGCCATCGACTTTACCGAAACCGAAGAGGGTGCTGATCCAGCCGCCCACGACCGCACCAATGATCCCCAAGATTACGGTTACGATAAAACCACCGCCATCTTTACCCGGCATAATCCACTTCGCCAGGATCCCCGCAATCAGCCCAAAGATAATCCAGGATAGAATTCCCATAACTTTCCTCTCTGTATGGTTTTTGTCATTAAATCAACGACACAGAAAAGGATAGCACAGGATTTCAGAAAGGAAATTTGTGACGGGTATCACGCTGGTCGTTTGCACACTTTCTGAGCCGCAAAAAAAGTGACGTTCCACACGAAACATAGGGTTGCATCTTTTGTTGAGAAAGATTATCTTTCTCAACACTGAATAGTTGAGCAAAACACTCAGGTATTCAGTACGACATTGCTCACATTGCTTCCAGTATTACTTGCCCACGTTAAAGTGGGCTTTTTTTTGCTTCTGCTTCCCCGCCGCGGCCCAACGCCCGCTCACTAAGAAGAACCTTAGCTACGCTATTTGCGCGAACTGAAAAGCACAAGGCGACAGGCTTGTGACTTCAATAACCTGTGTTAATATTTGTGAAAATCAGGGAGCAGACGGGATGCTGTAAAATGAAAAAGAACATTGCGGTTTTTGTCCTTTCAACCCTGCTGGTTCTTCTCTCCTTTTATACCGTCAACGCCATTATCGTCGGGCAGCAGAATAGCAAACAGCGTGAAATCGCCAATACGCTGCTGAACTACTCCGAAGGGCTTACCCAAAGCGTCGCGGAAACGCTTAAAAACATTACCACGCGGGGGTGCGACAAGCCCAGTCTGGATCGCTACCGACGAATAAAGCTCGAAAGCCCCTGGTTCGGTGATGTGGGCTTTATTGAAAATGGCAAAATAGCGTGTACCGCAAACTGGGGAAATATAATCAACCCCGTTCCCCTCCCCGCCACATTACACGAAACCCCCAGCGGCTTTCTCCTTGCCCAGTTTTCGCAAAAAGATTTTTTCATCGGCAATGCGGCTATTTATAACAATCTTATTATCTTCACCTCCCGCTATGCCTACGACAAATTCACCCCGGTGACCGCCAGCTATATCTTACGCTCGACGACAAAAGACTTCGGCAGAACCTTTTTTACCGCCAATCCGCAAAACGAAAAGCAGAGCTGGATACACTCCAGGCTGTTTACCATAACCATGACCCAGTGCAGCACGCGGTGGGATTTATGCGTGATCGTCAAGCACAATGACGCGGGCCTGGCGTCGCTCTCGCCGGCGATCTTTATCCTGCTCGGCATCGTTCTCTATTTTATCTGGACAGCCCTCACGCTTTTTGTCATCCGGCTGTATGAAGACCGCCTGTCGCTTGAGAGAACGCTGGTAAAAGCGGTAAAAGCCAATACCATCGGCGTGCATTACCAGCCAGTTATTCGCGCCTGTGATAAAAAAGTCGTGGGGGTAGAGGTGCTTTCCCGCTGGCAGGATCAGAACGATGCGGATGTTTCACCGGAGCTGTTTATCCCCTTAATCGAGAAGGTCGGGCTGTACGATCTTTATTACAGCAATATCCTTAAAAAATCCCTGGCCGAAATCGCCCCCCTCGCCCTAGAACATCAGCTGTTAATATCCCTAAACGTCGGGCGAACGGAGATTGAGGACGGCCGTTTCTGCCAGCGGCTACGCCGTGAATGTCTGCTCAATAATATTCCTCTATCGCTGATAAAAATCGAACTCTCGGAAAAAGCCGTCGCGCATGAAGGCACGCTCGGTGAGTTTTGTAACGCCTTAAAGTCGATCGGTGTGAAAATATCTATCGATGATTTTGGCGTGCAAAATTCGAATATCGCCCGGCTGGCGAATCTGGACTATGACGAAATTAAGGTCGACAAGTCGCTGGTGGACGGAATTAGCGAAAGCTATAAGCAGGCGATTTTTGTGATTTTCTGCGACGCGCTGTTAAAGCTGAATAAAACGCTGGTCTTTGAAGGGGTGGAAA
The DNA here is from genome assembly GCF_021440515.1 of Enterobacter asburiae. Taxonomy (GTDB): domain Bacteria; phylum Pseudomonadota; class Gammaproteobacteria; order Enterobacterales; family Enterobacteriaceae; genus Enterobacter; species Enterobacter asburiae_E. The sequence goes on along the minus strand of NZ_JAKCMV010000016.1, from coordinate 88,195 downwards.
CAGAAACGCAGTACGCCTTTATCTCTGAACGCTATCCCGCCGCGCTGATTCAGGGATGGTATTTCTACAAATCCCTGAGCCGCGACGAGCTGGCATTAATACTCAAGCGGTAATGCATCCACGGGCGAGCACTGCGTCCAGTTGTAGTTAATACAAACCAGTTTGAGCGTTCCTGACACCTCTCCGTAGCGCTGCGCCTGGCGTTCCTGGAAATACGTTCGCAGAGAGTCCGGCAAGCGCTCGGCCTGATAGCGCAGCAGCGTCGTATGCCAGAACGGTGCAGGCAGCGGCGTGTTGGCGTGGCGCAGCAGCAGTTCATCCTTCCAGCCGGTTTTCAGCATCGCATCGCAAAACGCCTGGCGCAGCGCGCTTGCGGGCGGTGACGGAATGCCGGCAAGCAGCAGCTGGCCCGCAAGCGCCACCAGCCTGAGCCCCTCTATTCTGACCGGCTGGTTTTCAAAGGGTGACCACGCGTCGAGAAGCTGACGCGTTTTCGCCGGAAGCGGCTGGTTTTCACCAAACATCGGCAGCGTCAGCGGGACAAACGTGAAGTGAAAACCGTTAAGAGGCTGAAGATCCACCCGATCGTCCCCGGCGGTCAGGGACTGAAGCTCGCTGAACAGCCCGGCAATCTCCTCTGAAACCGGCGGCTGAAATCCCGTCGCCAGCGCCAGTTTGCGGGTATCGTAATAGCCCTTCACCGGGCGACCCGTGCCCTCCTCCTCACGCCACAGCGCGAGGGTTTTCGCACTGGTTGCCTGGTAGAGCGCGTCGAGTTCAGCGTTTTGCATGAGTTTGTCCTTCAAACGGCGTTATTCATTGCCCCACTGGTTGAGGAAGTTGGCAACGTCATCGATGCGCTGTGCCTTAATCCCGGCCTCAACCGCCATCTCCTGCTGCGCCTCTTCGCTGATCTCTTCGTTATTCGATAAGCGCTCCAGCAGCAGCTGGAAATAGTGCGCCAGCGGATCGCGCTCTGCGTCGCTCACCGGGGCGGCGGTTTCCGAGGCGTATTCGTCAACGATGTCATAGTATTTCAGCGGAATGTCGTGGTTCATGGTCATGTCTCCGGTTGGGATATGCTGATTGTAACGTGCATAGTAAGGGGTAATGGCGGCTTCTGACAGCACAATAAAAAACGGGAACCCTTCGGCTCCCGTTCGTGTTTAACCCAGCGAGTGGATTACATGTTCGCGATAATCGCGTCGCCAAACTCTGAGCATTTCAGCAGTTTAGCGCCTTCCATCAGACGTTCGAAATCGTAAGTCACGGTTTTGGCGTTAATCGCGCCTTCCATGCCCTTAACGATCAGGTCTGCGGCTTCGAACCATTCCATATGGCGCAGCATCATTTCTGCGGACAGGATGATAGAGCCTGGGTTGACTTTGTCCTGGCCCGCGTATTTCGGAGCAGTACCGTGGGTTGCTTCGAACAGCGCGCATTCGTCACCGATGTTTGCGCCCGGCGCGATGCCGATACCGCCAACCTGTGCTGCCAGCGCATCAGAAATGTAGTCGCCGTTCAGGTTCATACAGGCGATCACGTCGTATTCCGCTGGACGCAGCAGGATCTGTTGCAGGAACGCATCGGCGATCACATCTTTAATGACGATCTCTTTGCCGGTGTTCGGGTTCTTGATCTTCTGCCACGGGCCGCCGTCAATCAGCTCGCCGCCGAACTCTTCGGTCGCCAGCTGGTAGCCCCAGTCTTTGAACGCGCCTTCGGTGAACTTCATGATGTTGCCTTTGTGAACCAGGGTCACAGAGTCGCGATCGTTGGTGATAGCGTATTCAATGGCGGCACGCACCAGACGCTTGGTCCCTTCTTCGGAGCAAGGCTTGATGCCGATACCGCAATGTTCAGGGAAGCGAATTTTCTTCACGCCCATCTCTTCGCGCAGGAATTTGATCACTTTTTCTGCATCAGCAGAGTCCGCTTTCCATTCGATACCTGCGTAAATGTCTTCTGAGTTTTCGCGGAAGATGACCATGTCGGTCAGTTCAGGGTGCTTAACCGGGCTTGGGGTGCCCTGGTAGTAACGTACCGGACGCAGACACACGTACAGATCCAGCTCCTGACGCAGCGCAACGTTCAGGGAACGAATACCGCCGCCGACCGGGGTGGTCAGTGGGCCTTTGATAGCAACGCGGTAGTCGCGGATCAGGTCCAGCGTTTCTGCTGGCAGCCAGACGTCCTGGCCATAAACTTGAGTTGATTTTTCACCGGTGTAAATTTCCATCCAGGAAATTTTACGCTCGCCTTTGTAGGCTTTCTCAACAGCGGCATCAACCACTTTCAGCATTGCAGGAGTAACGTCTACACCGATACCGTCGCCTTCGATGAACGGGATAACCGGATTGTTTGGAACGTTAATTTTGCCGTTTTGCAGGGTGATCTTTTTACCTTCCGCCGGAACAACTACTTTGCTTTCCATTAACCTCTCCTTCGAGCGCTTCTGGTTGTTACTGATCTTATGTTAATAAATTGTAATGAGCCTTTCGATAGTACCTGAATGTCCCGCGCCATGAAAGGTCTTCGTTATTAGGCTATAATGCGGCAATTGATAAAGTCTGAAAACACCATGAAGAAAACTTCTTTTAGAAATCACCAGGTTGAGCGATTCAGCTCACGACAAGCCACCAGAAGACCGCAAGGAAACCAGCCGAAGCGGGTCATTTTGTTCAATAAACCCTACGATGTGTTGCCGCAGTTCACCGACGAGGCCGGGCGCAGCACGCTGAAAGATTTTATTCCCCTACAGGGCGTATACGCGGCGGGCCGTCTGGACCGGGACAGCGAAGGGCTGCTGGTCTTAACCAACGACGGTGCGCTTCAGGCGCGTCTGACCCAGCCGGGAAAACGCACCGGAAAAATTTATTTCGTGCAGGTTGAAGGTGAGCCGGACGACGAAAAGCTCGCGCTGCTGCGCACGGGCGTGACGCTGAATGACGGCCCGACGCTGCCCGCAGGCGTTGAGCGCGTCAGCGAGCCTGAGTGGCTCTGGCCGCGTAATCCGCCGATCCGCGAGCGGAAATCCATCCCGACCAGCTGGCTCAAAATCACCCTGTATGAAGGCCGTAACCGCCAGGTGCGCCGCATGACGGCTCACGTGGGCTACCCGACTCTGCGCCTGATACGCTACGCGATGGGCGACTATACGCTGGATACGCTGGCAAACGGTGAATGGCGGGACGTCCCCCTTTAAGGAGAAACGATGTTTAAACCTCATGTGACGGTCGCCTGCGTGGTTCACGCAGCGGGTAAATTCCTGGTAGTAGAAGAGACCATCAACGGCAAAGCGCTGTGGAATCAGCCTGCCGGGCATCTCGAAGCGGATGAAACTCTGGTTCAGGCCGCCAGGCGCGAGCTGTGGGAAGAGACCGGCATTCACGCCGATCCGCAGCATCTTGTGCGAATGCATCAGTGGATTGCCCCGGACCGCACGCCGTTTTTGCGCTTTCTGTTTGCCATAGAGCTTAGCGAAACGTGCGCCACCGAGCCGCATGATGACGATATCGACCGCTGCCTGTGGGTGAGCGCTGAGGAGATCCTCAACGCGCCGAACCTGCGCTCGCCGCTGGTTGCCGAGAGCATTCGCTGTTACCTGAGCGGGCAGCGGCTGCCGCTTGAGATCGTCGGGGAATTTAACTGGCCGTTTACAGAGGGTGTCAACGGTGGGGGCGCGTGATAGAATACGCCGCCTTGAAGTTCAATGTCGTGAGTATTCCATGTCAGATAACAGCCAGAAAAAAGTGATCGTCGGCATGTCCGGCGGTGTCGATTCCTCCGTTTCCGCCTACCTGTTGCAACAGCAGGGCTATAAGGTGGAGGGCCTGTTCATGAAGAACTGGGAAGAAGACGATGGCGAGGAATACTGTACGGCCGCCGCGGATCTCGCCGATGCGCAGGCCGTGTGCGATAAGCTCGGCATCGAACTGCACACCGTAAACTTTGCCGCAGAATACTGGGACAACGTGTTCGAACTCTTCCTCGAAGAGTACAAAGCGGGCCGCACCCCGAACCCGGATATTCTGTGCAACAAAGAGATCAAATTTAAAGCCTTCCTTGAATTCGCCGCTGAAGATTTGGGCGCAGACTTTATTGCGACCGGTCACTACGTGCGTCGCGCAGACGTGAATGGCAAAAGCCAGCTGCTGCGCGGTCTGGACAGCAACAAAGATCAGAGCTACTTCCTGTATACGCTGAGCCACGAGCAGATTGCCCAAAGCCTGTTCCCGGTCGGCGAGCTGGAAAAACCAGAAGTGCGTAAAATCGCCGAAGAGCTTGATCTGATCACCGCCAAGAAAAAAGACTCCACCGGTATCTGTTTTATCGGCGAGCGCAAGTTCCGCGAGTTCCTCGGTCGCTACCTCCCTGCCCAGCCGGGTAAAATCGTCACCGTCGACGGCGACGAAATCGGCCAGCATCAGGGTCTGATGTACCACACCCTCGGCCAGCGTAAAGGCTTGGGCATTGGCGGTACAAAAGAAGGCAGCGAAGATCCGTGGTACGTGGTCGACAAAGACGTTGAGAACAATATTTTGGTTGTGGCTCAGGGTCATGACCATCCGCGTCTGATGTCCGTGGGGCTTATCGCCCAGCAGCTGCACTGGGTCGATCGCGAGCCGGTCACGGGCACCCTGCGCTGCACCGTGAAAACGCGCTATCGCCAGACCGATATCCCCTGCACCATTACGGCGATTGACGACGAGCGCATTGAAGTGCGTTTTGACGAGCCAGTCGCAGCCGTTACGCCGGGTCAGTCTGCCGTGTTCTACAACGGTGAAATCTGTCTCGGTGGCGGCATTATTGAACAGCGCCTGCCGCTGCCTGCTGTTTAAACCGATTGCACACATAAAGGAGAACGTGTGGCGAAGAATTATTACGACATCACCCTGGCGCTGGCGGGAATTTGCCAGTCTGCCCGTCTGGTGCAGCAGCTCGCGCATCAGGGTCATTGCGACGCTGACGCCCTGCACGTTTCGCTGAATAGCGTTATCGATCTGAACCCTGGCTCTACGCTGGGTGTATTCGGAGGCAGCGAAACCAATCTTCGCCTCGGTCTTGAGACCCTGCTCGGCGTGCTCAACGCCAGCAACCGTCAGGGTTTGAATGCAGAGCTGACGCGCTACACGCTGAGCCTGATGGTGCTGGAGCGCAAGCTGAACGGCGCCAAAGGCGCGATGGACACGCTGGGCGACCGCATCGCCGGTTTACAGCGCCAGCTCGACCATTTCGACCTGCAATCGGAAACCCTTCTCAGTGCGATGGCGGGCATTTATGTTGACGTCATCAGCCCGCTGGGGCCGCGTATTCAGGTGACCGGTTCTCCTGCCGTTCTGCAAAGCCCACAGGTACAGGCGAAGGTTCGCGCCTCCCTGCTGGCCGGCATTCGTGCCGCCGTGCTGTGGCATCAGGTTGGCGGTGGCCGCCTGCAACTAATGTTTTCTCGTAATCGCCTGACGACTCAGGCAAAACAAATTCTTGCTCATTGTTAACCTCCCGGAGTTGCGAATTATGGAATTATCCTCACTGACCGCCGTTTCCCCCGTCGACGGACGCTACGGCGACAAAGTCAGCGCGCTGCGCGAGATCTTCAGCGAATACGGTTTGCTGAAGTTTCGTGTACAGGTTGAAGTCCGCTGGCTGCAAAAGCTGGCCACTCAGGCAGCAATCAAGGAAGTTCCTGCTTTTGACGCCCAGGCAAACGATTACCTTGATAAAATCGTTGCTGACTTCAACGTAGAAGACGCGGCGCGTATCAAAACCATCGAGCGCACCACCAACCACGACGTGAAGGCGGTTGAGTACTTCCTGAAAGAGAAAGTGGCTGCGGTCCCTGCCCTGCACGCGGTTTCAGAGTTCATTCACTTCGCCTGTACGTCGGAAGATATTAACAACCTGTCCCACGCGCTGATGCTTTCAGCCGCGCGTAAAGACGTGGTGCTGCCTTACTGGCGAAAAATTATCGACGCGGTGAAAGCGCTGGCGCACGAGTACCGCGATGTGCCTCTGCTCTCCCGTACCCACGGTCAGCCAGCGACCCCATCCACCATGGGCAAAGAGATGGCGAACGTGGCGTACCGCATGGAGCGTCAGTTCCGCCAGCTCGAGCAGGTTGAGATCCTCGGGAAAATCAACGGCGCGGTGGGTAACTATAACGCCCACATCGCCGCCTACCCGGAAGTGGACTGGCACCAGTTCAGCGAAGAGTTTGTCACCTCTCTGGGCATTCAGTGGAACCCGTACACCACCCAGATCGAGCCTCACGACTACATCGCCGAGCTGTTTGACTGCATCGCGCGCTTCAACACCATCCTGATCGACTTCGATCGCGACGTGTGGGGCTATATCGCGCTGAACCACTTCAAGCAGAAAACCATCGCCGGTGAAATTGGCTCCTCCACCATGCCGCACAAAGTGAACCCGATTGACTTCGAAAACTCCGAAGGCAATCTGGGCCTGGCGAACGCGATGCTGCAACACATGGCGAGCAAACTGCCCGTGTCCCGCTGGCAGCGTGACCTGACCGACTCCACCGTGCTGCGTAACCTCGGCGTGGGTATCGGCTACGCGCTGATCGCCTATCAGTCCACCCTGAAGGGCGTAAGCAAGCTGGAGTTGAACGGCGACCGACTGCTGGACGAGCTGGATCACAACTGGGAAGTGCTGGCCGAGCCGATTCAGACGGTAATGCGTCGTTACGGCATCGAGAAGCCGTACGAGAAGCTGAAAGAGCTGACCCGCGGCAAACGCGTAGACGCCGAAGGCATGAAGCAGTTCATCGACGGTCTTGCGCTGCCGGAAGACGAAAAAACGCGTCTGAAAGCGATGACCCCTGCCAACTACATCGGTCGTGCCACCACCATGGTCGACGAGCTGAAGTAATCTCCCTTCCCCCTTTCCGCCCGGAAAGGGGGCTGCTTTTCCCCGGTTTACTAAATGTTTATCCCCACGGCAACATAATCGGCGTTAAACTATTCATACAATTATTTCTGGGAGAAAAGATGATGCGCGTATTGGTTGTTGAGGATAACGCATTGCTACGACATCACCTGAAAGTACAGCTTCAGGAGATGGGTCATCAGGTGGACGATGCCGAAGATGCAAAAGAAGCCGATTATTATCTCAATGAACACCTGCCGGATATCGCCATCGTCGATTTAGGGTTGCCCGATGAGGACGGCCTGTCGCTGATCCGCCGCTGGCGTAGCCACGATGTCTCTCTCCCGGTGCTGGTGCTTACCGCCCGTGAAGGGTGGCAGGACAAGGTCGAAGTGCTTAGCGCGGGCGCCGATGACTACGTCACCAAGCCGTTTCACATCGAAGAAGTCGCCGCGCGAATGCAGGCCCTGCTGCGCCGCAACAGCGGTTTAGCCTCGCAGGTGATCTCGATTCCTCCGTTCCAGGTCGATCTCTCACGTCGTGAATTTTCCATTAACGATGAAGTGATCAAGCTGACCGCGTTTGAATACACCATTATGGAAACGCTGATCCGCAACAGCGGCAAAGTGGTGAGCAAAGATTCCTTAATGCTCCAGCTTTACCCGGACGCCGAACTGCGCGAGAGCCATACCATCGACGTGCTGATGGGGCGTTTACGAAAAAAAATCCAGGCGCAGTATCCGCAGGATGTGATCACCACCGTACGTGGTCAGGGTTATCTGTTCGAATTACGCTAAATGAAGAGACTGCTGCGTCATATTCTCCCCCTCTCTCTGCGGGTTCGTTTTCTGCTGGCAACGGCCGCCGTGGTGCTGGTGCTGTCCCTCTCTTACGGGATGGTGGCGCTGGTCGGCTATAGCGTCAGCTTTGACAAGACCACGTTCCGCCTGCTGCGCGGGGAAAGTAACCTCTTTTACACCCTCGCGAAGTGGGAAAATAACCGCATCAGCGTGGATATGCCGGAAAATCTGAATCAGCAAAGCCCGACGATGGCGCTGATTTATGATGAAAAAGGCCACCTGCTCTGGGCGCAGCGCGACGTGCCCTGGCTGGTTAAAAGCATCCGACCTGAATGGCTCAAGACTAACGGTTTTCACGAGATAGAGGCCGATCTGAACGCCTCCAGCACCCTGATCCGCAACGATCGCTCGTTGCAGCAGAAGCTCGATGAGATCCGCGCCGATGACGATGAAACGGAGATGACGCACTCCGTTGCCATCAACCTTTACCCCGCCACGGCGCAAATGCCGCAGCTCACCATCGTGGTGATCGATACAATCCCGGTTGAGCTTAAACGCTCCTATATGGTCTGGAGCTGGTTCGTTTACGTTCTGGCCGCCAACCTGCTGCTGGTGATCCCGCTGCTGTGGGTAGCCGCCTGGTGGAGCCTGCGCCCTATCGAGTCGCTGGCGAAAGAGGTGCGCGAGCTGGAGGAGCACCACCGCGAGAAGCTCAACCCGGAAACCACCCGCGAGCTGACGAGCCTGGTGCGTAACCTCAACCGCCTGCTGAAAAGCGAACGCGAGCGTTACGATAAATACCGCACCACCCTCACCGATTTGACCCACAGCCTGAAAACGCCGCTGGCGGTGATGCAAAGCACCCTGCGCTCGATGCGCAGCTCGAAGCTAAGCGTCGACGACGCCGAGCCGGTGATGCTGGAGCAGATTAGCCGCATTTCGCAGCAGATTGGCTATTATCTACACCGCGCCAGTATGCGTTCCGGCAGCGCCCTGCTCAGCCGCGAGCTGCATCCGGTTGCGCCCCTGCTGGACAATCTGACCTCCGCGCTGAATAAGGTTTACCAGCGTAAAGGGGTCAATATCAGCCTCGATATTTCGCCGGAAATCAGCTTCGTTGGCGAAAAAAACGACTTTATGGAGGTAATGGGCAACCTCCTCGACAACGCCTGCAAATACTGCCTGGAGTTTGTTGAAGTCTCCGCGCGACAGACGGAAAACGAGCTGCATATCATCGTTGAAGACGACGGCCCGGGCATTCCGCACAACAAACGCGACGTGGTGTTCGATCGCGGCCAGCGCGCCGACACGCTGCGTCCGGGTCAGGGCGTGGGGCTGTCCGTGGCGCTGGAGATTGTCGATCAGTACGACGGCAAGATCGAAACCGGCGAGAGTTTACTGGGCGGCGCGCGTATGGAAGTCATTTTTGCCCGCCAGCAGCTGGTATCGAGCGATAGTTAAGCCGTTATGTGAAAAATGCGAGGATCTCGCACCCAGGCTCTGCTGCTTCCGTTATAATCCGTTTCAGTAAGAGCCTGCGGAATAAAAAAATATGGAATACCACTTAACACTTAACTGGCCCGACTTTATTGAACGCTACTGGCAGAAACGCCCGGTCGTTCTTAAGCGCGGGATTGCGAATTTTGTCGACCCTATCTCCCCTGACGAACTGGCCGGCCTGGCCATGGAAAGCGAAGTCGACAGCCGTCTGGTCAGTCACCAGGACGGCAAATGGCAGGTCAGCCACGGCCCCTTCGAAAGCTACGATCACCTCGGTGAAAACAACTGGTCTTTATTGGTACAGGCGGTCAACAACTGGGATGAACCGACCGCAGCCTTAATGCGCCCGTTCCGCGCCCTGCCAGACTGGCGCATGGACGATCTGATGATCTCCTTCTCCGTGCCGGGCGGCGGCGTTGGCCCGCACCTGGATCAGTACGACGTGTTCATCATTCAGGGCACTGGTCGCCGCCGCTGGCGCGTGGGCGAGAAGGTGCCAATGAAACAGCACTGTCCGCACCCTGACCTGCTCCAGGTCGATCCGTTTGAAGGGATCATCGACGAGGAGCTGGAGCCGGGCGACATCCTCTATATCCCGCCGGGATTCCCGCACGAGGGCTATTCGCTGGAAAACTCCCTCAACTACTCGGTCGGTTTCCGCGCGCCAAGCGGCCGCGAGATGATCAGCGGTTTTGCGGACTATGTTCTTCAGCGCGAGCTGGGCAGCCACCGCTACAGCGATCCGGACGTTCCGACTCGCGAGCACCCGGCCGATATTCTGCCGCAGGAGCTGGATAAGCTGCGCGGAATGATGCTGGATCTGATCAACGAGCCGGAGCATTTCAAACAGTGGTTCGGTGAGTTTGTCAGCCAGTCACGCCACGAGCTCGACGTTGCGCCTCCGGAGCCGCCGTATCAGGCCGACGAGATTTATGATGCGCTGCAACAGGGCGATAAGCTGGTGCGTCTGGGCGGGCTGCGCGTGCTGCGCATCGGTGAAGATGTGTTTGTGAACGGCGAGAAGCTCGACTCTCCGCATCGCCCGGCGCTGGATGCGATTGCGGGTCATATTACCTTAACCGCAGAGCTATTCGGTGATGCGCTGGAAGACCCGTCATTCCTCGCCATGCTCGCCGCGCTGGTGAACAGCGGGTATTGGTTCTTTGAGGACTGAGTAACGTTTGTTGCCGGGTGGCGGCTACGCCTTACCCGGCCTACGTTCCGATCGTAGGCCCGGTAAGCGCAGCGCCACCGGGCAATCTTTTAACGTTTCGCCGTTAACTCCGCTATCCGCACGATCACGCTCACCGCTTTCTCCATCCCTTCGAGGGTCACGAACTCGTGCTTGCCGTGGTAGTTATAGCCGCCGGTAAACAGGTTCGGGCACGGCAGCCCCATAAAGGAGAGCTGCGAACCGTCGGTGCCGCCGCGAATTGGTTTCAGCTGAGGCTCGATATCGCAGTCGCGCATCGCCTGCTGGGCAATGTCCAGAATATGCGGATGCTCCATCACCTTGTCGCGCATGTTGTAGTAGCTGTCTTCAATGATCAGCTCAATATAGCAGTCCGGGTGCAAACCCTTGCCCACCTTCTTGGCGATCTCCATCATCTTACGCTTGCGCGCCTCAAAGGCTTTGCGGTCGAAATCGCGGACGATGTAGTGCATCTGCGCGCTATCCACCGTGCCTTTAATGCTGGTGAGATGGTAGAAACCTTCGTAGCCTTCTGTCTGTTCCGGGCTTTCGTCAGCCGGCACTTCCGCGTGAATGCGCGACGCCAGCGACAGCGCGTTGACCATCACCCCTTTCGCCGAACCGGGATGGACGTTGTTACCGACAATTTTGATGGTGACCGACGCGGCGTTGAAGTTCTCAAACTCCAGCTCGCCCACGCCACCGCCGTCTACGGTGTAGGCCCACTTCGCGTCAAACGCCTCGACGTCAAAATGTTTCGCCCCTTTGCCCACCTCTTCGTCCGGGGTAAACGCCACGCGGATATCACCGTGCGGCACGTTTTTGCCTTTCAGCACCGCCAGCGCGGTCATGATTTCTGCGATGCCGGCCTTATCGTCGGCGCCCAGCAGGGTTTTGCCGTCGGTGGTGATCAGCGTCTGACCCAGCAGCTGATGCAGCACCGGGAACATAACCGGCGACAGCACCTCGTCGCCGATGCCCAGCGCAATATCACCGCCGCGGTAGTTTTCGACAATCTGCGGGTTGACGTGCTTGCCGCTAAAATCCGGTGAGGTATCAACATGGGAGATAAAGCCAATCGCCGGGATGTCACCCTCGACGTTAGCAGGCAGCGTTCCCATCACAGTGCCTTTCTCGCTCAGCGTGACGTTAACCAGCCCCAACTCTTCCAGTTGTGATTTCAGCAGGTTTAATAACTTCCACTGGCCTTCGGTGCTCGGCACCTGTCGAACACCCGCTTTAGATTGGGTATCCAGCGATACGTACTGTAAAAAACGCTCAAGTAATTTATCCATGCAGCCACCCTCACTTTTTGTGACAACATTATCAATAAGCATCAAAACGCAAATATTGCGTCAGGTCACTTTTATCCCGCAAACGAGAATATTTTACGTTTATGTTGCACAGCGTCTATAAATGTAGCTTATGAATCAGTGACAAGGATTGGCGATTGCCGGGGATTGCCGTAGAATGGCCGCCCTCTTTAAGAGTCACCAAGGTGGTTACACACAAACCCCGCTTCGATAAGCCCGTCGAAGCGTCTATACGGGACAGCGCAAAAATTGAATACACAACCCCGTTCCCTTATGCCGCTGGTGCAACTGGAACGAATTCGTAAAAGTTTTGATGGCAAAGAGGTGATTTCCGACCTCAACCTGACTATCAACGACGGTGAGTTTCTGACGCTGCTTGGCCCTTCCGGCTGCGGCAAGACAACCGTACTGCGCCTTATCGCCGGGCTGGAAAACGTCGATAACGGCCACATCCATCTTGAGAACCATGACATCACTCAGGTTCCTGCCGAAGACCGACACGTCAATACCGTCTTTCAAAGTTACGCCCTCTTCCCGCACATGACCGTGTTCGAGAACGTGGCGTTTGGCCTGCGGATGCAAAAAACCCCGGCCAGCGATATTCCTCCCCGCGTGACCGACGCCCTGAAGATGGTGCAGCTGGAAGAGTTCGCCCAGCGCAAGCCGCATCAGCTTTCCGGCGGCCAGCAGCAGCGCGTGGCTATCGCCCGTGCGGTGGTCAATAAACCGCGTCTGCTCCTGCTGGATGAGTCCCTGTCCGCGCTGGACTACAAGCTGCGCAAGCAGATGCAAAACGAGCTGAAGGCGCTCCAGCGCAAGCTTGGCATCACCTTCGTGTTCGTCACCCACGATCAGGAAGAGGCGCTCACCATGTCCGACCGTATCGTGGTAATGCGCGACGGCAAAATCGAGCAGGATGGCACCCCGCGCGAAATCTACGAAGAGCCGAAAAACCTGTTTGTGGCGAGCTTCATTGGTGAAATCAATATCTTCGATGCCACGGTGATTGAGCCTCTGGACGATCGGCGCGTTCGCGCCAGCGTTGAAGGACACGAGTGCAATCTCACCGTCACTTTCCCGGTTCAGCCGGGGCAAAAGCTTAACGTTCTGCTGCGCCCGGAAGATCTGCGCGTCGATGAGGTTCACGATCAGACCGACGCCGAAGGGCTTATCGGCTATATCCGCGAGCGAAACTATAAGGGGATGACCCTGGAGTCGGCCGTGGAGCTCGAAAACGGCAAGATGGTGATGGTCAGCGAGTTCTTTAACGAGGACGACCCGGACTTTGACCACTCCCTCGATCAGAAAATGGTTATCAACTGGGTAGAAAGCTGGGAGGTTGTGCTGGCTGATGAAGAACACAAGTAAATTCCAGAATGTGGTGATTGCCACGATCGTCGGTTGGCTTGTGTTGTTTGTCTTTTTACCCAACCTGATGATCATCGTTACCAGCTTTTTGACCCGCGACGACGCGAATTTCGTCAAGCTGGTCTTTACGCTGGAAAACTACTCGCGCCTGCTCGATCCGCTCTACTTTGACGTGCTGCTGCACTCGCTCAATATGGCGCTGATCGCCACCGTTGCCTGCCTGGTGCTGGGCTACCCGTTTGCGTGGTTTCTGGCGCGTCTGCCGCAGAAGGTGCGCCCTCTGCTGCTGTTTTTGCTGATAGTTCCCTTCTGGACCAACTCGTTAATCCGCATCTATGGGCTTAAGATTTTCCTCAGCACTAAGGGCTATCTGAACGAGTTTCTGCTGTGGCTGGGCATCATCGACACGCCGATACGCATCATGTTTACGCCGGGCGCGGTGATTATCGGCCTGGTGTATATCCTGCTGCCGTTTATGGTCATGCCGCTCTACTCCAGCATTGAGAAGCTCGACAAACCCGTGCTGGAAGCCGCGCGCGATCTGGGCGCCAGCAAGCTGCAAACCTTTATCCGCATTATTATTCCGCTGACCATGCCGGGCATTGTGGCGGGTTGTCTGCTGGTGATGCTGCCCGCAATGGGGCTGTTCTACGTGTCTGACCTGATGGGCGGCGCGAAGAACCTGCTGATTGGTAACGTCATTAAGAGCCAGTTCCTGAATATCCGCGACTGGCCGTTCGGCTCGGCGACCAGCATTACCCTGACGGTGGTGATGGGGCTGATGCTGCTGGTTTACTGGCGCGCGTCGCGTTTGCTGAATAAAAGGGTGGAGCTCGAATGATCGGTCGACTGCTTCGCGGCGGTTTTATGACCGCCATCTACGCGTATCTTTATATCCCGATTATCATTTTGATCGTGAACTCGTTTAACAGCTCGCGCTTTGGGATCAGCTGGCAGGGCTTTACCACCAAATGGTATAGCCTGCTGATGAATAACGACAGCCTGCTTCAGGCCGCACAGCACTCGCTGACGATGGCGATATTCTCCGCCACCTTCGCCACGCTGATCGGCTCGCTCACCGCCGTGGCGCTTTACCGCTATCGTTTTCGCGGTAAACCCTTCGTCAGCGGCATGCTGTTTGTGGTGATGATGTCGCCGGACATCGTAATGGCGATTTCGCTGCTGGTGCTGTTTATGCTGCTGGGCGTTCAGCTGGGCTTCTGGTCGCTGCTGTTCTCGCACATCACCTTCTGCCTGCCGTTTGTGGTCGTCACCGTCTACTCCCGTCTGAAGGGCTTTGACGTGCGGATGCTGGAGGCGGCGAAAGATCTGGGGGCCAGCGAGTTAACCATTCTGCGCAAAATCATCCTGCCGCTGGCGATGCCCGCCGTCGCGGCCGGGTGGCTGCTGAGCTTTACCCTGTCGATGGACGACGTGGTCGTGTCGTCGTTCGTCACCGGGCCGAGCTATGAAATTCTGCCGTTGAAGATCTACTCGATGGTTAAAGTCGGTGTGTCGCCAGAGGTGAACGCGCTGGCAACCATTCTGCTGCTGCTTTCGCTGGTTCTGGTGATTGCCAGCCAGGTTATTGCTCGTGATAAAACAAAATCTCAGGGGACAATGAAATGAAAAAGATGCTCGCCGCTGCGGCGCTGGCGCTCACGATGGGTGCGGCGCACGCTGATGACAGCAAAACGCTCTACTTTTACAACTGGACCGAGTACGTGCCGCCGGGCCTGCTGGAGCAGTTCACCAAAGAGACCGGCATCAAGGTGATTTATTCGACCTATGAATCGAATGAAACCATGTACGCCAAGCTCAAGACCTACAAAGACGGGGCCTACGATCTGGTGGTGCCGTCGACCTACTTTGTCGACAAAATGCGCAAAGAGGGGATGATCCAGAAGATCGACAAAACGAAGCTGACCAATTTTTCAAATCTCGATCCGCAGATGCTCAACAAGCCGTTCGATCCGAACAACGATTACTCCATTCCGTACATCTGGGGCGCGACGGCCATCGGCATCAACAGCGACGAAATCGATCCGAAAACCGTCACCAGCTGGGCCGACCTGTGGAAGCCGGAGTACAAAGGCAGCCTGCTGCTGACCGACGACGCGCGTGAAGTGTTCCAGATGGCGCTGCGCAAGCTGGGGTATTCCGGCAACACCACCGATCCGAAAGAGATTGAAGCTGCCTATAACGAGCTGAAAAAGCTGATGCCAAACGTGGCGGCGTTTAACTCAGATAACCCGGCCAACCCGTACATGGAAGGGGAAGTGAATCTGGGCATGGTGTGGAACGGCTCCGCCTGGGTCGCGCGTCAGGCCGGTACGCCGCTTGAAGTCGTCTGGCCTAAAGAGGGCGGGATCTTCTGGATGGACAGCCTGTCGATTCCGGCAAACGCTAAAAACAAAGAGGGTGCGCTGAAGCTGATTAACTTCCTGCTGCGCCCGGACGTGGCAAAACAGGTTGCGGAAACCATCGGTTATCCGACGCCAAACCTGGCGGCGCGTAAGCTGTTAAGCCCGGACGTCGCGAACGATAAGTCGCTCTACCCTGACGCGGAAACTATCAATAAAGGCGAATGGCAGAACGACGTCGGCGACGCGAGCCGAATTTATGAAGAGTATTATCAGAAGCTGAAGGCGGGACGCTAAGGACTAACTCCCTCTCCTCTTTGGGGAGAGGGCTGGGGTGAGGGGAACATACGGCTGTTGTGGTCATTCCGTTCACCTCACGTTCCTTGCTTCTCTGTCGCTACCACACTTGTGAACGTGTCAGGGCGGTTCACCGCCACCGCCCTGACAACCCGGGCTCCCGGCAAGAAAATCGTCGCTTCGCGATCCCCTCAGCTTATTCCTTCATGCTATCGGGTCGGGCACCAGCCTGCATCCATGCAGGCTATGCCCTCTCGGCGCGTCCATGCGCCTCGCCCCGGCATTACGGAAACGCTTCGGCGATTTACAGCCGGACCAGGGTGCCGCTGTAAGATTTATGTCTCTGTTTACAATCGAATCGCTGTAACAATACGTAGGCCGGGTAAGCGCAGCGCCACCCGGCACATCATCGCACTACAGCCCTTTCAGCAGCTTGTCCACAAACTCTGGCACCACTTCGCTCGCCAGCCCGTAATGCTTCTCTTCAAACTCGCTGCCCACCTGGCTCGGCTCAAGGTTCAGCTCAACCGTGTGCGCCCCGTGCAGCCGCGCTTCGTGTACAAACCCTGCTGCGGGATAAACATGGCCCGACGTGCCGATGGCGATAAACACGTCCGCCATCGCCAGCGCGCTGTAGATATGGTCCATGCCGAGCGGCATTTCACCAAACCACACCACGTGCGGGCGCAGTCGGGACGGGAACTGGCAGCAGTGACAGCGATCGTCCGGCTGCACGTCGTCCGTCCAGTCCAGCACCTGGCCGCTTGTGGCGCAGCGCACTTTTAACAGCTCGCCGTGCATGTGAAGAACGTTGTGGTTTCCGGCGCGTTCGTGCAGGTTGTCGATGTTCTGGGTGACCAGCATAAAACGATCCCCCAGCGCCTCTTCAAGCCGCGCCAGCGCCAGATGGGCCGCATTGGGTGCGACCTCCGGCTGCTGAAGCTGTCTGCGGCGGGCATTATAGAATTCCTGCACCAGTTCGGGGTCGCGGGCGAAACCTTCCGGCGTCGCCACGTCTTCGACGCGGTGCTCCTCCCACAGGCCGTCTGCCGCACGGAAGGTGCGAATGCCGGACTCGGCGGAGATCCCCGCCCCGGTCAGTACCACTACTCTGGGTTTATCCATCGCTTCTGGCATGATTCTGTCTCTGAAAAAGATCCGCTGGCGCAACCGCTCGCGCAAACGGCGTTTGTTTTTACGAAAACGGCTGAGTCGACCCTGGCGACGCGACAGCATAAGAACCTCGTAGACTAATCGGTAAGATGAAGGAAGGCGGCTCCGCGCATTCCTCCTGCGTCCCCGTGACGCGCGCGTTCAATGCGCGGCACGCGGGCGACCGGCAATAAATGTCGGGGCAAACGCCCGGACAGCTGTTCCGTAATCGCAGTAAAGTTTGATAATCCGCCCCCTATCACCAGCAGATCGGGGTCAACGATAGTCAGGATATTCCCCAGACACACCGCCAGCAAATCCAGGTAACGCGTAACGTGCTCTCGCGCCTGTTTATCGCCCTGCTCCCACAGCGTAATGATCTGCGGGGCCTCAAGTTTCTGATGATAGAAGTGTTCGTATAGCCACGCAAACCCGCGGCCAGAGAGGTAGTTTTCGATACAGCCGTGCTGGCCGCAGCCGCAGCGCGTCAGGGGAAAATCACGCCCGACAACCTCAAGGGCATCAACCGGCAGACGGATGTGGCCGAACTCACCGGTAATGTAGCTGCGCCCGGTAATCGGCTTGCCGTTAACCACAATCCCCCCGCCAACGCCCGTGCCGAGGATCAGCCCCATCACCAGCGGATACTGGCGAAATTCATCGTCCCAGGCTTCGGAAAGGGCAAAACAGTTGGCGTCGTTGTCTAAACGTACGTCGCGTTCAAGGAGAGCAGAAAGGTCGGCGCGCAGCGGTTTCCCGCTGGCGGCAGGCACGTTGGCGGCGTACAGCGTGCCGTCGTCGGTTTCGGGCATCCCCGGAATGCCGATCCCTACCGTGCCCTTAACGCCAAAGCGCGCATCGGCCTGCGCCACCAGCGCGGCAATGGCCGTTAAAAATTCGTCGTAGCCGTCGCGCGGCGTGGGAACGCGTGTTTCCCACTGCAATTTGAGATTTTCATCAAATACGCCGAGCGCAATTTTGGTGCCGCCAATATCAAATCCATAATACATAACGCATTCCTCTTTCGACCTGGCGGCCCGAAAGCCGCTAGATCGTGACGTAATTACTGGCCACTTAGTACCCTCGCCGGATCAATTCGGCTTGCGCGACGCGCCGGATACCAGCTTGCCAGCAGACTCAGTAAAAGTGCTGTAACCAGCACATAAATAACGTCCAGCCAGTGCAGTTCAGACGGCAGGAAGTCAATAAAATAGATATCACCCGACAGGAACTGATGGCCGATGAGCTTTTCAATTCCGTTAATAATTGGCGTCAGCTGGAGCGACACCACCACGCCTATGACTACGCCGCACAGGCTGCCAAACAGCCCGGCCAGCAGACCGTACCAGACGAAGATAGCGCGAATAAGACCGTCTTTAGCCCCGAGGGTGCGCAGCACGGCGATGTCGCCGCTCTTGTCTTTTACCGCCATCACAAGCGTCGACACGATATTGAAACAGGCCACGCCGATCACCAGCACCATCGCCAGATACATAATCGCGCGGATCATCTGAATGTCGCGGTACATATAGCCGTAGGTGCCAATCCAGCTCTTGATGTAGACATAGTTGTTGGTCACGCTGCCCGCGTCACGCACCAGCTTGTTGGCGTTGAAAACGTCGTTGACCTTGATGGCGATGCCCGTCACGCTCTCGCCCATGTCGAGATACTGACGCGCGTCGTCCAGCGGCACCATCGCGAAGCTGTGATCGAGCTGACCACTCAGCTGGAGTATGCCGGTCACGTGCAGGCGCACGCGTTTTGGCTGCTGCAATTTGTGATCCGCGCTGGCGTTCGGGATCATGATCGACACCCAGTCGCCCTGCTTCACCTTCAGCGCATCCGCGACCCCTTTGCCAATAATGATTTGCTGCTCGCCGGGCTTAAAGTTCTCCCACGCGCCGTTCTGCACATATTTCGGCAGGGCGCTCAGGCGCGACTCCTGCTGCGGATCGACCCCTTTCACCTGAATGGCGCGCAGGTTCACCCCGCTCTCCACCAGCCCGGTAAAGTTGATGTAGGGCGCGGCGGCGGCAATGCCCGGCACCTTTTCCACTTTGTTGAGCGCGTCGTTCCAGTTCGTCCACGGCTGATTCACCGGCTCGATTTCGCCGTGCGGCACCACCGCCAGAATGCGGTTATTCAGCTCGCGCTCGAAGCCGTTCATGGCGCTTAAGCCCACAATCAGCACCGCCACGCCCAGCGCGATCCCCACGGTGGAGATAACCGAAATGAGCGAGACCATGCCGCTGCGGCGACGGCCCCGGCTAAAGCGTAAACCAATGAGTAACGATAACGGTGAAGCCATTACTCCGCTCCCATCAGCGTCAGTTCGGCGTTGAGATGACCATCGCGCATCTCAAGCTGGCGTCCCATGCGTTTTGCCAGTTGCAGATCGTGCGTCACCACCAGGAATGCCGTGCCCTGTGAGGCATTCAGCTCGCCAAGAAGCTGGAAGATGCTGTCGGCGTTGCGCGCATCGAGGTTACCGGTGGGTTCATCCGCCAGCACCAGACGCGGGTTGTTCACCAGCGCACGGGCGATCGCCACGCGCTGGCGCTCGCCGCCGGAGAGCTCGGACGGACGGTGGCTGCCGCGATGCCCGAGACCCACCGCTTTCAGCATCGCCTCCGCACGGGCGTTGATTTCCGCCGGTTTCTTTTTGCCAATCAGCAGCGGCATGGCGACGTTTTCCAGCGCCGTGAAATCCGGCAGCAGGTGGTGGAACTGGTAGATAAAGCCCAGCTCGCGGTTACGCAGCTCGGCTTTTGCCGTCGAGGACATTTTGCTTAACGGCTGACCGGAGAAGATCACGTCCCCTTCGCTCGGCGTATCCAGCCCCCCCAGCAGGTGCAGCAGGGTACTTTTACCGGAGCCGGAGCTGCCGACAATCGCCATCATCTCGCCTTCACCCACGCTAAAGCTGACATTGTGCAGCACGTCAGTCTGCACCGTGCCTTCCTGATAGCGTTTGGACAGGTTGTCGCATTGCAACAGGATCTTATTCATAACGTAAAGCCTCAGCGGGTTGAGTGGCGGCAGCGCGCCAGGAAGGATAAAGCGTAGAAAGCAGCGCAATGGCCATCGCGGCCAGCGCAATACCAATCACCTGGAGTGGTTCGATAGCGACCGGCAGCGCCGCGCCGTCAAGCAGTGCCCCGATAATCGGCATTAAATTGTTTAACTGACTGGCAAGCAGCGCGCCTAGTACCGCGCCCAGCAGCGCACCGATGATCCCGGCGCTGGCCCCCTGGACCATAAACACCGCCATGATCTGGCGCGGCGTCAGCCCCTGGGTTTGCAGAATGGCCACTTCGCCCTGCTTCTCCATCACCATCAGCCCCAGCGAGGTGATGATGTTGAAAGCGGCGACCGCCACGATCAGGCTCAGCAGCAGCCCCATCATGTTTTTTTCCATGCGCACGGCCTGGAACAGCTCGCCTTTACGGTCGCGCCAGTCCTGCCATTTTGTGCCTTCGGGAAGTTTTTGCTGGCTGAGGGTGTCCACCTTCAGCGGCGCGTCGAGCCACAGACGCCAGCCGGTGATATTTCCCGCCGGATAGCGCATCAGGCGCGAGGCGTCCTGAATATTCACCAGCATCTGATAGCCGTCGACTTCGCTGTTCGCGGCAAAGGTGCCGATCACGTTGAACAGGCGCTGGCTCGGCAGACGCCCCATCGGGGTAAACTGGCTGGCCGAAGGTACCATCACGCGCAGCTGATCGCCACGGTTGACGCCAAGCTGCCCGGCAAGCTGTTCGCCGAGGATCACGTTGTACTGGCCCGGTGCCAGATCGGTCTGCTTCACGTTAACCAGGTAAGGCGTCAGCGGATCGTTTTGCGCCGGGTCGATACCCAGCATGACGCCCACCGCCACGCTGCGGGCGCTTTGCAGCACCACGTCACCGGTGGTTAACGGCGCAACGCGCGTGACGCCCTGTAACTTCGCGGCGCTTTCGGGCAGCTGCTGCGGGTTAACGGAGCCGTTAGACGAGGAAAGGACGGCCTGCGGCATCAGCCCCAGGATGTTGTTTTGCAGCTCGCGCTCGAAGCCGTTCATGACGGAGAGAACCGTCACCAGTGCCATCACGCCGAGCGTAATGCCAATAGTCGAAAGCCAGGAGACAAAGCGACCGAAGCGGTCCGCGGCGCGCCCACGCATGTAACGTAAGCCTATGAAAAGTGCGACAGGTTGATACATGAAATCCGTCTGTTTGCTGATAGCAGACCCACGAGTATATAAGCGAATCCGCTAAGCGTAAATGACTGAAACCGTAAGCTTTGGTAATCATTTTTCCGAAAAATTCAGATAAATCATGATGCTACTTGCCGATGCTCCCTGCGGCGGCCTCCACCTTTTCTGAAAATCGTCCTGATACAGACTCTTACCCATTACATCGCCGCCCCCTTCGCTCAGGATCGCAGGTTCGTTTATGGCAAAACAGGTATCGGCTTCCGATGAAACAAAAAGCATTATGGATTAACCAGATAAAGGGATTATGCATCTGTCTGGTGGTGATTTATCACTCGGTTATCACCTTTTATCCGCACCTGACCGGGCTTCAGCACCCGCTTTCCGGCCTTCTCGCCAAATGCTGGGTCTATTTTAATCTCTACCTCGCGCCGTTTCGGATGCCGGTATTTTTCTTTATCTCGGGCTATTTGATCCGCCGCTACATCGACGAAGTGGACTGGCGCACCAGCCTGGATAAACGTATCTGGAGCATTGTCTGGGTGCTGGCGCTGTGGGGCGTGCTGCAATGGCAGGCGTTGAGCCATCTGAATGCCTGGCTGGCTCCCGACCGCGAGCTTGCCACCTCGTCGAACGCGGCGTACGCCGATTCGGTGCCGCACTTTATTCTGGGTATGCTCACCGCCAGCACCAGCCTCTGGTATCTGTACGCGCTGGTGGTTTACTTCACGCTGTGCAAACTGCTGAGCCGCTGGAAGCTGCCGGTGCTGGGGCTGCTTGCGCTGGCGAGCGTCGCCATTAACTTCCTGCCGCTGCCCTGGTGGGGCATGAACAGCGTGGTGCGCAACATGATTTACTACAGCCTCGGCGCCTGGTACGGCGCAGAGCTGATGGCGTGGATGAAGGGAATGGTGCTGCGTCGCCACTGGCTGCCGATTGCCGCCTTTGGGGCTGTGTCGGTGGTGCTGTGGTTTGCCAACGTGCCGCTGCTGCTCTCGCTGCTGTCGATTTTGCTGATCATGAAGCTCTTTTATAGCGTCGAACAGCGCTACTCGCTGAGCGCCGATAACCTGCTGAACGTGATTGGCTCTAACACCATCGCCATTTACACTACCCACCGAATTTTAATCGAGGCCTTTAGCCTGTTCCTGATTGGCGAAATGAATACCGCCTACTGGCCGGTCTGGGCCGAGCTTTTGCTTATCCTCGTTTACCCGTTTGCCAGCCTGCTGCTCTGCACGCTGTTCGGGCTGGGCGTACGCAAGGTCTCCACCGCCCTGTTTGGCGATCTGTTCTTCTCCCCGCCCGCTCGCCTGCCCGCCGCTCAGGCCTCGCGCTAAGATTTAACTCGCCCTTTACAGGGCGAGTTTCCCCTCCGTGCGGTTACGATTTGCTAATACAAAACGATCGCGGATAATAAAGACATTGCGTATCAGTGATATGCCCCAATACTGGGTATACCGATTAAGAGACTCTGACTAAGCCATGCCTGAACACTACCGTTATTCCCTGCCCGGCAAAGCGGGCGACCAGCGCCAGCTGGGTGAACTCACGGGCGCGGCGTGCGCCACGCTGGTGGCCGATATCGCAGAGCGACACCCTGGCCCGGTGGTACTGGTTGCCCAGGATATGCAAAACGCCCTGCGCCTGCACGATGAAATTCGCCAGTTTACCGACAGCCTGGTGTTCAGCCTGGCGGACTGGGAAACCCTGCCCTACGACAGCTTCTCGCCGCATCAGGAAATTATCTCCTCGCGCCTCTCCACGCTCTATCAGCTGCCGACCATGCAGCGCGGCGTGCTGATCGTGCCGGTGAATACCCTGATGCAGCGCGTCTGCCCGCACAGCTATCTGCACGGTCATGCGCTGGTGATGAAAAAGGGCCAGCGCCTGTCCCGCGACGCCCTGCGCGCGCAGCTCGACAGCGCCGGGTATCGTCACGTGGATCAGGTGATGGAGCACGGCGAGTACGCCACGCGCGGCGCGCTGCTCGACCTCTATCCGATGGGCAGCGAGCAGCCGTATCGCCTGGATTTCTTCGACGATGAGATCGATAGCCTGCGGGTGTTCGACCCGGATTCCCAGCGCACTTTGGAAGAGGTTGACTCCATCAACCTGCTGCCTGCCCATGAATTTCCGACGGACAAAACCGCCATCGAGCTGTTCCGCAGCCAATGGCGCGATAAGTTCGACGTGAAGCGCGATGCCGAACACATTTACCAGCAGGTCAGTAAAGGCACGCTGCCTGCCGGGATCGAGTACTGGCAGCCGCTGTTCTTTAACGAGCCGCTGCCCGCGCTGTTTAGCTATTTCCCGGCCAATACGCTGATTGTGAACACCGGGGATATCGACGCCAGCGCCAGCCGTTTCGAGAGCGAAACCCGCGCGCGCTATGAAAATCGCGGCGTGGATCCGATGCGCCCTCTGCTGCCGCCCGAACAGCTGTGGCTGCGCACCGACGAGCTTAACAGCGAGCTGAAGCGCTGGCCGCGCATTCAGCTCAAAACCGATACCCTTGCCGACAAGGCCGCCAATACCAACCTCGCGTTTAAGACGCTGCCGGATCTGTCGGTTCAGGCGCAGCAGAAATCGCCGCTTGATAATCTGCGCAAGTTCCTCGAATCCTTTACCGGGCCGGTGATTTTCTCCGTCGAGAGCGAAGGCCGCCGTGAAGCGCTGGGCGAGCTGCTCAGGCGCATTAAGGTGGCACCAAAGCGCATTTTGCGTCTGAGCGAAGCCAGCGGTAGCGGGCGCTACCTGATGATCGGCGCGGCCGAACATGGCTTTATCGATACGATTAACAATCTGGCGCTGGTTTGTGAAAGCGACCTGTTGGGCGAGCGCGTCGCGCGTCGTCGTCAGGACAGCCGCCGCACCATTAACCCGGACACGCTGATCCGCAACCTGGCCGAGCTGCATCCGGGCCAGCCGATTGTGCACCTTGAGCACGGGGTCGGGCGCTATCAGGGGATGACCACCCTCGAAGCGGGCGGCATTAAGGCCGAATACCTGATGCTGTCCTACGCCAACGACGCCAAGCTTTACGTACCGGTATCGTCGCTGCATCTCATCAGCCGCTACGCCGGGGGCGCGGAAGAGAACGCGCCGCTGCACAAGCTGGGCAGCGACGCCTGGTCGCGCGCGCGCCAGAAGGCGGCGGAGAAAGTGCGCGATGTGGCCGCCGAGCTGCTGGATATTTACGCCCAGCGCGCGGCAAAAAAAGGCTACGCCTTTAAGCACGATAAAGAGCAGTATCAGCTGTTCTGCGACAGCTTCCCGTTTGAAACCACGCCGGATCAGGCCCAGGCCATCAACGCGGTATTAAGTGACATGTGCCAGCCGCTGGCGATGGATCGGCTGGTGTGCGGCGACGTGGGCTTCGGTAAAACCGAAGTGGCGATGCGCGCCGCCTTCCTTGCCGTCGAGAACAACAAGCAGGTGGCGGTTCTCGTGCCGACCACCCTGCTCGCCCAGCAGCACTATGATAACTTCCGCGACCGCTTCGCCAACTGGCCGGTGCGCGTCGAGATGCTGTCGCGTTTTCGCAGTGCCAAAGAGCAGACGCAAATTCTGGAGCAGGCGAGCGAAGGCAAGATCGATATCCTGATCGGCACCCACAAGCTGCTGCAAAGCGACGTGAAGTGGAAAGATCTCGGCCTGCTGATCGTCGATGAAGAGCACCGCTTCGGCGTGCGTCATAAAGAGCGTATCAAAGCGATGCGCTCGGACGTCGATATTCTGACCCTGACCGCTACCCCGATCCCGCGCACCCTGAACATGGCGATGAGCGGCATGCGCGACCTGTCGATTATCGCCACCCCTCCGGCGCGCCGTCTGGCGGTGAAAACCTTCGTGCGGGAGTACGATAACCTGGTGGTGCGCGAGGCGATTCTGCGTGAAGTGCTGCGCGGCGGGCAGGTTTACTATCTCTATAACGACGTTGAAAACATCCAGAAAGCGGCGGACAGGCTGGCGGAGCTGGTGCCGGAGGCGCGTATCGCCATCGGTCACGGGCAGATGCGCGAGCGCGAGCTGGAGCGGGTGATGAATGATTTCCACCACCAGCGCTTTAACGTGCTGGTGTGTACCACCATCATTGAAACCGGGATCGACATCCCGACCGCGAACACCATTATCATCGAACGGGCGGATCACTTCGGCCTGGCGCAGCTTCACCAGCTGCGCGGGCGCGTCGGGCGTTCACACCATCAGGCCTACGCCTGGCTGCTGACCCCGCATCCGAAGGCCATGACCACCGACGCGCAAAAACGTCTGGAGGCGATTGCATCGCTGGAGGATCTGGGCGCGGGCTTTGCGCTGGCGACCCACGACCTTGAGATCCGTGGTGCCGGTGAGCTGCTCGGCGAAGACCAGAGCGGCTCGATGGAGACCATCGGCTTCTCGCTGTACATGGAGCTGCTGGAGAACGCCGTGGACGCGCTAAAGGCCGGACGGGAGCCGTCGCTGGAAGATTTAACCAGCCAGCAGACCGAGGTCGAACTGCGTATGCCGTCCCTGCTGCCGGACGATTTTATCCCGGACGTGAACACCCGCCTGTCGTTCTACAAGCGTATTGCAAGTGCGAAAAGCGAGAACGAGCTGGAAGAGATCAAAGTGGAGCTGATCGACCGCTTTGGCCTGCTGCCGGACGCGGCGCGAAACCTGCTCGATATCGCCCGACTGCGCCAGCAGGCGCAGAAGCTGGGGATCCGCAAGCTTGAAAGTAACGAAAAAGGCGGCATGGTTGAGTTTGCCGAGAAGAATCACGTCGACCCGATGTGGCTGATTGGCCTGCTGCAAAAGCAGCCGCAGCACTACCGTCTGGACGGGCCGACGCGGCTTAAGTTCACCCAGGAGCTGACCGAGCGCAAAACCCGCATGGAGTGGGTGCGTAACTTTATGCGCCAGCTTGAAGAGAACGCCGTCGCGTAACCCCCCTCCCCGGCAGTACCCTTGCTGCCGGGGAAACAATTTACAAACTCTTGCAATCCGCCTGGATTTCCCGACACAACCATTCACCATAATTATCGCTAACCGGTTAAGTAACAATAACCTTATCATTTATATGGATTATGGTGATGATGACCTCTTCGCGTTTTACCCGCTGGATCGCGCTGTTTGCCCTTGCTGCCACGGTGGCGCTGGCGCTTCCCGCCCGGGCGAACACCTGGCCTCTTCCCCCTGCCGGCAGCCGCCTGGTGGGTGAAAACCGCTTCCACGTGGTGGAAGACAACGGCGGCTCCCTGGAAGCGATTGCCAAAAAATATAACGTCGGTTTCCTGGCGCTGTTGCAGGCTAACCCCGGCGTGGACCCCTACGTTCCCCGCGCGGGCAGCGTGTTGACCATTCCGCTGCAAACGCTGCTCCCGGACGCGCCGCGCGAGGGGATTGTGATTAACCTTGCCGAGCTGCGCCTGTACTACTATCCGCCGGGCAAAAACGAAGTGACGGTTTATCCGATTGGCATCGGTCAGCTGGGCGGCGACACGCTGACGCCAACGATGGTTACCACCGTGTCGGACAAGCGCGCCAATCCGACCTGGACGCCAACGGCCAATATCCGCGCCCGCTATAAAGCCCAGGGCATTGACCTGCCAGCCGTCGTCCCCGCGGGGCCGGATAACCCGATGGGGCACCACGCCATCCGCCTCGCCGCCTACGGTGGCGTCTACCTGCTGCACGGCACCAATGCGGATTTCGGCATCGGGATGCGCGTCAGCTCGGGCTGTATTCGTCTTCGCGATGACGACATCAAAACCCTGTACAGCGTGATTACGCCGGGCACTAAGGTGAACATTATCAACACGCCGATTAAGGTGTCTGAGGAGCCGGGCGGCACGCGCCTGGTGGAGGTTCACCAGCCGTTATCGAAAAACATCGGTGACGATCCGCAGGTTCTGCCGATTAGCCTGAGCGCGCAGATGGTGAGCTTTAAAACGAATGCCGCGACCAACGGCGAGGTGATGGCGCGCGCGATGGAAGCGCGTTCAGGAATGCCGGTCGACGTGACCCGCCATCAGGATATGCCTCAGCAGTCCCTGTAACTACCCGCATAAAAAAGGCCCCGCAGCGATGCGGGGCCTTTTTTTATAGCAGTGGCATACATAAATGAGGGTTTATGCAGGGCTTATTTGTAAATTACCGCGGTACCGTGAAGGGTGTTTGGACCGGTTACAGAGGTTATGCGGAAGGATTTCGCGCCCATTTCGTCAGCTTTTTGCGCCAGCTGATCTTCCAGAGAGCTCAGGTTAGTGCCTGCGGTGGCAGAAATAGTGCCGACTTTATGCTGATCGGCAGGCGTCGACTGAACTTCAACAGCCGCGAAGCTTGCGAAAGACATTGAGCTAAGAACGGCAGCAGCGATGAGGGTTTTTACGTTTTTCATGATTTATACCTTTAGGCAGATGATTTGGGGGTCGTTAGTTATTTACTTAACGATCGATAGGTAAATAATAAATGTGATCCAGGTCACGCGTCAACATCTTTTTATAACGACCGTTAAGTTAATTTTAAATCCCTTATTTTTCATACCCATATGATTAATTTATTTTTAACTAATCTGCGCTGGTGGTCACTGGCTATTATTTTTATAATGGTCATTCAACAAACCAACAGAGGACCAACGGCACATGACAACCGACGTAACGAGTTGCGCTAAGAAAAGCCGTGGCCGACCAAAAGTGTTCGACAGGGATGCGGCGCTCGATAAGGCCATGACGCTCTTCTGGCAGCACGGGTATGAAGCCACCTCGCTCTCCGATTTAGTGGAGGCCACAGGGGCAAAAGCACCGACGCTGTACGCTGAATTCACCAATAAAGAGGGGCTGTTCAGAGCGGTGCTGGACAGGTACATCTCGCGC
The DNA here is from genome assembly GCF_021440515.1 of Enterobacter asburiae. Lineage (GTDB taxonomy): Bacteria > Pseudomonadota > Gammaproteobacteria > Enterobacterales > Enterobacteriaceae > Enterobacter > Enterobacter asburiae_E. The sequence goes on along the minus strand of NZ_JAKCMV010000016.1, from coordinate 60,273 downwards.
TTCGCGGCGAAACACGAAGCGCAGCTTTTCTGCGAAGAGAAAACGGTAGAACAGGCGTTGCAGGACTACTTCACCGCCGTCGCCACCTGCTTCACCAGTAAAGACACCCCGGCGGGCTGCTTTATGATTAACACCTCCGCGACGCTGGCGGCCTCGTCGAAAGAGATCGCCAATACCGTGAAGTCGCGCCACGCCATGCAGGAAGAAACGCTTTGTACGTTTCTGACCGAGCGCCAGGGTCGCGGGGAACTTCCCGCGCACTGCCACCCGCAGGCGCTGTCGCAGTATCTGAGCTGCATCCTGCAAGGGATGTCGATCAGCGCTCGTGAAGGCGCGAGCCTCGAAAAGCTACAGGGCATTACGCGCACCACGCTGCGCCTGTGGCCAGAACTTATCAAAGCCTGATCCCTGAGGGCGGTTCGCCGCCCTTTCTGTTTCTTATCCCCCTCTTTTCTCACTCCTCTTTAGCCGCATAACCCCCTCATTTTTATGAGGTTGATAATGCGATTTATTCTCTTCATTATTCGCATTTGCGTTTTTCTGTTTACCAATACCTGCTAATAAAAAGAGCTTAAGCTCAATAAGGAATGATGATGAAGAAGAGCCTCTGGGTGCTCAACCCTGTGCTGCTCGCGATCGCGATGCCGCTTTACGCCGAACAAACCAATGAAGAGAACCTGATTGTCAGCGCTAACCGCAGCCACCGCACCGTGGCGGAAATGGCTCAGACTACCTGGATCATTGAAGGCCGTGAAATTGAACAGCAGGTTCAGGGCGGCAAAGAGTTCAAGGATATTCTTGGGCAGTTAATTCCCGGCATGGATGTCAGCAGCCAGGGGCGAACCAACTACGGGATGAACATGCGCGGCCGCGCGATTGTGGTGCTCATTGACGGGGTGCGCCTGAACTCCTCACGTACCGACAGCCGCCAGCTCGACGCCATCGACCCGTTTAACATCGAACATATCGAAGTCATTTCCGGCTCAACCGCCCTCTACGGCGGCGGCAGTACCGGGGGGCTGATTAACATCGTCACCAAAAAAGGCCAGCCTGAAACCCAGGTCGATTTGGAGCTAGGCAGTAAAACCGGCTTTAACAATAGCGACGACCATGACGAGCGCGTGGCGGCAGCCGTCAGCGGCGGCAACGATAACGCCTCCGGGCGTCTTTCCGTGGCGTATCAGCGTTTCGGCGGCTGGTATGACGGCAACGGGGATGCCCTCACCTTCGACAATACCCAGACCGGATTGCAGCACTCGGATCGCCTGGACGTGATGGGCACCGGCACCATTGAGATAGACGCTACCCGCCAGCTTCAGGTGGTGACCCAGTATTACAAAAGCCAGGGCGACGACGACTACGGGCTTTATCTGGATAAAAACATGAGCGCGGTGACCGGCAGCGGCACGGCCCGCACCCGCAGCGGCTTTAGTTCGGATCGTATTCCGGGCACCGAGCGCCATCTGGTCAGCCTGCAATATTCCGATACCGATTTTTGGGGACAGGAGCTGGTCGGGCAGATTTACTATCGCGACGAATCCCTGCGCTTCTACCCCTTCCCGACGGTGGATAGAAATAAAAACGTCACCAGCTTCGCCGCCTCTGAGCAAAATACCGATCAGTACGGCGCCAAAGTCACCCTTAACAGCTCGCCGCTCGACGGCTGGCAGGTGACCTGGGGTCTGGATGCGGATCACGAAACCTTCGACTCCAACCAGATGTTCTTTGACCTGGCGAATTCCGTTCCGTCGGGCGGGATGAACAACCGTTCCATCTTCTCTACCGGGCGTTATCCGGGCTACAGCATCACTAACTTCGCCCCGTTCCTGCAAAACAGCTATGACATCAACGACGTCTTCACCCTGAGCGGCGGTGTGCGCTACCAGTGGACCGAAAACCGCGTTGATGATTTCGTGGGATATACCCAGCAGCAGGCTATCGCCAACGGCAAAGCCACCTCGGCGGACGCGATCCCGGGCGGCAAAACCGATTATGACAACGTGCTGTTTAACGCCGGGATCCTCGCGCACATCACCCAGCGCCAGCAGGCGTGGGTTAATTTCTCGCAGGGCGTTGAGCTGCCGGATCCGGGCAAATATTACGGCAATGGCTCTTACAGGGCGGCTGATGCACAGGGCCATCTGGCGCTGATCAAAAGCGTCAACCCGAACGACGCGAAGCTTGAAGGCATTAAGGTCGATTCCTACGAGCTGGGCTGGCGCTACACCGGCGACAGCCTGCGCACCCAGATTGCCGCCTATTATTCGCTCTCTGACAAATCCATCGATATCAACCGCAGCGACATGACGATCGACGTGAACCCGCAGAAGCGCCGCATTTACGGCGTGGAAGGCGCGGTGGATTACTTTATCCCTGAAAGCGAGTGGAGCCTGGGGGGTAACTTCAACGTGCTGAAGTCGGAGATTAATACCAACGGCTCATGGGAGAAATGGGACGTCACCCAGGCCTCGCCGTCGAAAGCCACCGCCTACGTGGGCTGGGCGCCGGAGCCGTGGTCCCTGCGGATCCAGACTCAGCAAACCTTCGATCTGACCGATGCGGCGGGCAACAGGCTGGATGGCTACAACACCGTGGATTTCCTCGGCAGCTATCAGCTCCCGCTCGGCAAACTGTCGTTCAGCATCGAGAACCTGCTGGACAAGCAGTACACCACCGTCTGGGGCCAGCGCGCGCCGCTGCTGTATAGCCCAACCTACGGCAACGCCGCGCTGTATGAGTACAAAGGGCGCGGGCGTACCTTTGGCCTGAACTACGCGCTGACGTTCTAAGGACAAAAAAAGCTCCTCAGCCTGAGCGCGTGAGGAGCTAAATCAAGAGAACATCTTTTTTACGCTCTGTTTTTAAACGTGGTTTTACACTTTGTTGTTTAAGACCAGCTGACCGTTCCCGTCCAGCGGGATCTGCGTACCGGGGTCTTTATCCATACGGATTTTGCCCTGCTGATCGCCAATCTTGTAGGTTACGTCGTAACCGAGCATTTTTTCTGACTTGTCGTAGACGGTTTTGCAACGCTGCTGGGTCGTGGTGTAGGTATCGTTGTCCTGCATCGCGCCCTGCACCTGGTTGCCTGCATAGCCGCCGCCCAGCGCTCCGACAACGGTCGCGACGTCTTTACCCCGGCCACCGCCAAACTGATGACCAATCACCCCACCCGCTACCGCGCCCAGAACGGAACCGGCGATACGGTTTTCATCCTGCACCGGACGGCGATGCGTCACCGCCACGTTACGGCACTCCTTACGGGGCGTTTTAACGGACTCTTTAATCGGGGTAGCTGAAATAACCTGCGCATACTGCGGGCCGCGGTCAAGCACGTTCAGACTGGCTACTGCCGCCACGCCTAACGCGGCTGCAACGCCAATCCCTATACCCGCCAACATTGATTTATTCACGGGACTTCCTCCTTTGTTGCCATTGGTAACAATTTTGCAATGCAGAAGAGCCGTCGCCAATCAGATAAAGGATCAAAAACCGAGCATTGAGCCTGTTTAAGAGAACTCTTAAGCAGTCAGGGAGGGAATTACAGCATGATATGCTAAAAACCCCTCCGGAAAGCCGGAGGGGTAAGAGGATTAGTGCAGTTTGAGGCGAGGACGGATCACGCGGTTAATACGGCCCACCAGCATCATCAGGCCGGTTTTGAAGTAGCCGTGCAGCGCAATCTGGTGCATACGGTACAGGGAGATGTACACGAAGCGGGCGATACGCCCTTCTACCATCATGGATCCGCGCATCAGGTTACCCATCAGGCTGCCCACGGTGGAGTAGTTAGAGAGCGATACCAGTGAACCGTGGTCTTTATAGACGTAGGCTTTCATTGGTTTGCCCTTGCGCTGCGCCAGAATGTTGTGCAGCACGAGGCTCGCCATCTGGTGCGCGGCCTGAGCGCGCGGCGGTACAAAGCCCCCTTCCGGACGCGCGCAGGAGGCGCAGTCGCCAATCGCGTAGATATCCGGATCGCGGGTCGTTTGCAGCGTCGGCTCGGTCACCAGCTGGTTGATACGGTTCGTTTCCAGGCCGCCGATATCTTTCATGAAATCAGGCGCTTTGATCCCTGCCGCCCAGACCATCAGATCTGCCTTAATGTACTCGCCATCTTTGGTATGCAGACCGCCTTCGTCGGCGCTGGTCACCATCGTCTGGGTCAGAACGCGTACGCCCAGCTTGGTTAGTTCATTGTGCGCCGCACCGGAAATACGCGGCGGCAGCGCAGGCAGAATACGCTCGCCCGCCTCGACCAGCGTGACGTTCAGCGCTTCGCTGGTCAGCCCTTTATAGCCGTAGCTGTGCAGCTGTTTCACCGCGTTGTGCAGCTCGGCAGACAGCTCAACGCCCGTCGCCCCGCCGCCCACAATCGCGATGTTAACCTTGCCGTTTGCGCCCAGGTTGCTGGAGTATTTCAGGAACTGGTTCAGCATCTCCTGGTGGAAACGACGCGCCTGGTGCGGGTTATCCAGGAAGATGCAGTTTTCCTTCACGCCCGGCGTGTTGAAATCGTTCGACGTACTGCCGAGCGCCATCACCAGCGTGTCGTACGGCAGCTTGCGCTCCGGCACCAGCAGCTCGCCTTTATCGTCGCGCAGCTCAGCCAGGGTAATGGTTTTGCTTTCGCGGTTAATATCCATCACGGAACCCAGCTGGAACTGGAAGTGGTGATTACGCGCGTGGGCCAGATAGCTCAGCGCATCCACGCCTTCATCCAGCGAACCGGTTGCCACTTCGTGCAGCAGCGGTTTCCACAGGTGGCTGTGGTTACGATCGACCAGCGTAATTTTGGCTTTTTTGCCGCGACCCAGCTTCTTACCCAACTGTGTCGCCAGCTCCAGCCCGCCAGCACCACCGCCTACAATCACTATCTTTTTCAATGGTGTAGTCAACGTGACCCCCTCAAATTATTAACCAATTGTTAATTAAAAGTTATAACAATAACCCTTATTTAACAACAGGTTACAGCACTGAAACCATTCAGGTGCATTGAGAATAGCACGCGCGGCGCATTGGTCATACCAAAATTGATGTGCATCAAGTTTTGATGATGGATATTTGTACAACTTTAGCAAAAAGAAAGCCCGGCACGCTGACGCCGCCGGGCCTGAAAGGTTCGCCAGTGGGCATCAGCCCAGCGTTTTAAAGGCTTTGATGCGTTGCAGGTGGGGAGAGATGTTCTTGAACTTGTGGCCCTGCTCTTCGTCCCAGACGATTTCGTAGTAATGATGTAACAAATCGGCAGCACGATCGCTGTTCAGCGCTTCGTCGTTACGCGACAGGATGACCAGACAGCGATCGCGATTCTTTTCACGGAAGTTACTCACGCATTTGGTGGCGATATCCGCGTACTCTTCCGGGCGGTCGATCTTGCCTTCCATATTCTCATGGGGGAACAGGTTCGGGTTGAACACCACCTGGCGAATGTCACACAAAAATCCGATGCGTTCAGCCCAGTATCCGCCCAGTCCCACGCCGCAAATCAGCGGGCGATCGTCGACGTTAAGCTGCAACATCTTGTCCACCTCTTTGAGCAGATGCTGCATGTCATGCTTCGGATGGCGCGTGCTGTAGCTAATCAGCCGGACATCCGGATCGATAAACTGCAATTGCAGCACCTTCTCATGGTTACCAGGGCTGTTTGAGTCAAAACCGTGTAAATAGATGATCATTGTCTTCTCACCAGGTTACGCCTTTCGGGAGGAATTAAAGGCCTGCTTTATGTGCCAGCCAGCGCTCGTTCAGCGCCTCAAGCTCTGCATTGACCGTCTTCCAGCGCGTCGAGCCCATCAGCTCCTGACGGCTAAATGAACCTTTATGATACAATTGTGTAACACGCTCAGCATTGATCGCCGACAGGTTATCCAGCACGCTGACCGCACCTTTACGATTATTGCAGACCAGGATCATATCGCAACCCGCATCCAGCGAAGCCTGACCGCGCTCGGCATAGCTGCCCATGATCGCCGCCCCTTCCATCGACAAATCATCAGAGAAGATCACACCGTTAAAGCCTAACTCCTGACGCAGCACGGTTTTCAGCCAGTGCGGAGAGCCGCTTGCCGGGCGCGGATCAACGTCGCTGTAAATTACGTGGGCAGGCATGATGGCGTCGAGCTTGTTATCGGTAATCAGCGAGCGGAAGACCGACATGTCTTTGGCGCGGATCTCCGCCTCAGGACGCGGGTCGCGCGGCGTTTCTTTATGGGAATCCGCCGTCACCGCGCCGTGTCCCGGGAAGTGCTTGCCGGTGGTTTTCATGCCCGCGTCGTGCATACCGTCGATAAAGCGCGTTGCCATGCCCAGCGCGATACGCGGATCCTCATGATACGAGCGCTCGCCGATGGCGGCACTGATATGCCCCACGTCCAGCACCGGCGCGAAGCTGATATCAATATCCATCGCAATCATTTCGCTGGCCATCAGCCAGCCTGCGTCCTGCGCCAGCCTGCCGCCCTCTTCCGTACCCAGCAGTGCGGCAAAAGACTGCGCCGCAGGCAGGCGGGTGAAACCGTCGCGGAAACGCTGTACGCGACCGCCTTCCTGATCTACCGCCACCACCAGATGATTACGCGACGCGGCGCGGATCTGGCGCACCAGCTCGCGCAGCTGCGCCGGGTCGTGATAGTTGCGCGTAAACAGGATCAGGCCGCCCACCAGCGGGTGCGCCAGGATCTCGCGCTCCTCCGCATCCAGTTCAAAACCTTCCACATCCAACATAACCGGACCCACACGAACCTCTCTTATCCTTTAGTTTGTAACTGGCGCCAGACGTCATCTGCCAGCGCGATAAAATGTTTGTCATTTGACTGCTGAAAGCGCATTTCAAACCAGCCCGCCATCAGCATAAGTACCCAGGGCCGCCAGCGCCGGACCTGACGCGCAAGCGCGGTATTATCCATTTTCGCCCTTATGGCGTAGGCGCGGATCAGCTGCATGCGCGTGGCGTCATCCGGCGTCCAGACCGCCGCCAGCTCCAGCGCCACATCCCCATCTCCGGCATATTCCCAGTCGATGAGCCGTGGCCCATTTGCTGTGTAAACGATATTCCCGGCATGGACATCCATATGCAGCGGTGCCAGCCTTAGCGGCTGCGGCTCCCCCGTTTTGCGCAGGGCTTTAAGCTGCCTGAGCCAGAACGGCGTTCGCCGTGAGGGGGATGCCTGCTGCCAGTACTGTTCGAGCAGCGGTAACAGCGTTACCCGCCAGCCCAGCCGCCGCTGCCGGTGCAGATGATACAGCATGTCCGCGAGCACGGCAGGCTCCGGCAGCCCGGATTTGATCTCACCCGCAACAAACGCGACCGCCATCCAGCCCTGCATAAAGAAACAGGGTTTAGGGACGATATCGGCGGGAAGACGCCTGAGCGCGCGAAACTGGCGGCGGAAGTGGGAGGATGGCGCAGTGCTGTCGTGGTGCTGGCGCAGCACCAGCCGGTGCTCGCCCTGCTCAATAATGCAACTCGCGCCGCCAAGCCCGGAATGGGCCTGCGGCGCGAGAAGGCGGTACTGCGGGAAATAGCGTGACAGGATCGCGTCACGCGTACCGTTACTGTTGCGAAACGGCACCTTTACCTGACCAGATAATTTCGCCCGTCTGCACCAGCATCAGCTGCATTTGCAGCGCTGGCGTGTTCACATTCCCGGTGGCGCTGGAGTACAGCACGTACTGTGCGCCAACGTTACGGGCAATCCCCATCGCCTTGCTGCGGGAGCCGAGGCTATCCTGCGGCGACAGGCCAAGCTGCTGCTTCGCCACGGACAGCTGCTGCGAGGAAACCAGCGTGAACTTGCCGTTGTTGGCGAGGGCATTGCGCAGGGTTTCCGTTGCTTCACCCGCATTTAACGAACCGTTAGTGCGGTTGTTGACGCTGTCCACCAGCAGCACGCTGCCCGGCGTGACGCCCTGCGCCTGCAACATTTTGCCCACCATCGGCTGCATTGCACCGTTCCAGTCGTAATGACGAACGCGCGGTGCAGGCTGCGCCGTGGCGTCCGGATTCACGATTGGGCCAGGCTGCGTCGGAATACTCGGCACCGATGGAACGACCGGCACCGGCTGCTCAGGCGTTGGCTGGGCAGGTTGTTCCGTACCCGGTTTGGCCTGATCGACAGGCGCTGGTTCTTCCGTGCGGGTCACACATCCGGCAAGAACGAGTGCGAAAACGCTCAGGAGCGCATAGCGGCTCATATTTTTAATCAAGGATCACCCCTTAAAGATAAAGATACAGTCTCACCTTATGAGCACCCAGTTGGTTCGCGCTGCCGTACAGCGTGACCGACGCCCTTGCCGGAATGGTCACCGTGCGCGTCGCTTCCAGTGGATGCATTTCAAGGCCTCTGACGTCATACCAGTAGAAACGATAGTTCACCGTTACTGGTTCATTTCTTTCGTTATACAGCCTGGAGGACGCGGAAGCCTGAATTTCACTCATCGTCAACGAAGGTGGTTCTGCCGTAATCCCTGCGGCCAGAACGGAGGATTCCATCACCAGCGTCTGTTCGTCACTGACCGGGATCGCCGGACGCGCACTGCATCCCGCGAGCACCAGCACCATTACAAGCGCAGCAAAACGCCCTCTAAGCATGTCAAAGACCTTTATGTGCCAGCATCGGCCCCAGCGGACGTCCACCCAGCAGATGCATGTGAATGTGATAAACTTCCTGACCGCCATGGCGATTACAGTTCATGATCAGGCGATAGCCGTCTTCCGCAATCCCCTCCTGCTCCGCAATTTTTGCAGCCACAGTGAGCATACGACCTAAAGCCACTTCGTGCTCGGTTTTCACGTCATTTACGGTTGGAATCAGAATATTGGGAATAATAAGGATGTGCGTCGGTGCCTGAGGTGAGATGTCCCGGAATGCTGTGACCAGCTCGTCCTGATACACGATATCCGACGGAATTTCGCGACGGATAATTTTACTGAAAATCGTTTCTTCAGCCATGACCTTTTCCTTTTTTGTTTAATCTGGCGTGGTGTGCCTGCCGGTAACACACAATGGTGCTATTACGGTGTGACACAACTCAAGAGTATGAGCGACTTTCTCCTGTCCTTTCAACCTTCTCCCGTGATTTCTTTCCTTATTATCCGACAGCTGGCTGGAGAGTGAGCACTCTTACAGACCAATCCTATAAAACATAATTTCATTTCCATTTGAAACATCTGTTTACAGCGATAATCTCAATGCGTATATTTCGCATTTGCATTTTCATGCGCATTTCAAACATAGAAAACGACTTCAGCCCGCGCCTGCGGGACTGACGCACACAACCTTCACCATTCATTAAGGGTTTGATGATGTCTTTCATTAATCACACCAGGGATGGGCAACGTATGCCTGCCACCGCGCCTTCCGTGCTGGCTGCATGCATTGCTATGGCATTGATGCCAACCGTAAGTTTCGCCGAGACCGCCGCCGCAGAGGACACCGTTGTCGTCGACGGCGGGTTTGATAACGCACAGGATCCGCTTGAGGGCCAGGCCCAGGATTACAGCGTTAAAACCACCACCACCGGAACCAAACTGCTGTTAGTCCCGCGCGATATCCCCCAGTCCGTCAGCGTGATCAGCCAGCAGCGTATGCAGGATCAGGAGCTGAACACCATCGGCCAGGTGCTGGATAACACGGTTGGCGTGAGCGCGTCCCACATTGATACCAGCCGCACCAACTATTACGCGCGCGGCTTCTTTATCAGCAACTTTGCGTATGAAGATATGCCGACCTTCCTCGACAACCGCTGGAACTTTGGCGATACGGCGGGCGATACGGCCATCTTCGACAAAATTGAAGTGGTGCGCGGCGCGGCCGGGCTGATGAGCGGTACGGGCAACCCGTCCGCGTACGTGAACATGGTGCGCAAGCACGCCGACAGCAAAGAGTTTAAAGGCTCGGTGTCCGCCACCTACGGTAGCTGGGACAAGCAGCGCTACGTGCTGGACGTTCAGGCTCCGCTCACCGAATCCGGCAACGTTCGCGGTCGTGCGATTGCGGGCTATGAAGATAAAGACTCCTGGGTTGAGCGTAACCACTACCGTAAAAAGTTCGTTTACGGCGTTGTCGATGCGGATCTGACCGACTCCACCACCCTTTCTCTGGGGTATGACTATCAGGAAAGCGAAGAGGACAGCCCAACCTGGGGCGGCTTCCCTTCCCTGTTTAGCGACGACAGCAAAACGCACTTCCGTCGTGGCTTTAACACCGCCGCCGACTGGACGTACTCTAACCAGGACTCCACGAAAGTCTTTGCCAACCTGAGCCAGCGCTTCGATAACGGCTGGGAAGCCAAAGTGAACGCCATGCATGCTGAAACGAACTTCGACAGCAAGCTGATGTACATCGACGGGTATCCGGACAAAACGACCGGCCTGTACGATTCGTCCCTTTTCCAGGGCGCATGGGGCGGCTGGAACCGGGGCGAGCGTAAGCAGGACTCCGTGGACGCCTTCGTGCGCGGCGGGTACGATCTTCTCGGCCGCCAGCACGAGCTGATGCTGGGCGGGAGCTACAGCCGCCAGCGCAATAATTACGACAACTCCTACCCGGTCAACGATAACTACGGCCTGATGGACGTGGGCAACATCTACGACTACAACGGTAAGCTCGCCAACCCTGCCTGGTCTGATTTTGCGCTTTATCAGCGCGACGTGATCCGCCAGAAATCGGTGTACGCCGCGACCCGACTCTCTCTTGCCGATCCGCTGCACCTGATTCTGGGCGCGCGTTATACGGAATGGAGCGCGAAATATAACCTTGAGCGCAAGCCGGACGAAATCCGCAACGCGAAGTTCCACGACGTCACCCCGTACGCCGGGCTGATCTACGACATTGACGATACCTGGTCCGTCTACACCAGCTACACCTCTATCTTCCAGCCGAGCGGTCAGCGCGATGTGAACAGCAAGTTCATCGATCCGACCACCGGTAAAAGCTATGAAGCGGGCGTGAAAGGCGACTGGTTCAATACCCGCCTTACCGCCTCCGTCGCGGTCTTCCGCCTGGAGCAGGACAACGTGGCGGTATCAACAGGCACGACCATTCCTGGCTCAGGTGGACAAACGGCATATAAATCCGTCGATGGCACGGTCAGCAAAGGTATCGAGTTCGAGCTGAACGGCGCGCTGACCGACAACTGGCAGCTGACCTTCGGCGGAAGCCGCTACATTGCCGAAGATGAAGACGGTAACGCGGTTAACCCTCAGCAGGCGCGTACCACGCTTAAGCTGTTTACCCGCTATCAACTGCCAATGCTGCCTGAACTGGCCGTCGGCGGCGGCGCGCGCTGGCAGAATAAAACCTGGTATGACTTTGAAACCCCAGGGCCGCAGGGCGTCACGAAGATCACCCAGGACGGTTATACCGTTGTCGATCTCTTTGCCCGCTATCAGGTCACCAAAAACTTTGCGGTACAGGGCAACCTGAATAACGTCTTCGACGAAGAGTACTATGACTATCTGGGAACGTACGGCGTGTACGGCGCACCGCGTAACTTCTCGGTGAGCGGAACCTATAGTTTCTAAGCTGCCCGTTATGACAAGAGGAGCCGAAAGGCTCCTTTTTTTGTGCGCGTTTTTGCCGGGTGGCGCGTCGTTTACCCGGCCTGTGCCGCACCCAATAAAAAAGGCAGCCATTCGGCTGCCTTAGTCTCCCCTGTCACTGATTAGTTGTTGCGGATGTACTCATCCATCTCAGTTTTCAGGTTATCGGATTTAGTACCGAAGATTGCCTGAACACCAGAACCTGCAACAACCACACCTGCCGCGCCCAGTTTTTTCAGGCCAGGCTGGTCGACTTTCGCCACATCAGCAACGCTCACGCGCAGACGAGTGATACACGCGTCCAGGTTGGTGATGTTGTCTTTACCGCCGAAAGCAGCGATCAGAGCTGGCGCCATCTCGCTGGTTGCGCCCGCTTTGCTGTCTTCGGTTGCATCTTCACGACCTGGGGTTTTCAGGTCCAGCGCTTTGATCAGCACACGGAAGATGGTGTAGTAAGCTACCGCGTAGCACGCACCCACGATTGGGAACAGCCACAGCTTGCTGCTGTTACCGGACAGAACGATAAAGTCGATCAGACCGTGTGAGAAGGACGTACCGTCACGCATACCCAGCAGGATACAGATTGGGAACGCCAGGCCAGCCAGTACAGCGTGAATGATGTACAGGATTGGCGCAACGAACATGAAGGAGAACTCGATCGGCTCGGTGATACCGGTCAGGAACGAGGTCAGCGCGGCGGAGATCATGATACCGCCCACTTTTGCACGGTTCTCTGGTTTAGCAGAGTGCCAGATCGCAATCGCAGCAGCCGGCAGGCCGTACATTTTGAACAGGAAGCCACCGGACAGTTTGCCTGCGGTTGGGTCACCTGCCATGTAACGTGGGATATCGCCGTGGAACACCTGACCTGCTGCGTTGGTGTATTCACCAATCTGCATCTGGAATGGAACGTTCCAGATGTGGTGCAGACCAAACGGCACCAGGCAGCGCTCGATGAAGCCGTAAATACCAAACGCCACAACCGGGTTCTGGTAAGCCGCCCACTGAGAGAAGGTCTGGATGGCAGAACCGATTGGAGGCCAGATGAAGGACAGGACCACCCCAGTGAAAATCGCTGCCAGACCGGAGATAATCGGAACAAAGCGCTTGCCCGCGAAGAAGCCCAGATACTCAGGCAGCTTGATGCGATAGAAGCGGTTGAACATATAGGCTGCAATCGCACCGGAGATGATACCGCCGAGAACACCGGTATCCGCCAGGTGTTTCGCTGCGATCTCTTCAGCAGGTAAATGCAGAACCAGCGGCGCAACCACAGCCATGGTTTTCACCATGATGCCGTAAGCAACCACTGCGGCCAGTGCGGATACACCGTCGTTATTGGTGAAGCCCAGAGCAACACCGATAGCGAAGATAAGCGGCATGTTAGCAAAAACAGAACCGCCTGCTTCTGCCATCACGTGGGAAACTACGGCTGGCAGCCAGCTGAAGTTAGCAGAACCGACGCCCAGCAGGATACCTGCGATTGGGAGTACGGATACTGGCAGCATCAGCGATTTACCGACCTTTTGCAGGTTAGCAAATGCATTCTTAAACATAATTGAGAGTGCTCCTGAGTATTTGTGCTTTTTTTACGCTTTTCACGCATTGGCCCGGGGGGAGTACCGTGCCGTGGACAGGACATCTAAGCGCCCTTTATTTATTACACAGAGTAAAATAAATCCCTGCGACTTTGTTTGACGGCTATCACGTTTCGGCTTAAGACGAATCAAAAACTTTCAGATATTTACAAAAGTTGTGTCTGGATGTGTCAAAAAACAGCATCACCGCCCCAAATAAGGCGGTGAACTTTACTCGCTTTGCGTATTAATTACGAGCCTAAAAAAAACGGTTTTATCAGACAGACTGGAGGCGGGCGGGGTCGATGTGGAACAGGTTTGCGAAGTTTTCCGTCGTCGCGCGAGCCAGCTCTTCAATGCTGACCCCCTTAAGAACGGCCATATACTCAGCGACATCTCTCGTCATGGCTGGCTGGTTTTCTTTACCGCGATGCGGCACCGGCGCCAGATAAGGAGAATCTGTTTCCACCAGAATGCGATCGAGCGGCACATAGCGCGCGGCATCACGAAGCTGCTCGGCGTTACGGAACGTCACGATCCCCGAAAACGAGATATAAAACCCTAAATCAAGGAGCTTACCCGCCGTTTCTCTGTCTTCTGTGAAACAGTGTAGTACGCCACCGCAATCCGTCACCTTTTCTTCCCGGAGGATCGCCAGCGTATCGGCGCGCGCGTCGCGGGTATGCACAATAACGGGCTTGTTCAGCTCGCGTCCGATGCGAATATGGTCGCGGAATGAGTCCTGCTGGCGCGGTTTCGTTTCAGGGGTATAAAAATAGTCCAGCCCGGTTTCACCCATCGCGACAACGCCCTCCTCCGCCGCCAGACGGCGCAGATCCTCAACGTCATAGGCTTCATCCTGATTCAGCGGGTGAACGCCACAGGAGAACACCACGTTATCGCGAACGCCCACCAGCTCGCGCATGTTGCGATAGCCGGGCAGCGTGGTCGCCACGGCCAGGCAGAATTTCACATCGCGGACGGCGGCTTTTTCCAGCACGTCGTCCACGTTTTTATGCAGGGATTGATAATCCAGGCCATCAAGATGGCAGTGTGAGTCGACTAAAAACATAATGTCTCTCTCAGAGATGGGAAACAGGCAGCACGGTGCCTGGTTGCAGGTAATGTTCTATACGCAGTAACTGGTCGGTAAGTAAAAGCTCGCGATTAAGACCGGTTACCGTCAAAAGTTGTTCACGGCTCTGGCAAACGTCATGAAGAATAGCGCGTAACGCGTTGCCGGACAGGCGGTTAGCCAGAGTATTGATAAGCACCCAGACGTCCACGTTGGACAACAGCGTTGCGCCCTGTTGGATTTTCAGCGCGTCCAGCAGCATTGAGGCCAGCCAGTGCAGACGCTCGGCAGCCCGATCGTTGTTCAGGCTCGCCAGTAAACTCAGCCAGTCGCCGCTATCAAGGGCAGATGCCACGCCATTACACAACGCCTCGCGCTGTGACCAGCTGTCGGGCTGCAATAGCGCCAGCGCCGCCGCAGGCGCCCCGCTGCACAGGCGTAACGCGGTCAGCATCGCCTCTTGTGACATTGTCACTTCACGCGCAAGCCAGCTTACTGACCAGGATTCCTGAGACGCAGAGAGGTGATGCAGACGACAGCGGCTGCGCAGCGTCGCCAGTAATCTGCCCGGCTCGCGGCAGGAGAGGAAGAACCAGGTCTTTTCCGGCGGCTCTTCCAGGGTTTTCAGCAGGGCGTTAGCCGCCGCTTCGGTCAGCAACGCGGCATCGTTCAGCCAGACCACTTTTGCCCCGCCCAGACGAGCGTGCTCGTACAGCTTTTCGCTGACCTCGCGCACCGCGTCAATGCCAAGGGTCGTCTTGCCCTTCTCCGGCTCCAGGGTGTAGTAGTCGGGGTGCGTGCCCGCCTGCATCAGCTGGCAGCCCCGGCATTTACCACAGCTTTTATGCCCTTCTGGCTGCTGACACATCAAAAAACGGGTGAGCGCGTAAATCAGCGCATCATCACCCATACCAGGCAGGGCCTGAATCAGTAACGCATGATGGCCCCGTCCGGCCTGATAGCTGGCGATCAGCTGCTCAAAGTGCGGGCGCAACCATGGATACCATTTCATGCCTGTTGCTCCTGGACCCACTGGGTCACGGTTTCACGAATCGAACGCGTCACCTCGTCCAGCGACTGCGTGGCGTCGATAGTGCGGATCGAACTGTCCTGCCCCGCCAGCTCCAGATAACGCGCGCGGGTACGGTTGAAGAAGTCCAGCGACTCCTGCTCAATGCGGTCCAGCTCGCCGCGCGCGCGCGCGCGTTTCAGCCCCACTTCTGGCGTCACGTCGAGATAGAGCGTTAAATCCGGACGGAAATCGCCCAGCACCGCGTCACGTAAGGTCGCTAACATCTCCCGATCGATACCGCGCCCACCGCCCTGATAAGCCTGAGTAGACAGGTCATGACGATCGCCAATCACCCATTTACCTTCAGCCAGAGCCGGTTTGATCACCGTATCGACAAGCTGCACGCGCGCCGCGTAAAACATCAGGACTTCGGCTTTATCGGTGATGACTTCATCGCCCACGGATTTGATATCCAGCACCAGGCTTCTCAGTTTTTCCGCCAGCTGCGTGCCGCCCGGCTCGCGGGTAAAGACCATCTCACCCACGCCAAGCGCCTTGAGCGTATCCACCACCAGATTACGCGCGGTGGTTTTGCCCGCGCCTTCCAGTCCCTCAATGACAATGTATTTACTGCGCATTTTTTTCCTTAAGTGCCTTCAGATAGTCCTGAACGGAGCGATTGTGGCTGGCAAGGTTGGTGTTAAAGGTATGCCCGCCTTTTCCATCAGCCACAAAATAGAGATACGGCGTTTTGGCCGGGTGCGCGGCCGCGTTCAGGGACGCATTGCCCGGCGTAGCAATCGGGCCAGGCGGCAAACCGCTAATCACGTAGGTATTATACGCCGTTGGCGTTTCCAGATCTTTTCTCGAAATCTTGCCGTTGTAGCTCTCCCCCATCCCGTAAATCACGGTCGGGTCAGTCTGCAAACGCATTCCGATACGCAGTCGGTTGATGAACACAGAGGCCACTTTGTCACGCTCGGCGGCAACGGCAGTCTCTTTTTCGATAATCGAGGCCATGGTGACAAACTGGTTTTGATCTTTATACGGCAGCCCGTCCACGCGCCCTTTCCAGGCTGCATCCACGGCGGCAACCATCTTTTTATGCGCGCGCTTGAGGATGGCAACATCGGTCGTGCCTGCGGTATACATCCAGGTATCCGGCCAGAACCAGCCTTCAACCCACTCAGGATGGTCGAATTTAAGCACCTCGGCGACGGTCTGGTAGCTATCATCTTTCAGGGTATGCTTCAGGTACGGCGCATCCCGCAGTTGCCGGAGATAATCACTCAGGCGCATCCCTTCCACAAAGCGCAGCGGGAACTGGGCTTCTTTACCACTTTCCAGCAGTTGCAGCATCTCTTTGACGGTCATTCCCGGCATTAAGCGGTAGGTCCCGGCTTTAAAATGCGACAGATCCGGCTCAACGCGCAGCAGCCACTGGAAAACGCGCGGACGGTTGATCACTTTATCGGCGTAAAGCTGTTCGCCGAGCGCCAGACGCCCTGTTCCGGCTTTCAGCGTAAATATCGTTTCTTCTTTGATGAGGATCTTACTGCTCGCCAGCTGACGAACCTTCCACATTCCTGCTCCCCCGGCAATGCCCAGCACGACGACCAGCAGGAGGGTAAAGCGCAACATTTTCTTCATGACTTTCTGGTTTGCTCACATAACGGGGCTAAAAATTGGTACAGCTCGCGGGATGACCATGTTTGTTGGCCGCAGGCGCGAACCGGCACAACGGGCATCAACGCATTGCAGACCAGCACTTCCTCTGCCGCTAACAGGGCCTCTTCGGTTGCGTTAACTTCGACAACACGAAAATCAGAGCGTGCCAGCTGCTGCAAACAAAACTGACGCATAATGCCATTCACGCCAGCCTGGTCGAGCTTTGGCGTAAAGACATCGCTGCCCTGCCGCCAGAATAAATTAGCCGCACAGCATTCAGTAATGACCCCTTCGCTGTCAAGAACCAGCGCTTCGTCCGCGTCCGACTGCTCAAGATGAGCGCGGATCAACACCTGCTCTAAACGGTTGAGATGCTTAATTCCGGCCAGCATCGGGTTTCGTCCAAGACGTACCGGGCTGAGTTCGAGGATAATGCCGTCGCGCCGCCAGCGTTCATACTGCGCGGGATAGGCGGAAACAGAGAGGATCCGCGTGGGCTCCTGACAGTTTGCACCGCTGTAACCCCGCCCGCCGCTACCCCGGCTGATGATGACCTTCAGCACGCCGCTGGTGTGCCCTGCGGCCCGCTGCGTCATCTCGTACGCGAGGGTTTCCCACTCGGTAAAGGGGATCAGGAGTTTTTCACAGGCGTTCTGTAAACGCTGAAGATGGGCTGTGAGAAGTACGACATCCCCGTCGGTGATACGCGCGGTGGTAAAACAGCCATCGCCAAACTGCGTCGCCCTGTCGCTCGCAAGAAGACAATCCTGCTCAAGGCCATTAATCAGAAACATACTGACTCCTTACGCGTGGTCGTACAGTGTGGCAATGGGCTTAAAATCAAACAAGGGGATAAAACTGAATAAAAAAGGTCCGACAAGCGGACCTTTTATCGCCATCAGGCAGCTGGATCAGACCTTTTTGAAGATCAGAGAGCCGTTAGTGCCACCAAAGCCGAAGGAGTTACACAGGGTGTATTCCATACCGCTTACCTGGCGTGCTTCGTGCGGTACGAAGTCCAGATCGCAACCTTCATCCGGGTTATCCAGGTTGATGGTTGGCGGAACAGCCTGATCGCGCAGCGCAAGAATGGAGTAGATTGACTCTACCGCACCCGCCGCACCCAACAGGTGACCGGTCATGGATTTCGTGGAGCTGACCATCACACGGCTGGCAGACTCACCGAAGATAGATTTCACAGCCTGAGCTTCTGCTTTATCGCCTGCCGGTGTCGAAGTACCGTGGGCGTTAACGTAGCCGATCTGAGCCGGAGTGATGCCCGCATCGCGAATAGCATTAGCCATCGCCAGCGCTGCACCCGCACCATCTTCTGGAGGTGACGTCATGTGATACGCATCGCTGCTCATACCGAAGCCGACGACTTCAGCATAAATTTTCGCGCCGCGTTTTTTAGCGTGTTCGTACTCTTCCAGTACGATCATGCCCGCGCCATCACCCAGTACGAAACCATCACGGTCTTTATCCCACGGACGGCTTGCCGCCTGAGGATTATCGTTACGGGTAGAGAGCGCACGCGCTGCGCCAAAACCACCAACACCCAGCGGGGTACTGGCTTTTTCGGCACCGCCCGCCACCATCGCATCAGCATCGCCATAGGCAATGATACGCGCGGCCTGACCGATGTTATGCACACCAGACGTACAGGCAGTAGCGATTGAAATGCTTGGGCCACGCAGGCCGAACATAATGGTCAGGTGACCTGCCACCATGTTAACAATCGTCGACGGAACGAAGAATGGGCTGATTTTACGCGGACCACCGTTTACCAGAGAGGTATGGTTTTCCTCGATCAGGCCAAGACCGCCAATCCCGGAGCCAATAGCGGCACCAATGCGGGTTGCGTTCTCTTCCGTAATGACAAGGGCAGAATCCTGCATGGCCTGAACGCCAGCGACAATTCCATATTGAATGAAGGCATCCATCTTGCGCTGTTCTTTGCGCGAGATGATCTCTTCACAGTTAAAATCCTTTACTAAGCCAGCAAATTTCGTTGCATAGGCGCTAGTATCGAAATGGTCGATTAGGCTGATGCCGCTCTGACCGGCAAGGAGAGCTTTCCAGGTGGACTCTACGGTATTGCCGACAGGAGACAACATGCCAAGTCCGGTCACAACTACACGACGCTTAGACACGTTTGTCCTCCAGGGAGGGATAAAAAGGGATTCGTGGGACTAAAAAAGATAAAACTCAGGCGGTCGAATGACCGCCTGGAGATGTTCACTTACGCCTGGTGACCGTTGATGTAATCAATGGCAGCCTGAACGGTGGTGATTTTCTCAGCTTCTTCGTCCGGAATCTCAGTATCAAACTCTTCTTCCAGAGCCATTACCAGCTCAACGGTGTCAAGAGAATCTGCGCCCAGGTCTTCAACGAAGGAAGCGGAGTTCACAACTTCTTCCTGCTTAACGCCCAGCTGCTCGCCGATAATTTTCTTAACGCGTTCTTCGATAGTGCTCATACTCTTAAATTTCCTATCAAAACTCGCTTTCGCGATGGTTTTCGTAGTGTATAAAATGTTGAAAAATTTGCAACTAAATCCCGGCAGGTCTTACCACGATTTTACGTTATTTTGAGGCCATTCGCCCTAATAACGCAAATATTTTCGATCGTGATTAAACCATATACATCCCGCCGTTGACGTGGAGGGTTTCACCAGTGATGTAACCCGCTTCGTCAGAGGCTAAAAATGCAACCGCACTGGCGATTTCTTTAGGGTCGCCAAGACGCCCCGCAGGAACTGCCGCCAGTGTACCCGCACGCTGATCATCGGTCAGCGCACGCGTCATGTCCGTTTCAATAAAGCCCGGAGCAACAACGTTTACAGTAATACCGCGGGACGCAACTTCGCGTGCCAGCGACTTACTGAAACCGATCAGACCTGCTTTCGCCGCAGCGTAGTTAGCCTGACCAGCATTTCCCATGGTACCAACCACAGAACCAACAGTGATAATACGACCATGACGCTTTTTCATCATAGCGCGCATTACCGCTTTTGACAGACGGAATACCGATGACAGGTTGGTTTCGATAATATCGTTCCACTCGTCATCTTTCATTCGCATCAGCAGGTTATCGCGAGTGATCCCAGCATTATTTACCAGAATATCGATCTCGCCAAATTCTGCGCGAATATTTTCCAGAACAGATTCGATAGATGCAGGCTCGGTCACATTCAGTACCAGACCCTTACCGTTCGCACCCAGATAGTCGCTGATGGCCTGAGCGCCATTCTCGCTGGTCGCTGTACCAATCACTTTCGCGCCGCGCGCAACCAGTGTTTCAGCAATTGCACGCCCGATACCGCGGCTTGCGCCGGTCACCAGTGCGATTTTTCCTTCAAAACTCATGGTATTCCTCTTTTATTGCGAGAGTGCCGCTGACATCGCGTCCGGCTCGTTAATCGCCGATGCGGTCAGGGTGTCAACAATACGTTTTGTCAGACCGGTGAGGACTTTACCAGGGCCGACTTCATACAGATGCTCAACGCCCTGTGACGCCATAAACTCAACGGTTTTGGTCCACTGTACCGGGCTATAAAGCTGACGAACCAGCGCAGCGCGGATAGCTTCTGGCGCGGTTTCGCATTTCACATCAACGTTATTCACAACGGAAATCGTCGGAGCGTTAAAGGTAATTTTGTCCAGTTCAACGGCCAGTTTGTCCGCTGCTGGCTTCATCAGCGCGCAGTGAGATGGCACGCTAACGGGCAGTGGCAGTGCGCGTTTTGCGCCCGCTGCTTTACAGGCTGCACCCGCACGTTCAACCGCTTCTTTGTGGCCCGCGATAACAACCTGACCCGGCGAGTTAAAGTTCACAGGAGAAACAATCTGGCCTTCTGCTGACTCTTCACAGGCTTTCGCAATGGACGCATCATCAAGACCGATAATGGCAGACATGCCACCCGTCCCTTCTGGAACCGCTTCCTGCATGAACTTACCGCGCAGCTCAACCAGACGCACGGCATCAGCAAACGCAATCACACCCGCACAGACCAGCGCAGAGTATTCACCCAGGCTGTGACCGGCGAGCAGCGCTGGCGCTTTACCGCCCTGCTGCTGCCATACGCGCCACAGCGCAACGGATGCGGTCAGCAGTGCGGGCTGAGTCTGCCAGGTTTTATTCAGCTCTTCGGCTGGACCCTGCTGGGTCAACGCCCAAAGATCATAGCCCAGAGCGTCAGAGGCTTCACGGAAAGTCTCTTCGATAACCGGGTAGGTTGCCGCCATTTCGGACAACATCCCAACCGTTTGAGAGCCCTGTCCCGGGAACACAAATGCAAATTGCGTCATCTTTTTATCCTTATACTAGAAACGAACCAGCGCGGAACCCCAGGTGAACCCACCACCGAAGGCTTCAAGCAGGACCAGCTGGCCCCGTTTGATTCGTCCGTCGCGTACCGCTTCATCGAATGCGCAAGGTACCGACGCCGCAGAGGTATTGCCGTGACGATCCAGCGTCACCACAACGTTATCCATCGACATGCCCAGCTTTTTCGCTGTTGCGCTAATAATGCGCAGGTTCGCCTGATGCGGCACCAGCCAGTCGAGCGCGGAGCGTTCAAGATTGTTCGCTTCCAGCGTTTCGTCAACGATGTGAGCAAGTTCGGTCACTGCCACTTTGAACACTTCATTACCCGCCATTGTCAGGTAAATAGCGTTGTCCGGGTTAACGCGATCCGCGTTTGGCAGGGTTAACAGCTCGCCGTAGCTGCCGTCAGCATGTAAATGCGTGGAGATGATCCCTGGCTCCTCGGACTGACCAAGCAGTACCGCACCAGCGCCATCGCCAAAAATAATGATCGTGCCGCGATCGGTAGGATCGCAGGTACGTGCCAGCACGTCAGCCCCGATCACCAGCGCATACTTCACGGAGCCAGATTTCACGTACTGATCGGCAATGCTCAGCGCGTAGGTAAAACCTGCACAGGCCGCAGCCACATCAAATGCCGGGCAGCCTTTAATGCCGAGCATATTCTGCACCTGGCACGCTGCGCTTGGGAAAGCATGGGTCGACGAAGTGGTCGCCACGACGATCAAACCAATCTGATCTTTATCGATGCCGGCCATTTCGATAGCGCGCTGTGCGGCTTCGTAACCCATGGTTGAAACGGTTTCGTCTGGCGCGGCAATACGACGTTCACGGATACCTGTGCGCGTGACAATCCACTCGTCAGACGTATCTACCATTTTTTCCAGATCGGCGTTGGTTCGCACCTGCTTTGGCAGATAACTGCCGGTACCAATAATCTTCGTATACATGTACGCTCAGTCACTTTTAGCTAATACAGATTCCAGGCGAGCGGCAATCCGCTGAGGGACTTGTCGCTGCACCGCCTGCACTGCCTGTTCAATCGCGACGGAAAAAGCTCGCTGATTGGCCGCACCGTGACTCTTAATCACAATACCGCGCAATCCTAACAGACAGGCGCCATTATACTGGTCGGGGTTGAGGTGACTGAATCGCCGCGTCAGGCTTTTTTGTAACCAACGCTTTAATAAAATCAGCCACCAGGACCTTTTTTGACCTTCTCCCTGCGACTTAAGCAAGGAAAGGAACATCCGAACGACCCCTTCCATGGTCTTCAGCGTTACGTTACCGGTGAAGCCATCACACACTAATACATCCGTTTTGCCCGTCAGCAACTCATTGGCTTCGAGATAACCAATATAGTTGATGGAGGGAACCTGTTTGAGCAATTCGGCAGCGTCACGAATGCTGTCCAGGCCTTTGGTCTCTTCTTCACCAATATTCAATAACGCAACGCGCGGGTTAGCGATCCCGACCACGTCTTCTGCCAGCACCGATCCCATCACGGCAAACTGAGCCAGCATTGTACTATCACAATCGACGTTAGCGCCCAAATCGAGCACCACCGTTTTGCCCTTTTGCTGATGCGGTAGGACCGTCACCAGCGCAGGACGCTCAATCCCTTCGATGGGTTTGAGCAGTAATTTCGCAAGCCCCATCAGCGCACCGGTATTCCCGGCGCTGACGCAAGCCTGCGCTCGCCCTTCTTTCACCAGCTCCAGCGCGATTCGCATAGAGCTGCCGCGGCTATTGCGAATAGCCTGCGAGGGTCGGGCATCACTGGCAATAACTGACTGCGCAGGAATAATTTGCAGACGTGAACGTTGTTCGAAGTCAGCTTTTGCAAGTAATGGCGTGATTGTGTCGGGATTGCCGACTAAAAGAAGTGTGAGTTGCGAATTAGAATTCAGTGCCTGCAATGCTGCAGGCACTGTCACGGAAGGGCCAAAATCTCCCCCCATGACATCTAACGCCAGGGTTAGACGTGTCAAGGTATCGTCACAGCCTGGTTCGGTAAATTCCCCGTTTGCACGGGGAAATCCTCACTAAGCTTAATCACGCTGACGCGTGATTACTTAGTGATAACCTTGCGGCCGCGGTAGAAACCGTCAGCGGTGATGTGGTGACGCAGGTGTTTCTCACCAGAAGTCTTGTCTACAGACAGGCTGGTAACTGCGGTCAGCGCGTCATGGGAACGACGCATGCCACGTTTGGAACGGGTTGGTTTATTCTGTTGTACGGCCATGGACCTTACTCCTCAATTACTTACGCTTTAAGCTGGCTAATACGGCAAATGGATTTGGTTTTTGCGCTTCATCAGGCAGTTCCCCAAAGACCATGTCCGCCTCGGACACTTCACAGTGTTCAGAATCATGCACCGGAACTACTGGTAAGGAGAGGATCACTTCATCTTCTACCAAAGCCAGCAGATCGATTTCACCGAATTCGTTAACCTCAATCGGTTCATACGCTTCCGGGAGTGCTTCAGCCTGTTCGGTTGAACGAACCGGACTGAAACAATACGTTGTGTGAACGTGCTGTACGAACGGTTTCCCGCAACGCTGACATTCGAGCGTTACCGTAACCCTTGCATCACCGGTAATAACGGCAAGGCGCTGATTATCGATAGCGAACGACATGGAGCATTCCACATCACTGTCCACACTGACTACGGATTCGGCGATACGCTCGGCCTGATCGGAAGAATAAACTCCTTCATAATCGAGGCGTTTTTGAGCCGTACGAACCGGATCAAGAGTCAGGGGTAATTTTACCTTTTGCATAGGGCGCGCATATTAACTTTGTAACGTCATAGAGTCAAAGAAAAAGGCAACCAGAGCTGCCTTTTGCCAATTATTCGCACACATTGCGGCCTGTAGTTTAAAATGGCTGGCATCGTTACGCTATATCTGGTGATAAAAATATGCCAAATCTCGTTCTCGGTTCCACCTCATCCTACCGCCGAATGCTGCTTGAGAAGCTCGGGATCCCGTTCGAATGTGCCGCTCCTGCCGTTGACGAAACCCCGCAACCGGGAGAGTCGCCGCGCCATCTGGTGACACGCCTTGCGCAGGAGAAAGCACAATCGCTGGCCGCACGCTACCCTGCTCATCTGATTATAGGCTCCGATCAGGTTTGCGTACTGGATGGGGCGATCACCGGAAAGCCGCATACCGAAGAGAACGCGATTCAGCAGCTGTTGCGGGCGCGGGGCAATATTGTCACCTTTTATACCGGCCTTGCGCTTTACAACTCGGCAAACGGGCATCTGCAAACCGAATGCGAGCCGTTTGACGTGCATTTCCGCCACCTGAGCGAGCAGGAGATTGTCGATTACGTGCGTAAAGAACGCCCTCTGAACTGCGCGGGCAGTTTTAAAAGTGAGGGACTGGGCATCGCGCTGTTTGAAAGGCTGGAAGGCCGCGACCCGAACACGCTGGTTGGGCTGCCGCTGATTGCGCTGTCTCAGATGTTAAGACGCGAAGAGTGTAATCCGTTGACGGCGTGATCTTTGCGACCTGATCTTTGCGGTCTGATGCCCTCACCCCGACCCTCTCCCACCGGGAGAGGGAGGAAGGCATACTTAGCCGCGCAGAACTTTAAGACACCGTTTTAACTGATCGTCCATCGGCGCCTCGACGCGCATCACCTCACCCGTTCCCGGATGGGTAAACTTAAGCGCCGCAGCGTGCAGGAACAGACGCGATAGCCCAGTGCCCGCCAGCTGCTTGTCAAAGTCACGGTCGCCGTAGCGATCGTCGAAGGCGATAGGATGTCCGGCATATTGCGTATGCACACGGATCTGGTGGGTGCGTCCCGTTACCGGGCTACAGCGTACCAGCGTGGCAAACTCATAACGCTCTTCTATTTTAAAGCGCGTTTCGGAAGGTTTACCTTCCTGGTTTACTCGCACAATACGCTCGCCGCTTTGCAGAATGTTTTTCAGCAAAGGTGCCTGAACCACCTTTATATGGGACTGCCATTGCCCGCGCACCAGCGCCAGGTAATCTTTCTGCATACCTTTATCACGCAGCTGCTCGTGAAGGGAACGAAGCGCGGAACGCTTCTTCGCCACCAGCAGCACGCCGGAGGTATCACGGTCGAGGCGGTGAACCAGCTCAAGGAAACGTGCTTCCGGTCGCAGGGCACGCAACCCTTCAATCACGCCGAAGCTCAGGCCGCTTCCGCCGTGAACGGCAGTACCCGAGGGTTTGTTCAGCACCAGGATATGATCGTCTTCATACAAAATCACATCGCTCAGGGCGGCGACTTTTTGCAGCTTCGGTGAAACCGCCTCTTCTTCGCGCTCGGCAACGCGAACCGGCGGGATACGCACGTCGTCGCCCGCTTCGAGTTTATATTCAGGTTTCACACGTTTTTTGTTAACCCGCACCTCGCCTTTACGCAGGATGCGATAAATCATGCTCTTTGGTACGCCTTTCAGCTGGGTACGCAAAAAGTTATCGATACGTTGCCCCGCTTCATCATCGGTAATGGCAACCATTTTTACGGCTGGAGTCTCTGTTTTCATGGTTGGCGATTCTAAATATCGTCACGCATTAGCGCCACTCATTTTTCTATGCTTATATTTACTTTCGTCCGGCGCGCTTTCATTCACGCAATCGATTTGGTGGATATTAAACCAATCGCTGCACTTAAGTGGAGAAACTGTGAGTAACCGGGTGATAAATGGCAAAAGTCATCTTGCTATAACCCGGCGAGCAGTGGAATAATGAGGCCGTTTTCCGTGTTAAATCCTGGTTAATCAGGAAACTGACGGAATGACCAGTTTTGTCTGACCGATCATCCACGCAGCAATGGCGTAAGACGTAATGATCTTTCAGACAGTTAGCGGGCTGCGGGTTGCAGTACTTCCCGGTAAATGGAATCTTCTCTGGAGAGTTTTACCCAGGCTGTTCCCCTGATAATTGCGCTGTGTTTCCGTATGACACACAGGCAACCGACACTCTGCGCCTCTTAAGCGAGCGACAACCGTGAGGTTGGCGACGTGAATAGACACGAGGCCATCGGTTCATACCCCGGAAAGCGTCACCTTGCCCGCAGCTTTGTCGTCAATGTAAGAATAACGAGTAAGTTACGATGAAAAGAATGTTAATCAACGCAACTCAGCAAGAAGAGTTGCGTGTCGCCCTTGTGGATGGGCAGCGCCTGTACGATCTGGATATCGAAAGTCCTGGACACGAACAGAAAAAAGCGAACATTTACAAAGGTAAGATCACCCGCATTGAACCAAGCCTTGAAGCCGCATTTGTCGATTACGGTGCTGAGCGTCATGGTTTCCTACCTCTTAAAGAAATTGCCCGCGAATATTTCCCTGCCAACTATAACTCCCACGGTCGTCCAAACATCAAAGATGTTCTGCGCGAAGGTCAGGAAGTTATCGTTCAGATTGATAAAGAAGAACGCGGCAATAAAGGCGCTGCGCTGACCACCTTTATCAGCCTGGCAGGCAGCTATCTGGTACTGATGCCAAACAATCCGCGTGC
This sequence comes from Enterobacter asburiae, assembly GCF_021440515.1. GTDB lineage: Bacteria > Pseudomonadota > Gammaproteobacteria > Enterobacterales > Enterobacteriaceae > Enterobacter > Enterobacter asburiae_E. Next base: position 33,560 of record NZ_JAKCMV010000016.1, on the reverse strand, counting down.
GGGTGGTATCTCTCGCCGTATCGAAGGCGACGACCGTACCGAGCTGAAAGAAGCGCTGGCAAGCCTGGAACTTCCAGACGGCATGGGCCTTATCGTTCGTACCGCAGGCGTTGGCAAATCGGCTGAAGCCTTGCAGTGGGACTTAAGCTTCCGCCTGAAGCACTGGGAAGCTATCCAGAAAGCCGCTGAAAACCGCCCTGCTCCTTTCCTGATTCACCAGGAAAGTAACGTTATCGTGCGTGCGTTCCGCGACTATCTGCGCCAGGACATCGGCGAAATTCTGATTGATAACCCGAAAGTGCTTGAGCTGGCTCGCCAGCACATCGCCGCGCTGGGCCGTCCGGATTTCACCAGCAAAATCAAACTGTACACCGGTGAAATCCCGCTGTTCAGCCACTATCAGATTGAATCCCAGATTGAGTCCGCCTTCCAGCGTGAAGTGCGTCTGCCATCTGGCGGTTCTATCGTTATCGATACCACTGAAGCGCTGACCGCTATCGACATCAACTCCGCACGCGCAACGCGCGGTGGCGATATCGAAGAGACCGCTTACAACACCAACCTTGAAGCGGCCGATGAGATCGCCCGCCAGCTGCGCCTGCGCGACCTGGGCGGTCTGATTGTTATCGATTTCATCGACATGACCCCTGTTCGTCACCAGCGTGCGGTCGAAAACCGCCTGCGCGAAGCGGTGCGTCAGGACCGTGCGCGTATCCAGATCAGCCATATCTCTCGCTTTGGCCTGCTGGAGATGTCCCGTCAGCGTCTGAGCCCGTCTCTCGGTGAGTCCAGCCATCACGTTTGTCCGCGCTGCTCCGGCACCGGTACCGTGCGTGATAACGAATCTCTGTCCCTCTCTATTCTGCGTCTGATTGAAGAAGAAGCGCTGAAAGAGAACACCAAAGAAGTTCACGCCATTGTGCCGGTGCCCGTTGCCTCTTACCTGCTTAACGAAAAACGTGCCGCGGTAAGTGCGATTGAATCGCGTCAGGGCGGCGTTCGCTGCATCATCGTGCCAAACGACCAGATGCAGACCCCGCACTACCACGTACTGCGCGTGCGTAAGGGTGAAGAAACGTCCACACTCAGCTACCTGCTGCCGAAGCTGCATGAAGAAGAGATGGCCCTGCCGTCCGATGAAGAGCCTGCCGAGCGTAAACTGCCAGAACAGCCTGCGTTAGCGACCTTCATCATGCCGGAAGCACCGCCAGAAGCGGCAATGGAAAAACCAGCAGCGAAACCTGCGGCGCAAAAACCAGCAGCAGAAGCGGCGAAAGCCGAACCTGCACAGCCGGGCCTGCTGAGCCGTATCCTGGGTGCGCTGAAGAAAATGTTCGCTGGTGAAGAAGCACAGCCGGAACAGCCGAAAGAAGCACCGAAAGAGGCGAAGCCAGAGCGTCAGCAGGATCGTCGCAAGCGTCAAAACAACCGTCGCGACCGTAACGAGCGCGGCGACCGCAATGACCGTGGCGATCGTAACGAACGTCGTGACAATCGTTCTGAAAACGGCGAAGGCCGCGAGCAGCGCGAAGACAACCGTCGCAACCGTCGTGAGAAGCAACAGCAGAATGTTGAAGATCGCGAAATTCGCCAGCAGGCGGGCGATGAGTCCGAGAAGGGCAAACAGCGCGACGAGCAGCAGCCTCGCCGTGAACGCAACCGTCGTCGTAACGACGAGAAGCGTCAGGCGCAGCAGGAAGTGAAGAGCCTGAACCGCGAAGTCCCGGCTGAACAGCAGGAGACCGAGCAGGAAGAACGTACTCAGGTTATGCCGCGTCGTAAGCAGCGTCAGCTGTCACAGAAAGTTCGCTTCGCGTCCGCAGAGCAAACCGAAGAGACCGCAATCATCGCCGCCGAGCCTGTCGTTGAAACTGCACCGAACACCCAGCTGGCGAAGGTTGATCTGCCAGCGGTAGTCGAAAACAACGTTGAGCAGGACGATAGCAGCGAAGGCCGTGATAACGCAGGCATGCCGCGTCGCTCCCGTCGCTCTCCGCGTCACCTGCGCGTCAGCGGCCAGCGCCGTCGTCGTTACCGTGACGAGCGTTACCCGACTCAGTCACCAATGCCGTTAGCCGTGGCCTGTGCATCACCGGAAATGGCATCCGGCAAAGTCTGGATCCGCTACCCGGTTGCCCGTCCGGAGCAGGTTGTTGAAGAACAGCCGGTTACCGAAGAGGTGATTGCACCGGTAGCGCCTGTCGCCGCCGTGGAAGAGGTTGTCACCGAAGCGCCAGCGGTTGCGGAGCCTCAGGTGGTTGACCCGCAGGTTGTTGCGCCCGATCTTGCTGAAAATGCACCTCAGGCTGAGATTGAAACCACGCATCCTGAAGTGATTGCCGCGCCGGTTGACGCTGCTCCGCAGATCGTCAGCGAAGAAGATGCCGTAGTCGCTGAAGAGGTTGTCGAAGAAGCACAGCCAGCCGTTGTTGAAGAGGCTGAGGCCGTTGTCGAAACGGTTGCTGAAGAAGTGGTTCCGGAAGTCGCTATCGACGTCGAACCTGTTCGCGAAGCTGCCGAAGTGAAAGTGCCAGAAGTGAAAGCGCCAGAAGTGAAAGCGGCTACTGCTGCTGACGTTGCTCCGGCTCACGTCGCGACGGCACCGATGACGCGTGCTCCGGCTCCGGAATATGTTCCGGAAGCGCCGCGCAGCAGCGACTGGGTACGTCCTTCCTTCAACTTCGAAGGTAAAGGCTCTGCCGGTGGCCACAGTGCAACGCATCAGGCGGCTGCACCTGCTACCCGCCCGCAGTCTGACTAAGATTGTGCGATAAAAAAAGCCGACCCTCGGGTCGGTTTTTTTATTTCTCGCGCGTCGGTTTTCGCATCCCCGCAATACCCGGCATCACCTCGCGCATCATCACCAGAAAGCGACGCAGCCGCGCCGGATAATAGCGTGACCACGGATAAACCAGATGAACGGGCAGCGCTGCGGGCTGCCAGTCGGGCAGCAGATGCACTAACCGCCCCTGCGCAATATCCTCTTTCACCGTCCAGCTTGATACCACCGCCACCCCTAACCCGCTTAAGGCCGTATTACGCGCCACGTACAGGCTATCGGTGCTCAGGCGCGGCGTCAGGATTACGCGCGCAGGCGAAGCGCCCTCTTTATACAGCTCAATATGGCGCTGATAGAAGGTGCTGATGGCAATCCACGGCAGTACGGAAAGGTCGTCCGGAGCATTCACGGCAGGAAACTGCGCCAGCAGCGCCGGGGAGGCCACCACGCAGCGAGGCACTTCCGCCAGCAGCACCGACACGGTCGCCGGATCGATTTCCGCCCCCACGCGGATGGCGCAGTCGAGGTTATCGCCGAGGAAATCCACCGACTTATCGTTGAGCATCCACTCCACGGAGAGCTGCGGATACCGCTGCAAAAACTGCGTGAGCGGCACCAGAAGCTGCTCCTGCCCGAACGCGTGTGGGGCACGCACGCGCAGCACGCCCACCGGCTCATCTTCCGTCTGCCCAACCTCATCCTCCAGCGCCAGCCAGCTGTCGATCACCCGGCGGGCATGTTGATAGCAGCGCTCCCCGTCATCGGTCAGCCGCGTGGTGTGGGTCGTGCGCAGCAGCAGCCGCACGCCGAGTACCGTTTCCAGGGACTGTAGCCGCCGGCTGACGGTGGCCTGGGTGGTATTAAGCTGCCGCGCCGCCGCGGAGAGCGACCCCGCCTCTACGATACGCACAAAGGTGCGCATCAGCTCCACCCTGTCTATACGCTCAGTTCGTTTCATTATTTTGATGGCTATACGTTAAACGTATAAGCGTTTTACCACCGGGCCCGCTACCGCCACAAGCCGTCATGGTAAAAAATGTCTGTACACCATGAATGAGGAAATACCTATGAACACAACAACAGCGCCCCATGCCGTAAGCCGCTGGGTCATTTTTATGCTGGCCCTGGGGGCGGGTTTTAGCGTGGCGTCGATTTACTACGCCCAGCCGCTGCTGCCGCTGATGGGTGCCGACCTGCATCTGAGCATCGAAGGGATGGGGCTGGTCCCAACCTTAACCCAGGCCGGATACGCGCTGGGCATTCTGTTCCTGCTGCCGCTGGGCGATCGCCACGATCGCCGGACGCTGATCCTGATAAAAAGCGCCGCGCTGGCCCTCTTTTTACTCGGCTGTAGCCTGACCGGACAGCTGCACGCCCTGCTGCTGGCAAGCCTGCTGATCGGGATGGCCGCCACAATGGCGCAGGATATCGTCCCCGCCGCCGCCATTCTTGCCCCGGAGGGCAAACAGGGGAAAACCGTGGGCACGGTGATGACCGGCCTGCTGCTGGGGATCTTATTATCAAGAACCGTCAGCGGCGTGGTGGGTGAAGCCTTTGGCTGGCGCGTGATGTATCAGCTGGCCGCCGCCAGTATCGCCTTTATCGGCGTGATGATGTGGGCGGTGCTGCCGCGCTTTGCCATTCACTCGACCCTGAGCTATCCCGCCCTGCTGCGCTCGATGGAGCACCTGTGGCGTCGTTACCCCGCCCTGCGTCGTGCCGCGCTGGCGCAAGGTTTCCTCTCGATTGCCTTTAGCGCCTTCTGGTCAACCCTTGCGGTGATGCTGCTTGAACGTTATCACCTCGGCAGCGCCGTGGCGGGTGGGTTCGGGATCGCCGGGGCTGCGGGTGCGTTAGCCGCTCCGCTGGCGGGCGGGCTGGCGGATAAACTGGGCGCAGGCAGAGTCACGCAGCTCGGGGCGGCGCTGGTGACGGTCTCGTTTGCCCTGATGTTCCTGATGCCCGCTCTCGGCGTACACGGCCAGCTGATCCTGATTGCGCTTTCAGCGGTTGGGTTTGACCTGGGCCTGCAATCGAGCCTCGTCGCGCACCAGAATCTGGTCTACAGCCTTGAGCCGCAGGCACGCGGTCGCCTGAACGCCCTGCTCTTTACGGTGGTGTTTATCGGCATGGCGCTGGGCTCGGTGGCGGGCAGCTATCTGTACGCTCGTGCAGGCTGGAGCGGCGTGGTGGCGCTGGCAACCCTGTGTGGCGCTATTGCGCTGGTGATTCGCCTGATGGAAAGCGCCCGCGTTAAGGCGCTACCGGCACAGGCGTGATAAAAAAAATGCCCAATCCATTACGGATTGGGCAGTCAAAACATGCCCAGTTTCAAGACATGTTCTAAGAGGTCAAGACGTTACTTGTTGAGCTGGAACAGAGACATGCCTTGCAAATCGCTGAAGGCTTTGTAAGAAGCCTGCAACGCCGCCTGCTGCATGGTGTAAGAGGAGATCACCGAGTTCCAGTCCACGTCCACCAGGTCGCTCATCTGCTGAGTTTGTCCCAGCGCGCGGTCATCGCCCAGCGCATCCAGCTTGTCCAGCTCGTTCAGGTTCGTTCCCAGCTCTGCACGCACCGTCAGCACGTTATCGAGCGAGTTGCTCAGGCCACGGTTGGTTTTGTCGATAATCGCGCTCATGGCATCCGCCGTGGTCTGATCGTCTTCAACCGGAGTATTCAGCGAGGCAATGGCCGCGTCCAGGATCTTAAACAGGTTCGTTTCAGGGGCGCTGCCGTCCGGCTCTGGCTTGGCGCTGCTGGTGAAGTTATCGAACACTTCTGTACCGGTATGGCTGATCTGCATCGAGCGCGCGGAATCCACCTGCTGGCTGATTGGCGTAGCGCCGCCGTCGTATGCGCCGGTGGTCTCATTGAAGGCAGGCGCTTCGGTTTTGTAACCGGCAAAAATATAGCGGCCGTTACCGTCGGTGCTGTTTGCCAGGTTCATCAGCTGATCGCGGATCCCCTTCAGATCGGTCGCCAGCGAGGCGCGGTCGTTATCGCTCAGCGTGCCGTTGCCCGCGTAAACGATCTTCTCCTGCGCGCTCTGAATAGCAGAGGTCACCTGGGTCAACACGTTCTCTTCAAGAGAGACTTTGTTGGTGGCAAAAGAGCGGGCCAGCGCATACTGGCTGTTCTGGGTTTGCGCCTGAGACAACACCACCGCCTGAGACGCGGCAATCGGGTCATCGGACGGGCGGTTGACGCGCTTACCCGTCGACATCTGCTCGCCATAACTGAGCCAGAGGCTCTGGGAGTTGCTCACTCCACGCATGCTCTGCTCGTACATCATTTGAGTGCTAATACGCATGTTTCACCCCGGCCTTAGCGAATGTTGATTAACGCATCAAAGAGCGTGCTGGCTGTCTGAAGCACCTGAGCGTTCGCCAGGTAGTACTGCTGATACCGTTGCAGGTTGCCGTACTCTTCATCCAGGTTAACCCCGGAGATAGACTGCTGCTGTTTGGTCAGCTGGGTCACCACGTTGGTCTGCGTTTCGCTGCTGGTTTTCAGCGACGCGGTGGTGCTCCCGACGGTGCTGACCAGCGAGGCGTAGGCATCGTTAAAGGTTTTGTTACCGCCGACCTTTTTCGCGCTTTGCAGATCCAGCAGCTTCTGGCCGTTGGTGTTATCGCTGTCGCCGCTGTCGCTGGCAGAGGCCATCGCCAGTTTGGATTCATCAGAGATCGCCAGATCCATATTAATGATGACGTCGTTGACCGGCTTCACGAGGAAGCTGTCCTTCTTGTCCGCCGCGCCGCTGATGTTCACGCTGAGGCCGTCAAACGACAGGTTTCCGCTGGCATCCGGCGTTTGCGTGAAGCTGGTTTTGTCGGACAGGCGCGTTACGGTCCAGTTGGTGCCGTTGTACTCCACCTTATAGTTGGTGGCCTGCACCGCCGTGCTGTCGGTGACGGTCGCCGTGGCCGAGGCGCTGCCGGTGTTTTTGGCGTTGCTCAGCACGGACGGAGAGCCGAAATCAAACAGCTTGCCGCCCTTGTCGCCGTTGGCGTCATAGCCTGCTTCATGCTGGGTGTTCATCGCATCGGCAAAGGCCAGCGCCATCTGGTTGAGCGAGTTCCGCGCGTTATCCAGATCGTTTGCGCGGAAGTTCAGCAGCCCGCCCAGCGAACCGGTGGTCAGCTGCTTTTCCGGGATCTCAACGCTGCCGGACGCCGCGTCAACAAAGGCTACCGTGATACGTGAAGGATCCGCGCTGGACTGGACCGCAGCCAGCTGATTCGCCGTGCTGCCCTGCACCAGGGTGTAGCCGTTGGCGAAGGAGACGTTATAGGTGCCGCTGTCCTGAACCGCCACTTCCACGCCGACAATCTTGTTCAGCTCGCTGACCAGCTGGTCGCGCTGATCCAGCAGTTCGTTTGGGGACGAGCCCGCACCGACGCCGGTCAGACGGGAGATCTGATCGTTCAGCGTGGCAATCTGTTTCGCATAGTTATTGATCTGATCGACGCTGCTGGAGATAGAGGTATTCACCTGCTTATCCTGGTCGCGCAGATACTGATCGGTCACTTTGAACTGGTTGATCAGGCCATCGGCTTTGCCGAGCACCGTCTGGCGCGCCGCCGGATCTTCCGCGTTGCTGACCAGCGTTTGCAGGCTGGTAAAGAAGCCCTGTAACGTGGTGGAGAGCGAGTTGGTGGTATCCGAGAGCACGTCGTCGATTTTCGACATCTGCTGATAGCGCGTGGTCAGGCCGCTGCTCTGGGTATCTGCCGCACGCAGCTGGTTGGTGATGAAGGCATCATACTCACGCTGTACGCCGGAGACATACACCCCGTTGCCAACCCAGCCACCGCCTGTCAGCGTGCTGTTAGACGCCCCCAGAATGGTGTTCTGGCGTGTATAACCTGTCACGTTATAGCTTGAAATATTGTTACTGACGGTATTGAGTGCCGCCTGTGCAGCACTGAGGCCACTCATGGCGCTGTTAATCAAACTGGACATGGGGGTTCCTTTTACACTTTCAGACACGAGTCCTGATGAAGGTTATCGGCAGCCTCCACAGGGACTTGAGAACTTTCAGAACAGATTTTCGAGATCTGTGCTATAGGCTTTGCTGACCTTCTCGCCCATCGATTTCAGCTGCTGGATCATGCTGGTGAGCTTGCGCGCATAGTTCGGGTCCGTCGCGTAGCCCGCGTTCTGCAACGCCTGCGCGCCCTGCTCCGGCGTGGCCGCCTGGGTCACGGCGGTGTAGCGCGGGTTGCGGCTTAACAGGCCGACATAATCCGACAGCGCTTCCAGATACGAGCTGTAGACGCGGAATTTGGCCTTCACCTTCACGGCGGCACCGTTTTCATATTCGGTGGTGGTGATCTCGGTGGTGGGCCCCTTCCAGCTGGCGTTCGCCTTCACGCCGAAGATGTTGAAGCTCGGCTCACCGTTCTCTTTACGGATCTGACGCTGGCCCCAGCCGGACTCCAGCGCGGCCTGCGCCAGGATCAGGTGATGCGGCACCCCGCTCTGCTCGCTGGCAAGACGCGCGGGCAGCGAAAGCTGCGCCAGGAAGTCTTTGCTGTCGCCGGTGAGCGGCTCGTCGTTGCTCTCCGTGGCCTTCGGTATCGCCTTACGCACCATCTGCGTCAGGGCCTGATTCTGATAACTGGTCACCGTTTCCAGGTCGAACTTCATCGGCACCTGCGCAGGCGGGTCCTCCTGCCCCTGAATGCCCTGGGCGGCCGCGGTCTGTTTAACAATCATGTCAGCCAGACCGAGGCCCTTCCCGGCGGTCATCTGCTGTGCAATCTGCTGGTCATACATGCTGGTGTAGAGTCGCGTGGAGTCGCTGCTGAACATCCCGTCTTTCGGCAGGGTTTCACGCATGCTCTTAAGCATCATCTGCACAAACATCCCTTCCACCTGACGGGCGACCGGGCGGATGTTCGCCGCCGGATCCTTGCCCGCTTTGGTTTTCAGCTCGTTGAGCGACTGGGCATCCCATGCCGCGCTGGTCAGCAGTTTGCTATCGGTCAGCATTAGATGATTTCCACTTTGGCGCGCAGGCAGCCCGCAGTTTGCATGGATTGCAGAATCGACATCAGCTCCATCGGCGTTGCCCCGAGCGCGTTAAGCGCACGCACCACGCTGTTCAGGTTGGCGCTGGAGCGCACGCTTTGCAGCGAGCCGCCGCTCTGACGCAGGTCGATCTGGGTTTGCGGCGTGACCACCGTCTGACCGCCGCCAAACGGCGTGTCCGGCTGGCTGACGTTGGCGGAACGGTTGACCGTTACCGACAGGTTGCCCTGCGCCACGGCACAGCTGTCCAGCGACACTTCGCGGTTCATAACCACCGAGCCGGTGCGCGAGTTGATGATGACTTTGGCATCCTGCAACGGCACGTTCACCTCCATATTCTGGATATCCGCCAGCATACGCACCTGGTTGCTGCCGCCCGTCGAGGTGCGGATCTGCACGGTACGGGCGTCCAGCGCGGTGGCGCTGCCAAAGCCGCGGCTGCGGTTGATGGTGTCGGCAATCTGCTGCGCCATCGTGAAGTCTTCGTTGTTCAGTTGCAGGTTGATGGTGTTACCGGAGCCGAACTGGGTAGGCAGTTCGCGTTCGATAATCGCCCCGCCGGTGATTCGCCCGCCGTTAAGCTGGTTCACCTGCACGCTGCTGCCGCCCGCCGAAGCGCCCGCCCCGCCGACCAGAATGTTCCCCTGCGCCAGCGCGTAAACCTGGCTGTCGACCCCTTTCAGCGGGGTCATCAGCAGCGTACCGCCGCGCAGGCTTTTGGCGTTACCCATCGAAGAAACGACGACGTCGATGGTCTGCCCCTGACGCGCAAAGGCCGGGAATGAGGCGGTGACCATCACCGCCGCCACGTTTTTCAGCTGCATGTTGGTGCCCGCAGGAACGGTAATGCCCAGCTGGGAGAGCATGTTGTTCAGGCTCTGGGTGGTAAACGGCGTCTGGGTGGTCTGGTCACCCGTGCCGTCCAGACCCACCACCAGGCCGTAGCCAATCAGTGAGTTTTCTCGTACGCCCTGTACGCTGGTGAGATCGCGAATACGGTCGGCCTGGGCAAAGGTTGCCACCAGCGCGAGCGCGATTGCGAAGAGGGATTTAAACATAGGTCACCTCGCTTACATCGGCGATAGGTTAAGGAAGAAGCGTTGCAGCCAGCCCATATTCTGCGCCTCATTGATGTAGCCGTTGCCGACGTACTCGATGCGCGCGTCCGCCACCTGGGTGGACGGTACGGTATTGGTGCCGCTGATGGTGCGCGGGTTAACCACGCCGGAGAAGCGAATGAACTCCGTGCCCTGGTTAATCGCAATCTGTTTTTCACCCACAACGTGCAGGTTGCCGTTGACCAGCACCTGGTCAACCGTCACCGTCAGCGTACCGCTGAAGGTGTTGCTGGCGTTCGCGCCACCTTTACCGTTAAAGGTGTTGCCGCCAGAGGCCTCCACATCGGCACGCGCATTGCCAAACAGGCCCTGCAAATAGCGCGGCACGGTGTCGAAGCCGAAATTGGTTTTGCCATCGCGGCTGGCGTTCGCCGACGAGCTCTTGCTCGCGCTGACGTTTTCCTGCAACACAATGGTCAACGTATCGCCGATGTTACGCGGGCGACGGTCTTCAAACAGCGGCTGATAGCCATAGTTAATCGGCTGCGCGGTCTGGAAAATTGAGCCGTTTACCACCGGCGCGGGGCCGGGAACGGGCTGGGCGGTAGTCGCACCCTCAACCAGGGGTTTAGACGGGATCCAGGCACACCCGCTCAGGGAAACGGCCAGGAGAGTCATAATCGGATAACGAAACGCCGCGTGTTTTTGCATTGCCTTCATCTTCAAAAACAGGGAGCCGGGGCGGCGTTTACCGCACCGGCCTGCCCCTTAGAGTTGCGTCAGTTTTTGCAGCATCTGGTCGGTCGTCGACACTGCTTTACTGTTAATTTCATACGCGCGCTGAACCTGGATCATGTTGACCAGCTCTTCCGCCACGTTCACGTTCGAGGTTTCGACATAACCCTGATAGAGCAGACCCGCGCCGTTCAGGCCAGGGGTGCTCTCATTCGGCGTGCCGGAGGATTGCGTTTCGGTATAGAGGTTCTCACCGATGCTTTCCAGGCCTGTATCGTTCATGAAGGTGGTCAGGTTGAGCTGGCCAACCTGCACCGGCGCAGCCTGACCCTGCTGGGTTACGCTGACCACGCCGTCACGACCGATGGTGATGCTCAGGGCATTCGCCGGAATGGTGATCGCAGGCTGAACCTGGAAACCGCCCGCCGTCACCAGCTGGCCGTTCTGATCGACCTGGAACGAGCCGTCGCGGGTGTAGGCAGAGGTCCCGTCAGGCAACTGCACCTGGAAGAAGCCCTGGCCTTTGATCGCCACGTCTTTGCTGTTGTTGGTCTGGGACAGGTTGCCCTGGCTGTGCAGACGCTCGGTCGCCACCGGGCGCACGCCGGTACCAATCTGCAAACCGGACGGCAGCGTGGTTTGCTCAGAAGACTGGGCGCCCGGCTGGCGAATGGTTTGATAAAGCAAATCTTCGAAAACGGCGCGCTGGCGCTTGAAACCATTGGTGCTGACGTTCGCCAGGTTGTTGGCGATGACGTCCATATTGGTTTGCTGTGCGTCCAGACCCGTTTTCGCGATCCATAAAGAACTGATCATAAGGAGTCCTGTTAACTCATAGCCAGAAGTTGGTTAGCTTTGTTCGCGTTTTCATCGACGCCGCTAATGATCTTCATCTGCATTTCGAAACGGCGGGCGCTGGCGATCATGTCGGTCATGGCTTCAACCGGCTTGACGTTGCTGCCCTCCAGCACGCCGGACATCACGCGGATGGTCGGATCGGCCTGAAGCGTGGCGCCACGGGTGGCCTGGGCCGCCTGGGTCAGACGGAACATGCCGTCATCGCCGCGCTGCACCTCTTTACCGTCGGCCTTCACCAGCTTCAGACGCCCGACGGGCGCAACGGTGTTGGCCGGATCGCCCGGGTTTAACGCCGAGATCGTCCCGTCCGCCGCGATGGTCAGCTCTGAGCCTTCCGGCACGGTCAGCGGGCCCGCTTCGCCCATCACCGGATGCCCCTGAATGGTCAACTGCCCGGTGGCGCTCACCTGGATATTACCGTTGCGGGTATATCCCTCGCCGCCGTCGGCGGTCTGCACCGCCAGCCAGCCGTCCTGTTGCAGGGCAACGTCCAGCGGGCGCGAGGTGTAATCCATCTGGCCTGGCGTAATGTCTGCGCCAGGGGTCGATGCGGTCACCAGGGTACGCGTCGGCAGCGAAAGCCCTTCTACCGGCACGGCGCGCAGCGCGTTAAGCTGCGCACGAAAGCCCGGCGTTGAGGCGTTCGCCAGGTTGCTGGCGGTAACGGCCTGCTGATTGAGCGTCTGGCTTGCCGCGCCCATCGCTGTATATATTGCGTGATCCATTGCGCTTTCCCGTCAGCCGCTTAACGCAGGTTAACCAGCGTGTTGAGGATCTGATCCTGGGTTTTGATGGTCTGCGCGTTCGACTGATAGTTACGTTGCGCGACGATCATGTTCACCAGCTCTTTACTCAGATCGACGTTGGAAGCCTCCAGCGCGCCGTTGGTCAGCGTACCGAAGTTGCCGGTTCCCGCCGTACCCAGCAGGGCCACGCCGGAGGACTGGGTAGCAGACCAGACGTTATCGCCTTCGGACTGAAGACCTTCGTTGTTGGCGAAGTTCGCCAGCACGATCTGGCCCAGAACCTGGGTCTGTTCGTTGGAGTAGTTACCGACAACGGAACCGTCGTCGTTGATCTGATAGCTCACCAGGTCGCCCGGCTTGTAGCCGTTCTGGGTGGTCGCCACCACGTTGTTGGCCCCGGTGTTCTGCTGCATGGAGTTCAGGAAGCTCAGGTTGAACGAGGCCGGGGTCGCGCCGCTGATGGAATCGCTGACGATGTTGATAGACGGCGTGGTGTTTGGCGTGGTGTCCAGCGCCCAGGTTTCCGGGGTCGTACCCTGCGCGATGTAGTTGGTGACGTTCTTCAGGTTACCGTTGTTGTCAAAGCTCATCTGCGCCGCTTTGCTGGCGGTAGAACCGGCTACGCTGGCGTCCTGGGTGTAGAGATCCCAGGTGTTGTCGGCGGTTTTGACATAGTAAACGTTCATATTATGTTCGTTACCCTGGCTGTCAAAGACCGTGACCGTGCCCTTCTTGTTGTAGCTGTCGGAGTTCGTCGGATCAAACGCGACCGTCGGGATATCGTCCGTTGAGTTCAGGTTGATCTGCTGGGTCGCGGTGGTGGTGGACTTCGCCGCCATCAGCGTGTTCGGAATGGAGATCGGCTGTGGGTTTGCGCCCGTCTGAACCGACGGCGGCGTACCCGCAACCGGATAACCGGTTAATTGCAGACCCTGCATGTTCACCAGGTTACGGTTTTCGTCCAGCTTGAACTGGCCGTTACGGCTGTAGAACACGGAACCGTTGGCATCCACCATACGGAAGAAACCGTTCTGGCTGATCGCCACGTCCAGACCACGTCCGGTGTTGGTGGTCGTGCCGTCGGTGAAGTCCTGGGTGATGCCCGCGACTTTCACGCCGAGGCCCACTTTGGAACCGGCAAACATATCTGCAAACGAGGCAGAACCGGATTTAAAACCGTAGGTCGCGGAGTTGGCGATGTTGTTGCCAATGACGTCCAGGTTGGTGGCCGCAGCATTCAGGCCGCTGACCGCTTGAGAAAAGGCCATGACTTACTCCTGATAAGTATGAAGGCTTAGATAATCTGCCGAACTTCGTCGAGTGTGGTGGTACCGGTCGTACCCAAATCCAGTTTGCTGCCGTCGCTGCTCTTAATAACGCCCTGCACCAGGCCGAACTGCAACGGCTGCGCCACCAGCTGCGTGGTGCCACTGCTGGCAGCGATGGACACGGTGTACGAGCCGTTCGGCGCGGTGCTGCCGTCGGTGACGCTGCCGTCCCAGGTAAAGGTATGCACGCCTGCATCCAGCTTGCCGATGTCGATGGTGCGAACCACCACGCCGGAGGCGTCTTTAATCGTCGCAGTGACCTTGTCGGCCGCCTGCTGCAACTCAACGCCAAACGGCGTAGTGGACGTGGTGCTGGTGCCATCGGTGGTGCTGGTTCCGGCCAGAATGGTGGTGCCGGGGATCATCACGCCGTGACCAATCAGATTCGCCGCCTGCAAAGACTGGCTGCTGTCGATTTGGCCGGACACGGAGCCGAGGGTGGTGTTGAGCTTTTCAATGCCGCTCACGGTACTGATCTGCGCAAGCTGCGTGGTCAGTTCGTTGTTCTGCATTGGGTTGGTCGGATCCTGGTTTTTCAGCTGCGCCACCAGCAGCGTTAAGAAGCTGCTTTGCAGATCCGACGCGTTGCTGCCCGTCAGGGAACTGGAGCCGGTGCTGGTACTGTTCACGCCCGAGTTGGTCGTATCATTCACGTTGACGGCGATGGACATGCGAGTCTCCTTTACTGGCCGAGAGTGAGCGTTTTGAGCATCATGCTCTTCACGGTGTTAAGCACTTCGACGTTAGCCTGATAGCTGCGCGAAGCGGACATGGAGTTGACCATCTCGCCGACCACGTCCACGTTTGGCATTTTGACGTAGCCGCTGGCATCCGCGAGCGGGTTACCCGGCTCGTACACCAGACGGTCTGGCGCCTGGCTTTCAACCACGTCGGCCACCTTCACGCCGCCCGTCGCCGCGCCTGGCGCCGCATCAACCTGAAAGACCACCTGTTTCGCGCGGTACGGCTGTCCGTCCGGGCCGGTCACGCTGTCGGCGTTTGCCAGGTTACTGGCCGCCACGTTCAGGCGCTTGGACTGCGCCGCAAGCGCCGAGCCGGAGATATCAAAAATATTCAGCAAAGCCATGGATTAGTTGCCCCCCTGGAGGACGCTCATCATGCTTTTGATCTGTCCGCCGAGTACGGTCAGCCCCGTCTGGTATTGCAGGCTGTTGTCGGCAAACTGCGTGCGCTCCCGGTCCATGTCGACGGTGTTACCGTCAAGCGAAGGCTGGTCGGGGATGCGGTAAAGTAAATCGGTCGATGGCGCGGTCATCGCCTGAGCGGGGATATGGCGTGAGGAGGTCATTGCGAGCGCAACCCCCGTCCCTTCGGCACGTCCACGCTCCATCACTTTTTTAAGCTCACTGGAAAAATCAATATCGCGCGCCTGATACCCGGGGGTATCCGCGTTCGCGATGTTGGCGGCTAACACTTCCTGCCGCTGGGCGCGTAAATTGAGCGCTTCCTGCTGAAAACGTAAGGCAGCGTCGAGTTTATCGAGCATGTCTCCTCCGCTGATGGCAAAATTTCAGTTCACAGCTTAAATCTCAACCCGTCTGCCTTATCGACGGAATAAGCGCAAAATGCGTCGCTATTTATTGCGTTGATGCAAAAGCACTGACTGTAGAATCCTGTTAATTCTTCAAAACGGTGGGACAAGCGATGCGGACGTTAAAAACCAGCCTGGCGGCAACCCTGCTGCTGTTAAGCCCTCTCGCGATGGCAGACGGTTTACAGGACCAGCTGACGGCGTTTTTTACTCAGCAACTGGCAGGCTTTAGCGATGACGTCAGCGTCAGCGTGCGCACCCCGCCCAACCTGTACCCCTCCTGCGACCAGCCCTCGTTCAGCGTGACCGGCAGCGCGAAGCTGTGGGGCAACGTGAACGTGCTGGCGCGCTGCGCCAACGAGAAACGCTATTTACAGGTTGCCGTCCAGGCGACGGGCAATTATGTTGTCGCAGCCGAGCCGATTGCCCGGGGAAGCCAGTTGCAGGCCAACAGCGTCACGCTCAAGCGTGGCCGTCTGGATCAGCTGCCGCCGCGCACCATGCTCGATATCATTCAGGCGCAGGACGCGGTCAGCCTGCGCGACCTCGCGCCGGGCCAGGCCATTCAGCTCTCGATGCTGCGCCAGGCGTGGCGGGTAAAAGCGGGCCAGCGGGTGATGGTGGTGGCGAACGGCGACGGGTTTAGCGTCAACGGTGAAGGTCAGGCGTTAAACAACGCTGCGGTGGCACAAAATGCCCGTGTGCGGATGTCCTCAGGCCAGGTGGTCAGCGGCACCGTCGGTACTGATGGGAATATTCTGATTAACCTATAATCTTTTTAAAGATTTCGCGGCGCGTGCCGATAAATATTCAACTAATGATGATGTCAGGCGCAAACGCCGCGAACCCTCGATGAGGACAACACTATGAGCATTGATCGTACATCAGCCCTGAAGCCGGTTAGCACTGTACAACCTCGCGAAACGAATGACGCGACGCCGCAGAAAACGCGTCTGGAAAAACCGGCCACGGCCAACAGCACCAGCGTGACCCTGAGCGACGCCCAGGCGAAACTGATGCAGCCGGGCAGCAGCGATATCAACATGGAACGTGTTGAACAGCTGAAAACGGCGATTCGTAACGGCGAGCTGAAAATGGACACCAGCAAAATTGCTGACGCGCTGATCCAGGACGCCCAGAGCTTCTTGCAGAGTAAATAACCGTATGAGTCGACTGTCAGAAATACTGGATCACATGACGGTTGTCCTGAATGACCTGAAAACGGTTATGGACGCGGAGCAGCAGCACCTCTCTTCCGGTCAACTCAACGGCAGCGCGTTACAACGTATTACGGAAGATAAAAGTTCACTGCTGGCGACCCTGGATTACCTGGAGCAGCAGCGACGTGACGAGCAAGATCCGAAGCGCAGTGCGAACGATGAAATTGTTGAGCGCTGGCAGACGATTACCGAGAAAACCCGACACCTTCGCGACCTCAACCAGCACAACGGCTGGCTGTTAGAGGGACAGATTGAGCGTAACAAGCAGGCTCTTGAGGTGTTAAAACCGCATAAAGAGACCGGGCTGTACGGTGCAGATGGTCAGACATCCACCTCGCGCGTGACGGGCGGAAAAAAGATTTCGATTTGACGTGTTAACGGCAGATCCATGAACGGGGAGCACCGGCAGGTGAACTCCCCTTTTGTCGTTTAGGCCGTCCGGCGGGCAAACTCTTTCACCTTGAAGCCCAGCAGCGCGAGGGTCGCGAAGTAGGCCAAAATCCCCACCACCACCACCGCCATCAGGCGCATCAGGCGATACGGCATGGTGCCCTGCGCCCAGTCAGGCATGACGTACATCATGCCGATCAGCGCCGCAGACATTACCAGCACCGCAATCACCAGACGCACCAGGAAGCTCGCCCAGCCCGGCTGCGGCGTAAAGATATCCTGCTTGCGCAGCTGCCAGTACAGCAGCCCGGCGTTAAGGCAGGCGGCCAGACCAATCGACAGGGACAGCCCGGCGTGCTTCAGCGGGCCGATAAACGCCAGGTTCATCAGCTGGGTCATGATCAGCGTCACGATGGCAATCTTGACCGGGGTTTTGATGTCCTGACGGGAGTAGAAGCCCGGCGCAAGCACCTTCACCACGATAAGCCCCATCAGCCCGACGGAATAGGCCACCAGCGCCCGCTGGGTCATGGCCGCGTCAAAGGCGGTGAATTTACCGTACTGGAACAGAGACACCGTTAACGGTTTTGCCAGAATCCCCAGCGCCACGGCGCTCGGCAGCGCCAGCAGGAAGCACAGGCGCAGGCCCCAGTCCATCAGGCGGCAGTATTCATCATGGTTGCCGCTGGCAAAGCTTTTCGACAGCGACGGCAGCAGGATCGTCCCCAGCGCCACGCCCAGCACCCCGGACGGGAACTCCATCAGGCGGTCGGCGTAGTACATCCAGGAGACCGAACCGGAGACCAGGAAAGAGGCAAAAATGGTATTGATGATTAGCGAGATCTGGCTGACGGACACCCCGAGAATGGCGGGTCCCATCTGCTTAATCACGCGCATCGCCCCGGCGTCTTTCAGGTTGATACGCGGCAGCACCAGCATCCCGATTTTTTTCAGGTGCGGCAGCTGATAGGCAAGCTGGAGCACGCCGCCCACGGTCACCGCCCACGCCAGCGCCAGCACCGGCGGGTTAAAGTGCGGCGCGGCGAACAGCGCAAAGCCAATCATGCTGACGTTAAGGAAGGTCGGGGCAAAGGCCGGCACCGAGAAGCGGTTCCAGGTATTGAGGATCGCCCCCACCAGCGAGGCCAGCGAGATCAGCAGAATATAAGGAAAGGTAATGCGCAGAAGCTGGCTGGTCAGGGCAAATTTATCCGCCGTATCGGCAAAGCCGGGCGCGGTCACCATGATCACCCACGGGGCGGCCAGCATCCCCACCACCGTGACGATCGCCAGCGCGAGGGTCAGCAGCCCGGACACGTAGGAGACAAAAACGCGCGTCGCGTCTTCGCCCTGCTTGCTTTTGTATTCCGCCAGAATCGGCACGAACGCCTGGGAGAAGGCCCCTTCAGCGAAAATTCGGCGCAGCAGGTTCGGCAGCTTGAACGCCACGAAAAAGGCATCCGTTGCCATCCCTGCGCCAAACACCCTCGCCACAATGGCGTCGCGCGCAAAGCCCAGCACGCGAGAAAACATGGTCATCGAGCTGACGGCTGCCAGCGATTTTAATAAGTTCATTAACGTGAAATTCCAGAACCATACGGATTTGTAGGCCAGGTAAGCAAAAGCGCCACCCGGCAAAGCCAACAAGCGGCGCTTAGTCTAACGCGATTTCAACGAATTACTATCCGCAGATGTTACGAGGATTATTCACTCATGGCATCGCGCCAGAGCTTTTCCACAATGCGCTGCGCCAGAATGGCCTGCTCGCCCGACGTTTCAGGAACCGTCTGATTTTCCACGCAGTGGATGAAGTGACGGGCGCAGCCGACAAACCCGCGCTGTTCGAGCGTGCTCTGCCAGCCCGGCACCGGCAGCGTTACCACGCCGCTACCCTTCTCTTCCCGCCACTCGCGCATGTCGGTGATGTCATAGAGCGCCCCGTCGGTAACGGCCTGCACGGATTCGCGCTGGCTGCCCGCACGGCGGTGCATACTGGTCGTCACCTGCACATGATCCAGCGCGAAGTGATGTTCGGCGTAAACCATTTCGCCACGGTCGTTGGTTCGCAGGATCCCGCTTTGCAGCCGGGCATTGCCGTTGGTCAGCCACAGGGCGGTATCGACAACGTGCAGGTAATCGTCCAGCAGCGTGAAGCGCAGATCGTTTGGCCCGACGCTGTCGGTGCGGTGTTTATCCATGCGCAGCGAAGCCAGATCCCCGGACTGCGCCTTAAGCTGCTGATAGAGCGGCGCAAAGCGGCGGTTGAAGCCCACCATCAGCGTCAGCTTTTTGCGGGCCGCGAGTTCAATCAGGCGCTCGGCGTCCTGAAGGTTGTCCGCCAGCGGTTTATCAACGCAGACGTGAACCCCGGCGTTCAGCAGCTCGCTCACCACCTGATAGTGGGTCGCCGTGGAGGTATGCACAAAGACCGCATCGCAGTCGCGGGCCAGATCCTGTAGGGAGCTTGCATACGGGATGCGCCAGGTCTCGCAGATGCGCTGCGCTTTCTCGCGCGTCGGTGACCAGGCGCCTTGCAGCGTCCAGTCGGTCGACGCGCCCAGAACGGGCAGCCAGGCTTTTTGCGCGATGCCGCCGAGTCCGACAACGCCAATGCGTAGTTTCGTCACCGTTAATCCCCCAAATGAGCCAGTAGTGCATCCAAACGCTGTTTCAGCCCGGCAACCTCTTCTTCCAGCGCCTCCACGCGCGCCGTCAGGCTGTCGCTGGATAACGCAGGTTCATCCGCGTCCGCTGGCAGTTCGGCAACGTCACCGCTGAACAGGTGCATAAAGCGGCTTTCGCGCTTGCCCGGCTCGCGCGCCAGACGCTGCACGTAAGGGCCGTCTTCGCGCGTCGCCAGCCCTTCCAGCGTCTGCTCGACCCCCTGCATGTCGCTGAACTCGTGCATTCGCGAGGCGCGCGAGCGCAGTTCACCCGGCGTTTGCGCCCCGCGCAGCAGCAGCGTGGCAATCAGCGCCACCTCGGCGGAGCTGAGCTTCAGATCGCCAAACTCGGAATTGCAAAAGCGCTGTTCGTACTTGGTGACGCGGTTGCCAAAGCCGCTGACGGTGCGCAGATAGTGGCGCTTGACCAGCGCGTCGAGAATATCCTGCACCTCATGTTCGCTGAGGTTCATCACCGGCTCGCGGTTGGTCTTCTGGTTACAGGCCATCGTCACCGCGTTAACGGACAAAGGGTACTGCTCCGGGGTGGTGACCTGTTTTTCCAGCAGACAGCCAATCACGCGCGCTTCACCAGCGCTTAACTGATATTTCATCTTTTCTCCTTAACGCCCTGCGGTCCAGTCTGGGGTGGTTAACGCCGTCAGCACGTGGTCGCGCCATTCACCATCGATCAGCAGATAATCTTTGGCGTATCCCTCTTTCTCAAAGCCCAGACGCGCCAGCAGATCGCCGCTGCGCTTATTGTGGGGCATGTAGTTGGCCATAATGCGGTGGATATGCTGGGTGCGCTGCATATAGCGAATGGCGGCGGTCAGCGCTTCGAACATCAGCCCCTGCCCCTGCCACTTCTGGCCAATGGAATAGCCGAGATAGCAGGCATGAAAGGAGCCGCGCACCACGTTGGAGAAGTTGGCGATGCCGATAATCTCTTTTTCTTCCGGATCCAGCAGCGCAAAGTAGAACGCGCTGCCCTGCTTGTGAAATTCCGCAATCATGCTGAGCCGCGCCTGCCAGCCTGAAGGGTAGCAGTGGCTCTCATCCCGAACGGGTTCCCAGGGTTTTAAAAACTGGCGATTCTCGGCGTAATAATCCGCCAGCCGCCAGGCATCACGCTCGTGCACCAGACGAACCACTAACCTGTCCGTCGTCAGGCGCACTTTTGGCACATTACTGCGATAGCCAAACATCGATACCACTCCTTCCCGTCGATTCTGTACAACCCCATGAGCTTTACTATACCTGCGCCTTCGCCGTCTGTGAAAACAGTGACATACCATTTTCACCTGTTTTCTCTTTTTTCGATGAGAACTCTCTATCAAAGCACCTTTTTGATAAAAAAATATTGTCGCTGGCGGGGTGGGAAAAGGCATTGCAACACCGCAATATATTAGCGTGCTCACCATCTGCTTTTCCCTGGAGGGGAAATGTCCCGCGTATCGCAGGCCCGGAGCCTGGGTAAATATTTCCTGTTAGTCGATAATATGCTGGTTGTGCTCGGCTTTTTTGTCGTGTTCCCGCTTATTTCGATTCGCTTTGTCGATCAAATGGGCTGGGCGGCATTAATGGTCGGCATCGCGCTCGGCCTGCGTCAGTTTGTTCAGCAGGGGCTGGGGGTATTTGGCGGGGCCATTGCCGACCGTTTTGGCGCAAAACCGATGATCGTCACCGGCATGTTGCTGCGCGCGGCAGGCTTTGCCACGATGGGGATCGCCCACGAGCCGTGGCTGCTGTGGTTTTCCTGCTTCCTCTCCGGCATTGGCGGCACGCTGTTCGACCCGCCGCGTACCGCGCTGGTGGTTAAGCTGATCCGCCCGCAGCACCGGGGTCGCTTCTTCTCTATTCTGATGATGCAGGACAGCGCCGGGGCGGTGATCGGCGCGCTGCTGGGAAGCTGGCTGCTGCAATACGATTTCCGCCTGGTCTGCGCCACCGGGGCGGTACTGTTTATCCTCTGCGCGCTCTTTAACGGCCTGTTCCTGCCCGCGTGGAAGCTCTCAACGGTGAAAGCGCCGGTCAGCGAAGGCCTGGGCCGGGTGCTGCACGACAAACGCTTTGTCACCTACGTACTGACCCTGACCGGGTACTACATGCTGGCGGTACAGGTGATGCTGATGCTGCCGATTATGGTCAACGATATTGCGGGCTCTCCGGCGGCGGTGAAATGGATGTACGCCATTGAAGCCTGTCTGTCATTGACGCTGCTCTACCCGATTGCCCGCTGGAGCGAACGCCGCTTTCGCCTGGAGCACCGCCTGATGGCGGGCCTGCTGCTGATGACCCTGAGCATGATGCCTATCGGGCTGGTGAATACCCTGCAACAGCTCTTTGTGCTGATTTGCACCTTCTACATCGGCTCAATTATCGCCGAACCGGCGCGGGAAACCCTGAGCGCGTCGCTGGCGGATGCCCGGGCGCGGGGAAGCTACATGGGGTTCAGCCGTCTTGGGCTGGCTCTGGGCGGCGCGCTGGGCTACACGGGCGGCGGCTGGCTGTTTGACGCCGGTAAAGCGCTGCATCAGCCTGAACTGCCGTGGGTGATGCTCGGCGTGATGGGCTTTATTACGCTTCTCGCCCTGTGGTGGCAGTTCAGCCAGAAGCGCAGCGCCAGCGGAATGCTCGAACCCGGTGCCTGACCCTTTCTTTCGGCGGGAGCCTCTCCCGCCTCGTTTATCAGTTTTTTCTGCTGGTCTGCGCCATTTCACACTGACATACTGTCGCAACAGGATAGAAGCGCCTTCATTTTGAGGAACCCCATGAAGAAGATTGTCATTGCCGCAGCCTTAGTCGTCAGCGGCCTGCTGGTGGGTTGTAACCAGCTCACGCAATATACCGTCAGCGAGCAGGAGATTAATCAGGCGCTGGAAAAGCATAATAACTTTTCTAAAGACATCGGCGTGCCGGGCTTAGCCGACGCGCATATCGTGCTCAGCAAACTGAGCAGCCAGATTGGCCGCGAAGAGCCGAACAAAGTCACCCTTTCCGGGGATGCCGATCTGGATATGACCTCGCTGTTTGGCAATCAGAAGGCCAATATCAAGCTGAAGCTCAAAGCGCTGCCGGTGTTTAATAAAGAGAAAGGCGCAATCTTCCTGCAAGAGATGGAAGTGGTGGACGCGCAGGTAACTCCGGAGAAAATGAAACCGGTGATCCAGACTTTGATGCCCTATCTGAACCAGTCGCTGCGCAGCTACTTCAACCAGCAGCCCGCCTATGTGCTGAGCGAAGACAAGAGCAAGGGCGAATCCCTGGCGAAGAAATACGCGAAAGGAATAGAGGTGAAACCGGGAGAGATTGTCATTCCCTTCACCGATTAACCTAAGGGGCGCTCAGGCGCCCTATTTTTTTACGGAATAAAGTGCAAACGAAAACGTTTCCGCATATGATTTGTGTCCGGCAAAAACAGCCAGCCTAATGACTGATTTCTCACAAGCCGGAGCTTCCATGACTGCACAATCCCAGGTTCTTAAAATCCGCCGCCCTGACGACTGGCATATCCATCTGCGCGATGGCGATATGCTGAAAACCGTCGTGCCTTATACCAGCGAAATTTACGGCCGCGCGATTGTTATGCCTAACCTGGTTCCGCCAGTCACCACCGTGGATGCCGCAATCAGCTATCGCCAGCGTATCCTTGACGCCGTTCCGGCGGGACATGATTTTACCCCGCTGATGACCTGCTACCTGACCGATTCACTGGACCCCAACGAAGTGGAGCGCGGGTTTAACGAAGGCGTGTTCACCGCCGCCAAACTCTACCCGGCAAACGCCACCACCAACTCCAGCCACGGCGTCACCAGCATCGACGCCATCATGCCGGTGCTGGAGAGAATGCAAAAGCTGGGAATGCCGCTGCTGGTTCACGGCGAAGTCACCCACGCCGAGATTGATATTTTCGATCGTGAAGCGCGCTTTATCGATACCGTAATGGAGCCGCTGCGCCAGCGTCTGCCCGCGCTGAAGGTGGTGTTTGAACACATCACCACCAAAGACGCCGCCGAATACGTTCGCGACGGCAACGACCTGATTGCCGCGACCATCACCCCGCAGCACCTGATGTTCAACCGTAACCACATGCTGGTGGGCGGCGTGCGTCCGCATCTGTACTGCCTGCCGATCCTCAAGCGCAATATCCACCAACAGGCGCTACGTGAGCTGGTGGCGAGCGGCTTTACCCGCGCGTTCCTCGGCACCGACTCCGCCCCGCACGCGCGTCATCGTAAAGAGGCGAGCTGCGGCTGTGCGGGCTGCTTTAACGCCCCGACCGCCCTTGCCAGCTACGCGACGGTGTTCGACGAGATGAACGCGCTGGCGCACTTTGAAGCCTTCTGCTCCCTGAACGGCCCGCGTTTCTACGGTCTTCCGGTGAATGAAAGCTTTATCGAGCTGGAGCGTAAAGCGAGCCAGGTAGAGGAATCTATTGCCCTGACGGATGATACGCTGATCCCGTTCCTGGCCGGGGAAACCGTGAACTGGACGGTTAAACGCTAAAAAATTCGCAGCCCCTTGTTGTCAAACCTATAATATACCTGTATAAATAAACAGTATATTACACAGGGGGCATTTATGCGTATTGAAGTGACCATTGCCAAAACAACCGTTCTGCCTGCTGGCGCGCTGGATGCGCTGGTGGGTGAACTATCCCGCCGTATTCACCACAGCTTTCCCGAAAACGACAGCGCCGTGACCGTACGTTACGCCGCTGCGAATAATCTGTCCGTCATTGGCGGCGCCAGAGAAGATAAAGAGCGCATCAGCGAAATCCTCCAGGAAACCTGGGAAAGCGCCGACGACTGGTTCATCACAGATTAAAACGAGCTCCCTCATTGTGTTTTTTGCCGGGTCGCCCCGGCTTTTTTTCGTCCAGAATAAATAAGTTCAAATTAATTCAGCATCTTCTTAAAAAAGCGTGAACAAAGCGGGCTTTTTCGCATTTAATGGCTCTAATAATCCTAAAAATCAGTATTTTTGCCGCTAACCCTTTAATTTTTCGTTACGCGCCCTTATTTATTGATATACTGAAATTGCTTTTAGAAAAACATGCATTGAACCTCAAAGTCGTTGTCTTTAAACACGTATTAAGGGGGTTATAATGGAAAAGAATAGCGAAGTCATCCAGACCCACCCGCTTGTCGGCTGGGATATCAGTACCGTAGATAGCTACGATGCCCTGATGCTGCGTTTGCACTACCAGACCCCGAATCAGCCAAACCGTGATGAAGCGGAAATTGGCCAGACGCTGTGGCTCACCACAGACGTTGCACGTCAGTTTATTTCTATTCTGGAAGCAGGCATTGCAAAAATAGAATCTGGCGATTACCAGGAAAATGAGTATAAACGGCACTAGTCATATGCCCACTTTTCACTCAACAGGCACCCTCGCGGTGCCTTATTTATTTCTCCCTTGTGTAACCCTCCGATGTTAATTACTCTGCTAACAAAGCGTTAGTGAAGAGATCCCTATGAAATACGACTTAATCATTATTGGTAGCGGCTCGGTTGGCTCTGCCGCCGGGTATTACGCCACTCAGGCGAATCTTAAGGTGCTGATGATCGACGCCCACCGTCCCCCGCATTCAGAGGGTAGCCACCACGGCGATACGCGCCTGATCCGTCACGCTTACGGTGAAGGTGAGCGCTACGTCCCGCTGGTGTTACGCGCCCAGACGCTGTGGGATGAGCTGGCCCGTCAGACCGAGGAACGTATCTTCGAGCGGACCGGCGTCGTTAACCTCGGTCCGGCACACTCCGCGTTTCTCGCCACGGTGGAACAGAGCGCGCGGAAGTTTAACCTGGACGTTGAGCGTCTTGACGCTGCGGGCATCATGACGCGCTGGCCCGAAATCCGCGTGCCGGACGATTACATCGGCCTGTTTGAGGCCAACTCCGGCGTGCTGCACTGTGAAAACGCCATCAAAACCTGGATTGATCTGGCCGAGCAGGCAGGCTGCGCGCAGCTGTTTAACTGCCCGGTAGAGGCCATCAGCCATGATGAAGATGGCGTGACCGTCACCACCCCGGACGGGGACTATTCCGCGTCGCGCCTGCTGATCAGCGCGGGCACCTGGGTGACAAAACTGCTGCCCGATCTGCCGATTCAGCCGGTGCGTAAGGTCTTCTCCTGGTTCCAGGCCGACGGCCGATACAGCAGCCAGAACAAATTCCCGGCCTTCACCGGCGAGCTGCCCAATGGCGATCAGTTCTACGGTTTCCCGTCCGAGAAGGATGCGCTCAAGATCGGCAAGCACAACGGCGGGCAGGCTATTGCCTCTGCGGAAGAGCGCAAGCCGTTCGGCGCTTACCCGACGGACGGTTCGGAAGCCTTTACCTTCCTGCGTAATATTCTCCCGGGCATCGGCGGGCTGCTGTACGGCGCGGCCTGTACCTACGACAACACGCCGGACGAAGACTTTATTATCGATACCCTGCCGGGCCACCCCAATACGCTGCTCATCACCGGCCTGAGCGGTCACGGGTTTAAATTCGCCTCGGTGCTCGGTGAAATTGCCGCACAGTTTGCGAAGGGGATTACCCCTCAGTTTGATCTGGCCCCCTTCTCCCTCGCCCGTTTTAACGGATAATACCCGACAGGCTCCGACTCGTCGGAGCCTTTTATCATTACGCTTTATGGGGAATTATGCGCAGGATCGTTGGCTATCTCATCAATAATATTCGCGAGCATTTAATGCTCTATATTTTGCTGTGGCTATTACTTGCCGCTATCGACGTGGCGTATATTGTCTTTTATTGAACATCATCGCTGACAATTATTGACACAAATATGGATTAATTTAATATCCAGCAAATGACTTATTGTCGATTTTAATTCTCTTGCACGAACCTGTTGAATTACCTTAGCGATTCTTTTCAAAATCGCTGAAATAAATTAATTAAAAATCGTTATTCAATTATTTCAGTTGCAATATCCTCTTACACAGGCCATTTTTAGCGCACGGTTAATTTATTGTTGGTCATTCTTATGCAATTGCGTAATTCTGCCTCGCGCTACGGCATAATATCCATGACGCTGCACTGGGTATTTGCCCTGGCCGTGTATGCCATGTTCGGTCTCGGGCTCTGGATGGTGACGCTCAGCTATTATGACGGCTGGTATCACCAGGCCCCGGAGCTGCACAAAAGCATTGGCGTACTGCTGATGCTGGGGATGGTGTTTCGCCTTATCTGGCGACATGTTTCCCCGCCGCCTCCGGCCCCCAAAAGCCACGGTAAAATGACGCGCCTGGCCGCTACCAGCGCCCATATTGCTCTTTACGCCCTGCTGATTGCCATCCTGATCAGCGGCTATCTGATCTCCACGGCGGACGGTAAACCGATTAGCATCTTCGGGCTGTTCGAGGTTCCCGCGACGTTGAGCGATGCCGGCGCTCAGGCCGATATCGCTGGCGTTGTCCATCTGTGGCTCGCGTGGAGCGTGGTGATTTTTTCCGTCTTGCACGGGCTTGCCGCCCTGAAACATCACTTTATTGATAAAGACGACACGCTGAAGCGGATGCTCGGTCGTTCGTCTATTGACTCTGGAGCATAAAATGAAAAAACACCTGCTGGGTATCGCCTTAGGTTCGCTGTTATTTACCACCGGCTCTGCGGTAGCCGCTGATTATAAAATTGATAAAGAGGGTCAGCACGCCTTCGTCAATTTCCGTATTCAGCATCTTGGCTACAGCTGGTTATATGGCACTTTCAAGGATTTCGACGGGACATTCACCTTCGATGAGAAAAATCCTGCTGCGGATAAAGTGAACGTGACCATTAATACCAACAGCCTGGATACCAACCACGCCGAGCGCGATAAACATTTACGCAGTGCGGATTTCCTTAACGTGACGAAATTCCCGCAGGCGACGTTTACCTCAACGGCGGTAAAAAAAGAGGGTGAGCAGCTGGATATTACCGGCAACCTGACCCTGAACGGCGTAACCAAGCCGGTGACGCTGGCGGCGAAATTAATCGGTCAGGGTGACGATCCGTGGGGCGGTAAACGCGCGGGCTTTGAAGCCAGCGGCAAAATTCATCTGAAAGACTTTAATATCACCACCGATTTAGGCCCGGCCTCTCAGGATGTGGAGCTGATTATTTCCGTGGAAGGCGTTCAGCAGAAGTAAAAAAAAGGCCCGGCGAGTGCGTCGGGCCTTTTTCATTATTCCGGGTCGGGAATGCCCAGGCGGGTATTCAGGCGGCCACGGGACTTATTGAAGATCTTGTTGCCGTTTTCACGACCCGCGCGGCGGCGGCGCTGCTCCTCTTCGGGCAACACGCTCTCTTCGCTGCACAGCTCGCTACAGCAGCCGTGATACTTCTCGGCACAGGCCGGACACTGGATAAACAGCAGATGGCAGCCATCGTTTTTGCAGTTGGTGTGGGTATCGCACGGCGCACCGCACTGGTGGCACTGGGAAATCACGTCGTCTGAAATCCGCTCACCCATACGTTCGTCGAAGACGAAGTTCTTGCCGATAAAGCGCACCGGCAGCCCCTGCTCGCGGGCGCGGCGGGCATACTCTATGATCCCACCTTCGATGTGCCACACCTTGTTGAAGCCGTTGTGCTTCATCCACGCGCTGGCTTTTTCGCAGCGGATCCCGCCGGTGCAGTACATAACGATCTTTTTATCTTTATGTTCCTGCATCATCTCAACCGCTTTTGGCAGCTGTTCGCGGAAGGTGTCCGCCGGAATTTCCATCGCGTTCTGGAAATGACCGACTTCATATTCGTAGTGGTTACGCATATCGATAAACACCGCATCCGGGTCATCGAGCATCGCATTCACTTCTGCGGCCTTGAGGTATTCCCCCACGTCCGCCGCGTTGAAGGTCGGGTCGTCGATGCCGTCGGCAACAATGCGCTCGCGCACCTTCATGCGCAGCACCCAGAAGGATTTACCGTCATCATCCAGCGCCACGTTAAGGCGCAGGCCGTCAAGCGCCGGATCGAAGGCGTAGAGCACCTCGCGGAAGGCGTCGACGTTGCTTTCCGGAATGCTGATCTGGGCGTTGATCCCTTCACGCGCTAAATAGACGCGTCCGAACACGTTCAGCGCGGTAAAGGCCTGATAGAGTGCGTCGCGGGTCGCCTGTGGATCGATAATCGTGAAGTATTTGTAGAACGAGATGGTGGTGCGCGGCTCGGTTTCAGCCAACATGCGCGCCTTCAGCATCTCGTTCGATACGCGGTTGTGTAACACTGGCATGGTGTACAAGTCCTGCAATCGTTAGGAGAAAGAAAAAGCGGTCCGCATCATATAGCAAACAATAACAATTTACATCCACACAATTTACGCTACATTTCATCCGGTCTGATTAAATCATACTTAACAATTGCCGCATTACTGCGCGTTTCGCTGTCAGACATTTTGGCTATTTCTTAAAAAATGAGACAATAGACCTTCAGGACGTAAAAAAAACAGGAATGACATGACCCAGTTACCCAAATTTACTGCCGCCCTTTTGCATCCGCGATATTGGTTGACCTGGCTTGGCGTTGGCTTTTTGTGGCTTCTTGTGCAACTCCCTTATCCAATACTCTTCCGCCTTGGCAAAGGGCTGGGCCGTCTGGCGCTGATGGTGATGAAGCGTCGCGCCAGGATTGCCTACCGTAACCTTGAGCTTTGCTTTCCGCAGATGAGCGAGGCAGAGCGTCATGAGATGGTGGTAAAAAACTTCGAGTCCGTCGGTATGGGACTTTTGGAAACCGGCATGGCATGGTTTTGGTCAGACAAGCGCATGGCGCGCTGGACCGAAGTCTGCGGCACAGGCATGGAGCCGGTGAATACATTACAGCAGAATCAAACCGGCGTGCTGTTGATTGGCGTTCACTTCCTGACCCTGGAGATCGGCGCGCGCATGTTCGGGATGCAGGCCCCCGGCATTGGCGTTTATCGCCCGAACGATAACCCGGTTATCGATCTGGTTCAGACCAATGGCCGTATGCGTTCCAATAAAAGCATGATTGACCGTAAAGATCTGAAAGGCATGATCCGCGCGCTCAAGTCCGGCGAAGTGGTGTGGTATGCGCCCGATCACGACTACGGCCCGCAGGCCAGCGTGTTTGTCCCCTTCTTTGCCGTTGACGAGGCGGCCACCACCACCGGCACCTGGATGCTGGCGCGCATGTCCAAAGCGGCGATTGTTCCCTTCGTGCCGCGCCGTAAGCCGGATGGCTCAGGCTATCAGCTGATCATGCTCGAACCGGAAATGACGCCGCCGCTGGAGGACGCCGAAACCACGGCCCGCTGGATGAACGGCATCGTGGAGCAGTGCATTATGCTCGCACCGGAACAGTACATGTGGCTGCATCGCCGCTTCAAGACCCGCCCTAAGGGTATGCCCTCTCGCTACTGATCCTCATGCGGCCCTCGCGGCCGCATCGCGTTTTAGCTTTAAAAGCTCCCCCGCATTGCGACAATCATAACCCAGGCGCATAATTAGCAGGCTTATTACCTCACTCAACTGTGCCCTGCACCTCCTTATGCGGATTGTTATGTCACCCTCAGATGCCCCCATCAACTGGAAACGAAACCTCACCGTTGCCTGGCTCGGCTGTTTTCTTACCGGCGCCGCCTTTAGCCTGGTCATGCCCTTCCTGCCTCTCTACGTCGAACAGCTTGGCGTGACGGGCCACAGCGCGCTGAACATGTGGTCTGGCCTGGTGTTCAGCATTACGTTTCTGTTTTCTGCTATCGCATCGCCGTTCTGGGGTGGCCTTGCCGACCGTAAAGGCCGAAAAATCATGCTGCTGCGCTCCGCGCTGGGGATGTCCGTCATCATGCTGCTGATGGGCGTGGCGCAAAACGTCTGGCAGTTCTTGATTTTGCGCGCGCTGCTGGGCCTGCTCGGCGGGTTTGTCCCGAACGCTAACGCCCTGATCGCCACGCAAATCCCACGCCATAAGAGCGGCTGGGCGCTGGGAACACTCTCGACAGGTGCGGTCAGCGGCGCGCTGCTTGGCCCGCTTGCGGGAGGGTTACTGGCGGACAGCTACGGCTTACGCCCGGTGTTCTTTATTACCGCCGCCGTATTATTCATCTGTTTTATCGTCACCCTGCTCTGCATCCGCGAGAATTTCACCCCGGTGCCCAAAAAAGAGATGCTGCACGCCCGCGATGTGCTGGCCTCGCTCAAAAATCCTAAGCTGGTGCTGAGCCTGTTTATCACCACCATGATTATTCAGGTCGCCACCGGATCCATTGCGCCGATACTGACGCTCTACGTTCGCGATCTGGCCGGAAACGTGAATAACATCGCGTTCATTAGCGGAATGATTGCCTCCGTGCCGGGCGTGGCCGCGCTGTTAAGTGCCCCCCGGCTGGGAAAACTGGGGGATAGAATTGGCCCGGAGAAGATTTTGATCTGCGCGCTGGTGATTTCCGTGCTGCTGCTGGTCCCGATGTCGTTTGTGCAAGCCCCGTGGCAGCTTGGCGTGCTGCGCTTCCTGCTGGGTGCGGCGGACGGCGCACTGCTTCCCGCCGTGCAGACCCTGCTGGTCTATAACTCCACCAACCAGATCGCCGGACGTATTTTTAGCTATAACCAGTCGTTTCGCGACATCGGCAACGTCACCGGGCCGCTGGTGGGGGCAAGCGTGTCTGCCAGCTTCGGCTTCCGCGCGGTCTTTCTGGTCACGGCAGGCGTGGTGCTTTTCAATGCCGTCTACTCGTGGTTTAGCCTGTCCAGAACCCTGCGACGCAAGGCACCTGTCCAGGAATAAGCTGAATGCGTGACGGCAATTTGTCTCATTCATACTTGCAGGATCGGATAATCAGCTATTCTTTCCCTGAATACCTATCGAAAACAGGGAGCAAACGATGACCATGTACGCCACGCTGGAAGAAGCTATTGATGCCGCACGCGAAGAGTTCCTCGCCAATAATCCGGGCGTTGAGGAAGAAGACGCCGACGTGCAGCAGCTCAATATTCAAAAATATGTCCTTCAGGACGGGGATATTATGTGGCAGGCCGAATTCTTCGCCGACGATGGTGATGAAGGGGAATGTTTGCCGGTATTGAGCGGTGAAGGCGCACAGGCGGTGTTCGACGGCGATTACGACGAAATCGAACTGCGTCAGGAGTGGCTGGAGGAGAATACTCTGCACGAGTGGGATGAAGGTGAGTTCCAGCTCGAACCTCCGCTGGATACCGAAGAAGGCCAGACCGCAGCAGATGAGTGGGACGAGCGGTAAGCTCTTATTCATAAGGGCCGTGCTGTGCGAATACCAGCGTGTCCGGAATTAAGATGGATATTCACTTTATCTTTATATAATTCTGGATACGCTTTCTTCGAATCAATTACGAATTGCCGCCTTTCTTACGTGGGGCGGCTTTTACCGCTTTCTTTACTTTCTTCAGCACCTTATTGGCGGCGGCAGCACCGCCACCCTCGAAATGGCCGCAAATAATGAAATGCCGCATAGACAAAGTCATCCCTCCCTGCCCTTATACCCCATGAAGCATAGTCGGCAAAAATACCGAAAATGGGAATAAAGCTGATAAGATCCAGCCCTGTCTGTAGCGCACCGCTACTTTCATTCCTTTTCTGTTTTCGATTCATAGAAGGTCATCCCTCTTGTAATATGTTGACCAATAATCAGACTGATGGTGTACCGTTTGTTTATGAGGGATTAATTATTAAATTATCATACCGCTGCACGATTTTATCGCCAAACAGCACTAAATGACTTTGCTCATGAGGCTAGCAAATGTAACCAACGATACCGCTACTAATCGTTTTTGCCACCCTAATTTTGTCGTCATGTGCCTGAGGAGTCATGCTTTGTATCGAGAATAACAGCGGAGCATCCGTAAATTTAACGGAGGGAATGACCATCACCACCTCCCCTATCTTCGTGATACGAGGATAGGACGCAGGGCATACGCAGGACGGTTTAAATACATTGTGGTTGGTTCTGATGTCAGTATATTGTCTATGCTGATATCTGCTGGCTCGAATGGGCACGGGAATGAGTTAAATTATGCATACCAAAAGCCAAATATTGTGCTGATTGTTGGCCATAAAAAGGTGCAAATGCAATATGAGTAGCTTCATTAGCTCTAAATTTTTGATGAGCAGTTCAAAGACGCGCCAACCTTTCAAATGAAGATGGAAAAATATAAGCCGAGAAGATGAAGACACCTTTCTTTTTTATATTATTTTAATTCAATGGACTGTGTTACTAACCATTGCCTTAGATGATTTTAATAAAAAAACCTAAAAGTTAAATTTCAAACTTTTTATATTTTTCCATTAAATTAATTATATTTTAATAAAATTAACCAGTTTATTGAGCTCGTCAATTGATGCTTGCAGCGTAAATTCTTTCAAAGAAATTACATCTTCATTTTCAGATAATTAACCTTATACTTCATTAGGAATATCCTTATTCATGGGGCTACCATCCATGCCCTTTAAGCCAATCGATAGCCTTTTACCGTGGCTTGGGGTACCTTATGGACATCATTAATACCGCCCCTATGATTGGAAGATGTTCGAGCTTTTTAAGTTGAACTGAAAGGTGGATAGTGCAGTCATTTTTCGTATGTAAATTATCAAACTCTTTGCATCTTAGTTAATACTCACACCCTTATAAGTTGAGCTTTCAGTAATGTTTTTTTCGTTTTAAATCATTTGATTAAGTAAAAAAAATTTCAAAGCCAGAGCTGTCTTAAAGTTGGCTGTGTAGGTATGGCCCATATCAATCGTAAGATCAAAATTTCTACCGTATATTCGCATAATCCCAGTCAAAACCTCAAGGGTCATTGACTGAGTAGTTAAAATATTTTCAGTGAAAAGATATTACACATGAATCCATATTCAATCTAACATTATTCATACATGATATATTCACACACTATTTCATTGTGGTCGTAGTCTATTTGAATCTGAAAAGATAGATCGGAAGATATTAATCTTATCTCGTCTGTATGTAATTCATCAAAGTTATAATCACTTGAAAGCTGACTACTTAACTTATACATTCCACAAAGTTTCCATTCTTCATCAATTAATAAATAAGATGAAAAGCCTGCACCTTTCTCTTCGATAAATGCAACAACTTGCTGGTAGTTATCAATCTCCACCTTAATCTTTGAATTTATTTTTTTGTCTTTAAGATGTTTTATAATATTATCAGTTTCTTCTAAGGTAAGAAAATCACTCTCTAT
>NZ_JAKCMV010000015.1 GCF_021440515.1 Enterobacter asburiae | reverse complement strand
TTCTGCTGTTCTTGAGCTTTCTTCGCTGCGGCCTCAGCCTGCTTCTGCTGCTCCGCCTGCTCTTTTGCCGCTTCCTGCGCCTGTAAACGTTCTTTTTCGAGCTGCTTCAGACGCTCCTGCTCTGCGGCCTGCTTTTCACGCAGCTCCTCAGCCTGCTGTTGCGCCTGTTTTTCACGCTGCTCTTCAGCACGTTTTGCACTCGCCTGCTGCTGTTGCTGCCGATTATAGTTCTGCACGACCGCACCAGGATCCACCATAACCGCGTCGATGGAGGATCCCCCACCGCCGCCAGCTGATGCATCTATATGCTCGTCGAACGAACTCCAGATCAGTGCCGCAAAGAGAATCACGTGCAGCACTGCGGAGATAATTATCGCTCGCTTAAGCTTATCGTTTTGTTCGGTTGCCTTTGACACTATCGGTTCCCAAAAACTCGTATCCCACTGCTAGCAGGTGATCAAATAGGCTGCGTCATTAAGCCAACAGACTTAACGCCCGCGCTATGTAGCAAGTTCAGCGCTTTAATAATTTCATCGTAGGGTACATCTTTTGCCCCACCGATCAGGAAGACCGTTTTCGGATTTGACTCCAGGCGGCGCTGCGCTTCGGCAATCACCTGCTCTGGCGGCAGCTGGTCCATACGATCTTTCTCTACCACTACGCTGTACTGCCCTACGCCGGAAACCTCAATGATGACCGGAGGATCGTCATTGGTGCTAACCGCCTGTGATTCTGTCGCATCCGGCAGATCAACTTCCACGCTCTGGGTGATGATCGGCGCTGTTGCCATAAAGATCAGCAGCAGCACCAACAGCACGTCGAGCAGCGGAACGATATTGATTTCGGACTTGAGTTCGCGACGACCTCGTCCACGCGATCTGGCCATGGTTTACCCCTTGTTACTCTCGGTGCTGGTAAACGCCTGACGGTGCAGAATCGCGGTGAACTCTTCCATAAAGTTGTCGTAGTTCAGCTCCAGTTTGTTCACGCGCTGGTTCAGACGGTTGTACGCCATTACCGCAGGAATAG
This sequence comes from Enterobacter asburiae, assembly GCF_021440515.1. Taxonomy (GTDB): domain Bacteria; phylum Pseudomonadota; class Gammaproteobacteria; order Enterobacterales; family Enterobacteriaceae; genus Enterobacter; species Enterobacter asburiae_E. The sequence continues at coordinate 121,152 of NZ_JAKCMV010000015.1, read as the reverse complement.
CCGCGAACAGACCGATAGCGGTCGCGATCAGCGCTTCTGCGATACCCGGAGCAACCATTTGCAGCGTTGCCTGCTTCACCGCGCCCAGGGCGATAAAGGCGTGCATAATCCCCCATACCGTACCGAACAGACCGATATACGGGCTGATAGAACCGACGGTACCGAGGAAAGGAATATGGGTTTCGAGCGTTTCAAGTTCACGATTCATGGAGATACGCATCGCACGCGACGCCCCTTCCACGACCGCTTCCGGCGCATGATTATTTGCGCGATGAAGGCGGGCAAACTCTTTGAAACCGCTATAGAAAATTTGTTCGGAGCCTGTAAGGTTATCACGACGCCCCTGGCTTTCCTGGTACAGACGGGAAAGTTCGATGCCAGACCAGAACTTGTCTTCAAACGCTTCGGCTTCGCGGCCAGCGGCATTGAGGATACGCGTTCTCTGGATGATGATGGCCCAGGATGCGATTGAAAAACCAATCAAAATCAACATGATAAGTTTAACCAGAAGGCTAGCCTTCAGGAACAAATCAAGGATATTCATGTCAGTCACTGCTTAAACTCCGCGACAATAGACTTAGGAAGCGCACGAGGCTTCATGATGAGTGGATCAACACAGACAATCAGGACTTCAGCTTCGTTCAGTACCGTGTTCTCTGCATTGAGGATCCGCTGCGTGAAAACCAGTGAGGTTCCGCGCATTGATGTTATTTCTGTTTGGACTTCGAGCATATCGTCGAGTCTGGCAGGCGCAAAATACTCAAGCGTCATCTTGCGCACCACGAAGGCAACTCGCTCAGCCAACAGCACCTGCTGGCTAAAGTGATGATGTCGCAGCATCTCTGTGCGTGCCCGTTCATAAAAAGCAACGTAGCTGGCGTGGTAGACCACCCCACCGGCGTCGGTATCTTCATAGTAGACACGTACCGGCCATCGAAACAGCGTTGTATTCACTTTACATCCCGGTAAGGCAGTTAGAGCTTTTAAACTTCGCTACTATACGCGCGGCAAAGGTGGTTTGGAATGGGGGAAAGTAAACGGAGGGTAAATTTTTATGGGCTACAGTAAGCCCATATCGTTAACGGACATTTCTTATTCAGGAGAAGAAGAAAATCAGCCCGGCAAGCAAAACGAGATCGGCGATCAGCGGGCAGAAAATGCCTTGCCAGTGAAGGGCTTTCGGACGAAAGCCGACACCGTGAATAACGCCTGCGCACACGGCCCACATGATCAGAAAACCGTGCCAGATCTCGAGCTCGCTGGTCTTCGCCGCAAAGCGCGACGGGTCCCAGAAGATACAGCCTGCCAGCAAGAGTGCCATGATGAGAGAAAGCGCCCGTAACGGGCGCTTATCCATAACACCATAAAGTGTCGCAATGATATTCATCAGTGCTTTTCGTCACCGGCTTTGGTCGCTTCAACGTGCTCAAGCGCCAGGGCGGTAATGACACCAAATGCACAGGCAAGAAGCGTCCCTAAAATCCATGCGAAATACCACATATTCAGCTCCTTACTTAGTACATAGAGTGGGTGTTGCTTTCGATATGCTCTTTCGTGATACGACCGAACATTTTCCAGTAACACCAGATGGTGTAGGCCAGAACAATCGGTACGAACACGCAGGCCACATACGTCATCAGGTTCAGCGTCATATGGCTGGACGTTGCATCCCACATGGTCAGGCTAGCGTTCAGCATGGTGCTGGACGGCATCACGAATGGGAACATGGCAATACCTGCCGTCAGGATGATGCAGGCCAGCGTCAGTGAAGAGAACACGAACGCTAGGGCGCCTTTTTCCAGACGAGAGGTCAGCACGGTCAGCAGCGGCAGCAGCACGCCCAGAGCCGGGATAGCCCACAGCGCAGGCATGTTATTGAAGTTCACCAGCCATGCACCTGCCTGACGCGCCACTTCTTTGGTCAGCGGGTTAGACGGCGCAGCATGGTTAATCGCAGACGTCACCACATAACCATCAATACCGTATACCACCCACACGCCAGCCAGTGCGAAGCAGACCAGAGTCACCAGCGCAGCAACCTGTGCCGTCGCGCGGGAACGCAGGTGCAGCTCGCCCACGGTACGCATTTGCAGGTAGGTTGCGCCCTGAGTAATGATCATCGCCACGCTCACCACGCCTGCCAGCAGGCCAAACGGATTCAGCAGCTGGAAGAAGTTACCGGTGTAGTAAAGACGCATGTACTCATCGACGTTAAACGGTACGCCCTGAAGCAGGTTACCGAACGCCACGCCAATCACCAGCGGTGGAACGAAGCTACCGATGAAGATGCCCCAGTCCCACATGTTGCGCCAGCGGGTGTCTTCAATCTTGGAACGGTAGTCGAAGCCCACCGGACGGAAGAATAAAGACGCCAGTACCAGAATCATCGCCACGTAGAAGCCAGAGAACGCAGCCGCGTAGACCATCGGCCAGGCAGCGAACAGCGCGCCGCCTGCGGTGATCAGCCACACCTGGTTACCGTCCCAGTGCGGGGCGATGGAGTTGATCATAATTCGACGCTCGGTGTCGCTGCGACCGAGGAAGCGGGTGAGCATCCCCACCCCCATGTCGAAACCGTCGGTGACCGCAAAACCAATCAGCAGAACACCGATCAGCAGCCACCAGATAAAACGCAATACTTCATAATCGATCATTTGATGACTCCTGTCTTAGCGTGCCGGCTGAGTAGTCGCAGTAGACTGCTCGTAGTGATAGCGACCGGTTTTCAGGCTGCTTGGGCCAAGGCGCGCGAACTTGAACATCAGGAACAGTTCAGCCACCAGGAACAGGGTGTACAGACCACAAATCAGCAGCATGGAGAAGATCAGATCGCCCGCCGTCAGAGAGGAGTTAGCGACTGCCGTTGGCAGCACCTCACCAATCGCCCACGGCTGACGGCCATATTCCGCCACAAACCAGCCGGATTCGATAGCGATCCACGGCAGTGGAATACCGTACAGCGCGGTGCGCAGCAGCCATTTTTTCTCACCGATGCGGTTACGAATCACGGACCAGAAGGAGGCCGCAATGATCAGCAGCATCAGGATGCCGCAGCCCACCATGATACGGAACGCGAAGTACAGCGGTGCAACGCGCGGAATAGAGTCTTTGGTCGCCATCTGAATCTGTGCTTCAGTCGCGTCAGAGACATTCGCGGTATAGCGTTTCAGCAGCAGGCCGTAACCCAGGTCTTTCTTCACGTCGTTAAATTGATCGCGAACGCCCTGGTCAGTAGAACCGGCACGCAGCTGCTCAAGCAGCGCGTACGCTTTCATACCGTTACGGATACGCTCTTCGTGCTGCACCATCAGATCTTTCAGGCCAGTAACCTGTTTATCGACGGAACGCGTCGCGATGATGCCCAGCGCGTAAGGAATTTGAATCGCGAAACGGTTTTCCTGTGCATCCTGATTCGGAATACCAAACAGAGTAAACGCAGCCGGTGCCGGTTGGGTTTCCCATTCAGCTTCAATTGCTGCCAGTTTGGTTTTTTGCACGTCGCCCATTTCGTAACCGGATTCATCACCCAGAACAATAACAGACAGGATAGCGGCCATACCGAAGCTTGCTGCGATAGCGAAAGAACGCTTCGCAAAGGCAAAGTCGCGACCGCGCAGCATGTAGTAGGAGCTGATACCGAGGATAAACATCGCGCCACAAACGTAGCCGGATGCCACGGTGTGAACGAATTTAACCTGTGCGACCGGGTTCAGGACCAGCTCGGCGAAGCTGACCATCTCCATACGCATGGTTTCAAAGTTAAAATCAGATGCGATTGGGTTCTGCATCCAGCCGTTGGCCACCAGGATCCACAGAGCGGACAGGTTGGAGCCAAGCGCCACCAGCCAGGTTACCGCCATATGCTGGACTTTACCCAGACGGTCCCAACCAAAGAAGAACAGACCTACAAAGGTGGATTCGAGGAAGAAGGCCATCAGACCTTCAATGGCCAGCGGCGCACCGAAGATATCCCCAACGTAGTGGGAATAGTAAGACCAGTTAGTCCCGAACTGGAACTCCATGGTCAGACCGGTTGCCACGCCCAGCGCAAAGTTGATACCAAACAACTTGCCCCAGAACTTGGTCATATCTTTATAAATCTGTTTGCCGGAGAGGACGTAGACCGTTTCCATGATGGCCAGCAGGAACGCCATACCGAGCGTCAGTGGCACAAACAGGAAGTGGTACATCGCGGTCAAGGCAAACTGTAAGCGCGACAGTTCGACTACATCTAACATTATGACTCCTTGCTCATCGCATGAAGACTCCGAGAGTGAACCCCGTTAGCAAGGATTCACACACATGCCCCAATACAAATTTATCCACTCCCCTTCTTCGTTGCTTATTCTCATCGGGAAGAAAAAGCAGTGATGAAAGGTTGCGAATACGTTAATAAAACCCAAATTGATCCCGCAAATATATTACGCCGCAAAACCCTTACAATAAACAGGTTTTTATTGAATCACTTTTACGTTTTTCGACGGTGATCAATATATAGCGAATTTACCATTTTTAGGCCAGTTTGATCTGGCACAATTTAGCTTCTTTTGGAGCCTTTTTCCAAATATTAAACATTGATTTAAATCAAAATAACTTTCTTTTGTTAACCGTGTTTATATTGAGTGAACACGGTAAAGACCTTGTTAATGATATGTGTACAGCAGGCTATGAATGGTTATCAAAAGGCGGAAATAATATAAATAGAGGTGATTTTAATTAACGAAAACGAATATCTATTTTTGACGGCGACAAACTTCTCATTTTAGCCGTTCCGCTGCCACTTTCCATTTCTCCTTCACGCGGGAAAACAAATAACAATTAATTTACTTTTAACCCGCTGTAAATTAACACCTCATTGTGACCATTTCGTGATGAGATTTTTTTTGCCTGCCCTATGCCCGTTTTGTTTGCACGTTTTTCAGCCAGCAGAAAACGGGGTTCACAAAACCGCCAATAAAAAAGGCCGCTTTTCAGCGGCCAACCATGTCGAAACGGACATTTTTTTTATTTCAGGCTCCCGTTACCGGGAGCAGAGAGGAGTTACTTAATGATGGACTGGAGCGCTTCGCCGATGTCGGCCAGGCTACGCACGGTTTTCACGCCTGCGGCTTCCAGCGCGGCGAATTTCTCATCCGCCGTGCCTTTACCCCCGGCAATGATGGCGCCCGCGTGGCCCATACGTTTGCCTTTTGGCGCCGTTACGCCCGCGATGTAGCCCACAACCGGCTTGGTGACGTGATCTTTGATATAAGCAGCCGCTTCTTCTTCCGCACTACCGCCGATCTCGCCGATCATCACGATCGCTTCGGTCTGTGGATCTTCCTGGAACAGCTTCAGGATATCGATGAAGTTAGAGCCCGGGATCGGGTCACCGCCGATACCGACACAGGTAGACTGGCCGAAGCCGTAGTCGGTGGTCTGCTTAACCGCTTCATAGGTCAGCGTACCGGAGCGGGAAACGATGCCCACTTTGCCCGGCTTGTGAATGTGGCCAGGCATGATGCCGATTTTGCACTCGCCCGGGGTGATAACGCCTGGGCAGTTCGGGCCAATCATGCGCACGCCCGCTTCGTCCAGCTTCACCTTCACGGTCAGCATATCCAGCGTCGGGATGCCTTCGGTGATGGTGATGATGAGCTTAATGCCCGCGTCGATCGCTTCGAGAATGGAGTCTTTACAGAACGGAGCCGGAACGTAGATAACGGTCGCGGTAGCGCCCGTCGCTTCTACCGCTTCACGCACGGTGTTGAACACCGGCAGGCCCAGGTGCGTGGTGCCGCCTTTGCCTGGCGTTACGCCGCCAACCATCTGCGTGCCGTAGGCGATCGCCTGTTCGGAGTGGAATGAACCCTGGCTACCGGTGAAGCCCTGGCAGATAACCTTGGTATCTTTATTAATTAAAACGGACATTATTTCCCCTCCACTGCGGCAACAACCTGCTGAGCTGCATCCGTCAGACTTTTCGCTGCAATAATATTCAGGCCGCTGTCAGCCAGTTTTTTCGCGCCGAGTTCAGCGTTGTTACCTTCCAGACGCACAACCACCGGAACGTTAACACCCACTTCTTCTACCGCACCGATGATACCGTCAGCGATCAGGTCGCAGCGCACGATACCGCCGAAGATGTTAACCAGAACGGCTTTCACGTTGTCATCAGAGAGGATGATTTTGAACGCTTCGGTTACGCGCTCTTTGGTTGCGCCACCGCCAACGTCGAGGAAGTTTGCCGGCTCACCGCCGTGCAGCTTAACGATGTCCATGGTGCCCATTGCCAGGCCCGCACCGTTAACCATGCAGCCGATGTTGCCATCGAGCGCCACGTAGTTCAGTTCCCACTGTGCCGCCTGCGCTTCACGCGGATCTTCCTGAGACTGGTCGCGCATTTCGCGCAGATCCGGCTGGCGGAACAGCGCGTTACCGTCAGCGCCCAGCTTGCCGTCGAGGCAGATCAGGTCGCCCTGGGAGGTGATCACCAGCGGGTTGATTTCGATCAGCGCCAGATCGCGCTCCAGGAAGATCGTCGCCAGGCCCATGAAGATCTTGGTGAACTGCTGAACCAGCTTGCCTTCCAGACCCAGTTTGAACGCCAGCTCGCGACCCTGGTAAGGCATTGGGCCTGCCAGCGGATCGATAGCGACTTTATGGATCAGGTGCGGCGTCTCTTCCGCCACTTTTTCGATTTCCACGCCGCCTTCGGTAGACGCCATGAACACCACGCGACGGGAGCTACGATCGACAACCGCCCCGAGGTACAATTCTTTTGCGATATCGGTCGCGGCTTCAACCAGGATCTGGTTAACCGGCTGGCCGTTCGCGTCCGTCTGGTAGGTCACCAGACGTTTGCCGAGCCAATGTTCAGCGAACGCACGGATCTCTTCTTTGCTCTTAACAACCTTCACACCGCCCGCTTTACCACGGCCACCAGCGTGAACCTGACACTTAACTACCCAAGGGCCGGAGCCGATTTTTGATGCGGCTTCTTCTGCTTCACGTGGGGTAGTACAGGCATAACCCACCGGAGCCGGTAAGCCATACCGGGCAAACAGCTGTTTGGCCTGATATTCATGTAAGTTCATGTGTTCTATCCATCCTTCAGGGTAATCGTTATTTCAAACCTGTAGGCCAGCGCTACGCGCGTCCGGCCTACAGGGCAGGTGATGCTAAAAAACTTCTACACGTCCAGCAGCAGACGCGTTGGATCTTCCAGCAGCTCTTTAATGGCAACCAGGAAGCCCACGGACTCGCGTCCGTCGATCAGGCGGTGATCGTAAGAGAGCGCCAGGTACATCATTGGCAGGATCTCCACTTTACCGTCGACCGCCATCGGACGATCTTTAATGGCGTGCATACCCAGGATCGCACTCTGCGGTGGGTTGATGATCGGGGTAGACATCAGGGAACCGAACACGCCGCCGTTGGTAATGGTGAAGTTACCGCCGGTCAGGTCGTCAACGGTCAGTTTGCCGTCGCGGCCCTTAACGGCCAGCTCTTTGATCTTTTTCTCAATGTCAGCCATGCCCAGGGTGTCAACATCACGCAGAACCGGGGTCACCAGGCCGCGCGGCGTAGAAACCGCCATGCTCACATCGAAGTAGTTGTGGTAAACCACGTCATCACCATCGATGGACGCGTTCACTTCCGGGTAGCGTTTCAGCGCTTCAACCACTGCCTTCACGTAGAAGGACATAAAGCCCAGACGGATACCGTGACGTTTTTCGAACGCGTCACCGTACTGCTTACGCAGATCCATGATTGGCTTCATGTTGACTTCGTTGAAGGTGGTCAGCATCGCGGTGGAGTTTTTCGCTTCCAGCAGACGCTCGGCCACGCGCTTGCGCAGGCGGGTCATCGGCACGCGTTTTTCGCTGCGTGCGCCCAGCGCTGGCGCAGGCTGTGCTGCCGTCGCCGCAGGGGCTTTGGCTTCCGCTTTCGCTTCAGAAGGCCCTTTCGCCAGATGCTTGTCGATGTCTTCGCGAGTCAGACGGCCACCCACGCCGGTGCCTTTAATGGCAGCCGGGTCGAGGCTGTGCTCGGCCAGCAGGCGACGGATCGCCGGGCTGAGCGCGTCGTTGCTCTGCTCTTCCAGAGAAGCCTGCTGACGCTGTGCAGGGGTAGACGCTTTCTCTTCAGATTTGGCGCTGGACTCTTTGCCCGCGCTGTTGCCTTCACGCAGGCGACCCAGGATCTGACGAGAGGTTACGGTGGTGCCTTCGTCTTCCAGCACCGCATCCAGAACACCATCCGCCGATGCCGGTACTTCCAGTACCACTTTGTCAGTTTCGATTTCAACCAGCACTTCATCACGTTTAACGCTATCGCCCGGTTTTTTATGCCAGGTGGCGACGGTGGCGTCTGCTACGGATTCAGGCAGGTCGGGAACAAGAATATCTACGCTACTCATTTTGTATCCTTTAATTAATCGACGTTCAGCGCGTCATTGACCAGATCTTGTTGCTGCTTCTGGTGAACGGACATATACCCTACCGCCGGAGAGGCGGAGGCCGGGCGACCTGCGTAACGCAGAGCAGACCCAAATGGAATCACTTCACGGAAATGATGCTGGCTGCAATACCATGCGCCCTGGTTGAGCGGCTCTTCCTGGCACCAGACAAAATCATGTACGTGAGCGTACTGTTTCAGCACGTCCTGCATCGCCTGATGCGGGAATGGATAAAGCTGCTCGATACGCACGATGGCGACATCTTTCTGATCGTTCTTGCGGCGCTGTTCCAGCAGGTCGTAATAAACCTTACCAGAACACATGACGACACGCTTAACCCCTTTCGGATCAAGCTCGTCCACCTCGCCGATAGCCGGCAGGAAGGTGCCGTTAGCCAGTTCGTCAAGGCTGGACACCGCCAGCGGATGACGCAGCAGCGACTTAGGCGACATCACCACCAGCGGACGGCGCATACCGCGCAGCGCCTGACGACGCAGCATGTGGTAAACCTGAGCCGGGGTAGACGGCACGCACACCTGCATGTTCTGCTCGGCGCAGAGTTGCAGATAACGCTCCAGACGCGCGGAGGAGTGCTCCGGCCCCTGCCCTTCGTAACCGTGCGGCAGCAGCATGACCAGGCCACACATACGGCCCCACTTCTGCTCGCCGGAGGAGATGAACTGGTCGATCACCACCTGCGCACCGTTGGCGAAGTCGCCGAACTGCGCTTCCCAGATGGTCAGGGTGCGCGGTTCTGCGGTGGCGTAGCCGTATTCAAATGCCAGTACCGCCTCTTCAGACAGCACGGAGTCCCAGACCTTGAACTGGCCCTGACCGTTATGCACGTGCTGGAGTGGCGTGTAGGTGGAACCGTTGGACTGGTTGTGAACCACGGCGTGACGGTGGAAGAAGGTGCCACGGCCCGCGTCTTCACCGGACAGACGTACAGGAATGCCTTCGTCAACCAGCGTGGCGTATGCCAGTGTTTCCGCGCCGCCCCAGTCGAACAGCTTCTCGCCTGCTGCCATGGACTGACGGTCAGCGTAAATTTTCGCTACGCGGGACTGCATTTCGATAGCGTCCGGCACGGTGCTGATGCGTTTAGCCAGCTCCTGCAAGCGCTTCATTTCGACCTTGTTCGGGTAGCTCTCATCCCACTCGTGGTTGAGGTACGGCGACCAGGTGAACGAATGCATGTTCATCGGGCGCAGTTCTTTCACGACGCATTCACCCGCATCCAGCGCATCACGGTAGAGGTTGACCATTTCGGTCGCATCTTCCAGCGTGGTTACGTTGTCCGCTTCCAGCTTGTCCGCGTAGATTTTGCGTGGCGTTGGGTGTTTTTTGATTTTCTGGTACATCAACGGCTGGGTTGCGCTTGGCTCGTCGGCTTCGTTGTGGCCGTGACGGCGGTAGCAGAACAGGTCAATCAGCACGTCGCGCTTGAAGGTATTACGGAAGTCCAGCGCCAGACGGGTAACGAAAGCCACGGCTTCCGGGTCATCCGCGTTGACGTGGAAGATGGGCGCCTGAACCATCTTACCGATGTCGGTGCAGTATGGGGTAGAACGTGCGTCCAGCGGGTTAGAGGTGGTGAAGCCCACCTGGTTGTTGATCACGATGCGAACGGTACCGCCCACTTCGTAACCACGCGCTTTCGACATGTTCAGGGTTTCCTGAACCACGCCCTGTCCGGTAATCGCCGCATCGCCGTGAATGGTGATTGGCAGTACCTTGTTGCTGCTTGGCTCGTCCAGACGATCCAGACGGGCGCGCACGGAACCGATAACCACCGGGCTGACGATCTCCAGGTGCGACGGGTTAAACGCCAGCGCCAGGTGAACCAGGCCGCCGTCGGTTTCGATATCAGACGAGAAGCCCATGTGGTACTTCACGTCACCGGTGCCGAGATGTTCTTTATGTTTGCCCGCGAATTCGTCGAACAGGTCCTGCGGTTTTTTACCCAGCACGTTGACCAGCACGTTCAGACGACCACGGTGCGCCATGCCCAGTACCACTTCGCGCGTGCCGCTGTTGCCCGCATGGCGAATCAGCTCTTTGAGCATTGGCACTAATGCATCGCCGCCTTCCAGCGAGAAGCGTTTTGCGCCAGGGAATTTCGCACCCAGATAGCGCTCAAGGCCCTCTGCGGCGGTCAGTTCACTCAGGAAGCGTTTTTTCTCTTCGGTAGAGAAATTAGCGTGGCCCGCCACGGATTCGATACGCTGCTGGATCCAGCGTTTCTCTTCGGTGGAGGTAATGTGCATATATTCCGCGCCGATGGAGCCGCAGTAGGTCTGTTTGAGCGCATCAATCAGCTCGCCCAGCTTCATCGTGTCTTTGCCGATAGCAAAAGAACCTACGTTAAAGCTTTCCTGGAAATCGGCCTCGGTCAGATCGTGGTACGCCGGATCGAGATCCGCCACACGGTCTTGCTGCCACAGTCCCAGCGGATCGAGATTCGCATGCTGGTGACCACGGAAGCGATAAGCGTTGATAAGTTGCAGGACTTTAACCTGCTTCGCATTGGTATCAGGGTCGGAAATCGCAGAAGAGTAACGTGAGGCATCCTTCGCCAGACGACGGAAATAATCACGTGTTTTGGAATGGAATTGATCCGGTTTGACCCCTGTACCAGGCAACTGCTGGAACATGGAACGCCAGTTTGCGTCCACTGAGTCAGGATCGGTTAAGAAGTCTTCATAGAGCTGTTCTATCCAGCTCTGGTTGGCACCAGAGAGGTAAGAAGAGTCCAGCCAGGCTTTCATTGCGCCGTTCTGCATCGTGATCCCTTAAGCATTTTTATGCTTACTTTCGCCGTAGAAACTACCACGCACACCACGCGTGTACGTGCCGGGGTTCACCTGCGAGCTCTTTCTGGCCCGCGAAGGAACCTTTAGAAACTGTCTTAGGGGTTTCCCCCTCACCCCGACCCTCTCCCACGGGGAGAGGGGGAAGGTCGTCGGCAGTTTTTAAAGATTTCCTGCAATCTGTTCCCTCTCCCTGTGGGAGAGGGTTAGGGTGAGGGGAACACCGCTCCCCTCTCACTACTTACGCACTGCGCTGCAACAGCATCGACTTAATATGGCCGATGGCGCGCGTTGGGTTCAGCCCCTTCGGACACACACTGACGCAGTTCATGATGCTATGGCAGCGGAATACGCTGAAAGCGTCACTCAGTCCTTCCAGACGGCTATCGGTTTCGGTGTCGCGGCTATCGATCAGGAAGCGATAGGCAGCCAGCAGACCGGCCGGGCCGATAAATTTGTCCGGGTTCCACCAGAACGACGGGCAGGACGTAGAACAACATGCGCAGAGAATACACTCGTAAAGACCGTCGAGTTTTTCACGCTGCTCAGGCGACTGTAAATGCTCGCGAGCGGGTGGATTTTGCCCATTATTCAATAAGTAAGGCTTAATCTTCTCATATTGTGCATAGAATTGCCCCATGTCTACCACCAAATCGCGAACGACCGGCAGCCCAGGCAGAGGACGGATAACAATTTTCTGACCCGCTCGCTGCAACGCCGAAATTGGCGTGATGCAGGCCAGACCATTTTTACCGTTCATGTTGACGCCATCCGAGCCACACACCCCTTCACGGCAGGAGCGGCGGAACGACAGGGTCGGATCTTTTTCTTTCAGCTGGATTAACGCATCCAGCAGCATCATGTCACGGCCTTCTTCTGCTTCCAGCGTGTAATCCTGCATACGCGGAGCATCGTCTACATCCGGGTTATAACGATAAACTGAGAATTCGAGTTTCATTATCCTGTCTCCGCATTAGTAAGTACGAATCTTCGGCGGGAACGCCGGACGCAGTTTCGGTTCCATATTGACGCTACGACGCGTCATGGATTCCGACTCTGGCAGATACAGGGAATGGCACAGCCAGTTTTCGTCATCGCGATCCGGGAAGTCGAAGCGGCTATGCGCGCCACGGCTCTCGGTACGGAAGTTTGCCGACATCGCGGTGGCGAAGGCGGTTTCCATCAGGTTATCCAGCTCCAGACACTCAACGCGCTGGGTGTTGAACTCGCTGGAGGTGTCGTCCAGACGGGCATTTTTCAGACGCTCGCGGATCGCCTTCAGCTGCTCAAGCCCTTTCGCCATCGCGTCACCTTCGCGGAACACCGAGAAGTTGTGCTGCATACATTCCTGAAGCGCTTTACGGATTTCTACCGGATCTTCGCCGTTACGGTTGCCGTTCCAGCGGTTGAGGCGCTCAAGGGAAGCGTCGATTTCGTCGTCGGTGGCATCAAGCAGATCGCCCTGCTCGGCAATAGACTCTTGCAGATGCAGGCCCACCGCGCGACCAAACACCACCAGGTCCAGCAGCGAGTTGCCGCCCAGTCGGTTCGCACCGTGTACCGATACGCAGGCAATTTCGCCTACCGCGAACAGGCCCGGGATCACCACGTCTTCACCCTGCTCGTTCACGGTCAGCGCCTGGCCGGTCACTTTGGTCGGAATACCGCCCATCATGTAGTGGCAGGTTGGGATAACCGGAATCGGCTCTTTCACCGGGTCAACGTGGGCGAAGGTGCGGGACAGCTCCAGGATGCCCGGCAGGCGGGATTCCAGAACTTCTTTACCCAGATGGTCAAGCTTCAGCTTGGCGTGTGGACCCCACGGGCCGTCACAGCCGCGACCTTCACGGATTTCGATCATGATGGAACGCGCCACCACGTCACGACCCGCCAGGTCTTTCGCATTCGGGGCATAACGCTCCATAAAGCGCTCGCCGTGTTTGTTCAGCAGGTAGCCGCCTTCACCACGGCAGCCCTCTGTGACCAGCACGCCCGCACCGGCGATACCGGTTGGGTGGAACTGCCACATTTCCATATCCTGCACCGGCACGCCCGCGCGGATAGCCATACCGACGCCGTCACCGGTGTTGATGTGGGCGTTGGTGGTGGACTGGTAAATACGGCCTGCACCGCCGGTTGCCAGCACGGTTGCACGGGCTTTGAAGTAGACCACTTCACCGGTTTCGATGCACAGCGCGGTACACCCTACGACGGCACCATCGGCGTTTTTAACCAGATCCAGCGCATACCATTCGGAGAAGATAGTGGTGTGGTTTTTCAGGTTCTGCTGATACAGGGTGTGCAGCAGCGCGTGGCCGGTACGGTCAGCCGCTGCCGCAGTACGTGCCGCCTGCTCGCCGCCGAAGTTCTTCGACTGGCCGCCAAACGGACGTTGATAGATGGTGCCGTTTTCCAGACGGGAGAACGGCAGGCCCATATGGTCCAGCTCCAGAATCGCTTCCGGGCCGGTTTTACACATATATTCGATAGCGTCCTGGTCACCGATGTAGTCGGAGCCTTTTACCGTGTCATACATGTGCCATTCCCAGTTATCTTCATGGGAATTGCCCAGCGCAACGGTGATACCGCCCTGCGCGGATACGGTATGAGAACGGGTCGGGAAGACTTTAGAGAGCAGCGCACAGGTCTGGCCGCTCTGGGAAATTTGCAGTGCGGCGCGCATACCTGCGCCACCCGCACCAATCACAACAGCATCAAATTCTCTGACTGGCAGTTTCATTACACACCCCACACCACAACGAATCCATAAATAACGTAAACCACGAGCGCAACGACGATAATCAGTTGCAGAGGAAGGCGGATAGCCAGTGGTTTAACGTAATCGGTCAACACCTGCCACATGCCAATCCAGGCATGAATAAGGATGGAGAACAGCGCCAGCAGGGTGAAGACTTTGGTGAAGGCAGAGCCGAAGAACCCACTCCAGATTTCCCACGTCAGCGGTCCGCTGGTGGCGAAGAAACCGATCATGTAGATGATATAAAGGGTGAGAACGATAGCGGTGGCACGGACCAGAATGAAGTCATGTACGCCGTTGCGTCCTAATGCGGAGGCGTTGCTTACCATACGAGAACTCCTGCGAGAAGTGAAAGCACGACAGTGATAACAAATGAAATGTTAGCGGAGCGTTTCCCGGATTCGAAGGTTTCTTCCAGATAGCCAAAGTCCATCAGCATATGGCGAACACCACCTACAACGTGGTATGCCAGCGCGGTCAGAATGCCCCACATGATAAATTTCACGAAGAAGCTGTTCATAATGGCAGAGGCCTGAAGGAATCCTTCAGGAGAGGAGAGGCTGGTTCCCAGTAACCACAGCAGAATACCCACTGCCACGAACGTAATCACACCAGAAACGCGGTGCAAAATGGACGCTATTGCTGTTACGGGGAATCGGATCGTTTTGAGATCCAGATTGACAGGTCTTTGTTTTTTCACATTTCTTATCATGAATAACGCCCACATGCTGTTCTTATTGTTTCCTTCCTCCGGACTGCGATGCGGGTCAAGCAGCGTTCCATTTCTATAACTGCGCGTCATGCAAAACATTGCTTCCAAATGCTAAAACGACACGTTACAACGCTGGGTGGCTCGGGATTGCAGGGTGTTCCGGAGACCTGGCGGCAGTATAGGCCGTTCACAAAATCATTACAATTAACCTACATACAGTTTGTCGGGTTTTCTCTGGAACAGTGATCAGGGTCACGATAACAACATATTTTTAATTTTTAATCATCTGATTTGACAAATGTTAAACAATATTGTTACAAACGTCAGCAGAAAAGGCATATAATGCGCAAAAGTTATGAGGTCTCTCTTTCACCTGACAAATAGTTATGTAACAGTGTGACGGTATTGACCGAAGTTATCAGGACAGTTATTAGTGATATACAGGTTTGAATAATTCGGACTGCAAAGACACTGATTTGCTGTTGTTTCACTGATTTTTCATTCGTTTACCTGCAAGGCGCCATAGCTCTGTACCCTGGTTTCTCCTCGTGAGCTGAGCGGTAAGCCAAATAACAATCTGGTAACGGTGATTAACAGCTGAAAGCAAATCCGGTAAGCGCAGTCTTAAGCATAAGGCGCTAAGGAGACCGTAAATGGCTGATACAAAGGCAAAACTCACCCTCAACGGTGGTGATGCTATTGAACTGGATGTGCTAAAAGGCACGCTCGGTCAGGATGTTATTGATATCCGTACGCTGGGTTCCAAAGGGGTTTTCACCTTTGACCCTGGATTCACCTCTACCGCATCTTGCGAATCCAAAATCACCTACATTGACGGTGACGAAGGTATCCTGCTCCATCGCGGCTTCCCCATCGATCAGTTAGCCACCGAATCCAACTATCTGGAAGTGTGCTACATCCTGCTGAACGGCGAAAAGCCGACCCAGGCAGAGTACGATGAATTCAAAACCACCGTGACCCGTCACACCATGATTCATGAGCAGATCACCCGTCTGTTCCATGCGTTCCGTCGTGATTCACATCCGATGGCGGTCATGTGCGGTATTACCGGCGCCCTGGCCGCGTTCTACCACGACTCCCTGGACGTGAATAACCCTCGCCACCGTGACATCGCGGCCTTCCGCCTGCTGTCCAAAATGCCAACCATGGCGGCGATGTGCTACAAATATTCCATCGGTCAGCCGTTCGTTTATCCACGCAACGACCTCTCCTACGCGGGCAACTTCCTGCGCATGATGTTCTCTACTCCATGCGAAGAGTACGAAGTGAACCCGGTGCTGGAACGCGCAATGGACCGTATTCTGATCCTGCACGCTGACCACGAACAGAACGCCTCTACCTCTACCGTCCGTACCGCTGGCTCGTCAGGCGCGAACCCGTTCGCCTGTATCGCTGCGGGTATCGCCTCCCTGTGGGGACCGGCGCACGGCGGCGCGAACGAAGCAGCCCTGAAAATGCTGGAAGAGATCAGCTCCGTTGAGCACATTCCTGAGTTCGTGCGCCGCGCGAAAGACAAGAATGACTCCTTCCGTCTGATGGGCTTCGGTCACCGTGTTTACAAAAACTATGACCCGCGCGCGACCGTGATGCGTGAAACCTGCCACGAAGTGCTGAAAGAGCTGGGCACCAAAGACGATCTGCTGGAAGTGGCGATGGAGCTGGAACACATCGCGCTGAACGACCCGTACTTCATCGAGAAGAAACTCTACCCGAACGTGGACTTCTACTCCGGTATCATTCTGAAAGCGATGGGTATTCCGTCTTCCATGTTCACCGTGATCTTCGCGATGGCGCGTACCGTCGGCTGGATTGCGCACTGGAACGAAATGCACAGCGAAGGCATGAAAATCGCCCGTCCTCGTCAGCTGTACACCGGCTACGAGCAGCGTGATTTTAAGAACGATATTAAGCGCTAAAAGACACTGGGTGCGGCCTGATGCCCTCACCCCGGCCCTCTCCCACAGGGAGAGGGTGAAAAGATTAAAAACGGTAACCTCAGGGTTACCGTTTTCTTTTATTTCTGGCAGTGCGGACACCAGTAAAACGGCCTCGACGAGAGCGTTGTCCTGTCAATAATCCCGCCGCACCGCTCGCACTTCTTCCCTGCCCGATGAAACACCTTAAAGCGGAACAGCGCCCCGTGATGCTTGTTCTCATCCACCCTGCCGCGCGTGTTGTACGACAGCCGGGGAATATCCAGCAGCGCGTGGGACAGCGCCTCCAGCTGTTCATCGCTTAACTGCGACGCCTTGTGCTGCGGTGCCAGCCCCACCGCCCAGAGGATTTCCACCCGCAGATAGTTGCCCAGCCCGGCGAGAAATCCCTGGTCGAGCAGCAGCCCGGAGAACTGCCGGTTACGGAACTTGGGCGACAGCAGACGTTCTTTAACGTCGCTCGCCGTCAGGCCCATGTCCAGCACGTCCGGGCCAACCCGTTGCAGGAAGGGGTGGGTGAGCAGCTGCTCCGGCGTTAACATTTCGATATCCGACGCGCTGTACAGCAGGATAGCTTTATCCGCCGTCTGCAATTTCACGCGCAGTATCCGGGACGTTTGTAACTCTTCCCCCGCATTCACCACCCGCCAGACGCCGTAAAGCTGGTTATGGCTATATAACGTGAGGTTATGGGAAAAGTGGGTCAGCAGCGCTTTGCCCCGGGTTTCTATATGGGTCACCGTCTGCCCGACAAGCTCGCTTTCAAACGGTTTCAGCTGAGGGAAAGCAAACCAGACTTCCGTCAACGGTTTGCCTTTTATCGCCGCCTCCAGGCTATCCGCCGCGCGGCGGATCTCCGGACCTTCTGGCATATCGTGTCCTTATTGTGAAATTCAGGCGCTGACGAGGATCCCCTGCGCGGCAAACGCCGCCCGGAGCCGACGCGCAAACAGCAGCGCGTGCTCGCCATCACCGTGTAAACAAACCGTGTCTGCCTGCACCTGTGCCCGCGACCCGTCGCAGGTTTTCACCCGCCCGTCGCGCACCATCTCCAGCGTCTGTTCAAGCGCCTTTTCCTCGTCGGTAATCAGCGCGCCCGGCTGGTGACGCGGAACCAGCGTGCCGTCCGGCTGATATCCCCGGTCGGCAAACACCTCCTGCCGGGTGATGAGCCCGTAACGCTGCCCGGCGCGGATCAGCTCGCTTCCCGCAAGGCCCGTGAGGATCAGCCGCGGATTCGCGTCACGCACCGCCCGGGCAATCGCGTCGGCCAGCGCAGGCTCTTTCGCCGCCTGGTTGTAGAGCATCCCGTGGGGCTTGACGTGGCGCAGCACGCCCTGCTGCGAGCGGACAATCACCTCCAGCGCGCCAATCTGATAAAGCGTCTGGGCATAGACCGTTTCGGGCGGCAACGTCATGGCCGTGCGGCCGAAATTTTCCCGGTCCGGGAAGCCCGGATGGGCGCCAATGGCGACGCCGTTTTTTATCGCGTGGCGCACGCTCGTCAGCATGCTCTGCGCATCGCCCGCGTGAAAGCCGCAGGCGATATTCACCGACGACACCAGCGTCATCAGCTCCGCATCTGCGCTTCCGCCCTCGCCCAGATCGGCGTTTAAATCAATCTTTACCATCGAGTCGCCACGCCATTTGCTGTAAAAAGCGCTGCTGATCCTGACGCGCGTCGAGCGCCTCTTCCAGCGAGCACTGAACGAAATGGATCGGCTGTCCGAGCGGGATCTGCGCCAGATGATACCTGTCGGCATCGATAATACAGGCGATACGCGGATAGCCGCCCGTGGTCTGGGCGTCGTTCATCAGCACAATCGGCTGCCCGTTTGGCGGCACCTGCACCACGCCCGGCAGCAGCCCGTGCGACAATAATTCGCGGTCCGTCGTGCGGGTCAGCGGCTGACCCTGCAAGCGGTAACCCATGCGGTTACTCTGCGGGCTAAGATACCAGGGCGAGCGCCAGAAGGACTCCTGCGAGACCGCGTCGAACTCCTGATATTCCGGCCCCGGCAGGGCGCGAATGCGGTTGCCCCACAGCAGCTGTTTTACCCCCTGCGTGGTGGTGAAGTGGCGGTCAGACGGCTTCACCGCCAGCCGATCGCCGTCGCGCAACAGCCGCCCTTCACGCCCGCCGATAGCGGCTTTAGCATCGGTGCTTAACGAGCCCATCACCTCCGGCACGTCAATGCCCCCGGCCACGGCAAGGTAGCTGCGAACCCCGTGACGCGGGCGGTTAAGCACCAGCTGCTGGCCCGCTCTGGCGCGCAAACGCCAGCCGGTCCACGCCGCTTTGCCGTCCAGCGTCGCGTCACAGCCTGCGCCGGTCAGGGCGAACCAGGTCTCTTCGCTAAACTCCACCACGCACTGTCCGAGGGTGATCTCCAGCGCCGCAGCGCTTGCGGGGTTGCCCACCAGCAGGTTGGCAATCTCAAACGACGGCCTGTCGAGCGCGCCGCAATAGCTCACGCCCGACTGGCGCAGGCCAAAGCGCCCCGCATCCTGTACCGAGGTGTAAAGCCCCGCGCGGATCAGCGTTAACATATCCCCTCCTTCTGCGGGATAAAGCGCAGCGTGTCGCCCGGACGAAGCAGGATGGGCGACGCCTGTGAAGGCTCAAACAGCGGCACCGGCGTGTGGCCAATCAGCTGCCAGCCGCCGGGTGAGGCCAGCGGATAGATGCCGGTCTGCTCCCCGCCGATCGCCACCGTACCCGCAGGCACGCTCAGGCGCGGCTCGGCACGTCGCGGCGTGTGCAGCGCGGTAGGCAGCCCGCCGAGATAGGGGAAGCCCGGCTGAAACCCCACGAACCAGACCACGTAGTTCACCGAGGCGTGAAGCTCGACCACCTGTTTCTCCGTCAATCCGCTGTGCGCTGCGACCACGGACAGATCCGGGCCGCCCTCCCCGCCGTACACCACCGGGATGTCGATGGCGCGGGATTCCGGCTCCAGCGCGTCGCTCTCTTCCCACCAGCGCTGCAACCGCTCGATGGCGTCCAGCGCCTTCATGTGCGGATTGCGCAGCACCACGGTGATATTGTTCATCCCCGGAATGGCCTCCACCACTTCCGGTATTTCGGGCAGACGCTGCGTCAGCCGCCAGATCCGCTTTTGTGTGGCAAGGGTGACAGGCGGCTCCAGCTCCAGAACCACTGCCGTTTCACCCAGAAGATAACAACGCGCTCGCTGCACTCAGGCACCTCTCATCACGCAGGGTTAGGGATATCAATAAAGGTGACGTCCAGATCGGTATTTTCGGTCAGCCATTCGCTGAGGGCGCGAATACCGCCGCGCTCCGTGGCGTGGTGCCCGGCCGCGTAGAAATGCAGGCCCTGCTCACGCGCGGAGTGGACGGTCTGCTCCGACACTTCGCCGGTAATGAACGCGTCAACGCCGAAACGCGCCGCGCTGTCGATAAAGCCCTGACCGCCGCCGGTACACCAGGCCACGCGCTTGATGGTGTCCGGTCCGGTATCGCCGCACCACAGCGGACGACGCCCCAGACGCGCTTCGATCCAGGAGGCCAGTTCAAGGCCGGGAACCGGCATAGAAAGCTCGCCCCACGGCACCAGCGGTTCAATTTCGCCCATCACGGTAATGCCCAGCAGCTGCGCGAGCTGAACGTTGTTGCCCAGCTCAGGGTGCGCATCCAGCGGCAGATGGTAGCCGTACAGGTTGATGTCGTTAGAGAGCAGGGTTTTCAGGCGATTGCGCTTCATGCCGCGAATAATCGGCGATTCGTTTTTCCAGAAGTAGCCGTGATGCACAATTATCGCATCCGCCTCCTGGCGCACCGCTTCATCCAGCAGCGCCTGGCTTGCCGTCACCCCGGTGATAATTTTCTGGATGTTTTCACGCCCTTCCACCTGCAACCCGTTCGGACCGTAGTCACTAAAGCTGCTGGCGTTCAGTTTTTCGTTAATCAGGCTTTCAAGTGCGGTATTTTTCATTCTGACTCTCTTAAGCTTTACGGGCGGCTTCATACGCTGCCAGCGTGGCGGCGCGCGCCTGTTTATGGTCGACAATCGGGCGGGGGTAATCCAGCGTGACGCGCTGTTTGTCCGCCCATGCCCACGGGTCGTGGATCGCTTTTGCCGGGACATCCTTCAGTTCAGGCACCCAGCGGCGAATAAACTCGCCGTCGGCATCAAATTTTTGTCCCTGCGTGGTCGGGTTAAAGATCCGAAAATAGGGCGCGGCATCCGTTCCGGTGGAGGCCGCCCACTGCCAGCCGCCGTTGTTGGCGGCCAGATCGCCGTCGATCAGCTGAGAAATAAAATAACGCTCTCCGGTACGCCAGTCGATAAGCAGATCTTTAACCAGGAAGCTGGCGGTAATCATACGCAGACGGTTGTGCATCCAGCCGGTTTCATTCATCTGACGCATGGCGGCATCCACAATCGGGTAGCCCGTGGCCCCCTTCTGCCAGGCCTGTAAGTGCGCCTCGTTGTCCTGCCATTTTACGTTTTCGGTCCAGCGAATGAAGGGACGATGCTTACATAAGCCTGGATGATATGTCATCAGATGGCGATAGAACTCGCGCCAGATAAGCTCATTAAGCCACACCGCGCCGTCCCCGCCGTCCAGCGCTTTCGGCTGTTCAGCCAGCAGGCGATGCAGGCACTGGCGCGGGGAGAGCGCGCCCAGCGCCAGGCAGACCGACAGGCGGCTGGTGCCGTCGATGGCCGGGAAATCGCGCTGCGCCTCGTAATCCTCCGCCCCCTCTTTACAGAAGTGGCGAAGCCGGGCGATGGCCGCTTTTTCCGTCGCCGGGAACAGCGTGTCATCAAACTCTTTTTGCGGATAGTTGAAGCTCAGTTCCTGCACGTCCGTTATCGCATCGCCCCTGACGGACGGCGCGGGGACGCACTCGGGCAGCGCCTCTTTAAGCCGTTTGATATAGGCGTTTTTAAACGGCGTAAAGACTTTATACATCTCGTGGCTGCCGGTCATTACGCTGCCGGGCGGCAGCATCACGCTGTCATCAAACCCCTGACACACCACCTCGTCCAGCACCTTTTCCAGCTGGCGATCGCGCTGCTGTTCGTTGAATTCGTACTGGTAGTTATAAAAAAGATCCGTGACCTCATGCTGCTTGCAGACGTCCTGCACCTTTTGGATCTGCGCCGCAAAATCGCCGACTTCTTCATAGATCAGCGGGATCCCTTTTTCCGCAAGCGAATGTTGCAGGTCGTTCAGGTATGCCGCAAGACACGCCGCCTGGCGCGGGGCCATCTCATGCTCCCGCCACTGTTCGGGGGTGGCAATAAACAGGGCCAGCACGCGGGCATTTTTAGCGCGGCAGGCGGCCGCAAGGGCGATGTTATCGTGTACGCGTAAATCCGCGCGAAACCAAACGAGATGGGTGGGCATAAAACTCCTGGCAAATATCCATTATGTCCATAAGGCTATGCCACCAAAGAGAAAATGGGGCACGCGTTGAACTACTTTGCCATGAAGTGTAGACGCGTTAAAACAAAAAAGGCCGCACGAGGCGGCCTTACCCGTACGTCGGGCACAAAAAAACCGCCTTGTTGCGAAAGGCGGTTTTTTTAGAACTGTATCAGTAGAAATCGCAGGTCGCTTTTTCTGCCTGGTCCATCCAGACCGGTTTTTCACTGGTTTTTGCCCAGACGCGGTGCAGATAGCTGTAAAAACGTGCGCGATCTTTCCAGAACAACATCACCGGCAGGGCCAGAACACCCGCCACTACAGCGAAAGTGCGACGCATCAGAACGATATGAGCCGGATACTCTTTATAAAGATCCATATTTTTCTCCCCTATAGTTGGCCGGAAACGCAATCCGGAAAATTTAAAATTTGTGAGCTGGATAAAATAATATCGTTTTGTTTGTAATTTTACTACTCATCCGACCACTTATTTTCATCCATTTAGTGAATATTTACACTCGGCTCGTAAGTTAGTTACAGAAAAGTTAACAAAATACTTACCAATAGTTAAATTGTGGCTTTTCCATTTTTATACTTTTTTTACACCCCTCCTCCTGATTTTTGCGAAATCTTTGCGCCGTAAATCCTACCGTTAGCACAAATACAAACGTCACCCGGAGGTGAAGTGTGAGTGCAGGTCTGATTACCGGCATCGTGCTGGTGTTCCTGTTATTGGGTTATCTGGTCTACGCCCTGATTAATGCGGAGGCATTCTGATGGCTGCTCAGGCGTTTTTGCTTATTGCCAGCTTTTTACTGGTGCTGTTTCTGCTCGCAAGGCCGCTGGGAACCTTGCTTGCGCGGATGATTAACAACGTGGCGCTGCCGGTGGCGGGCGGCGTTGAAAAAGGCCTCTGGCGGGTGCTCGGCATTAACGAGCGGGAGATGAACTGGCGTCAGTACCTGCTGGCGATCCTGCTGCTGAACATCGTCGGGCTGATCGTGCTCTTCGCGATGCTGATGCTACAGGGCAGCCTGCCGCTGAACCCACAGCGGCTGCCGGGCCTCTCCTGGCATCTGGCGCTCAATACCGCCGTCAGCTTCGTCAGCAATACCAACTGGCAGTCCTATGCGGGGGAAACCACGCTTAGCTACTTCAGCCAGATGGCGGGCTTAACGGTGCAGAACTTCCTCTCTGCCGCCAGCGGCATCGCCGTGATCTTCGCCCTGACCCGCGCCTTTGCGCGTCAGAACGTCGGCACGCTGGGCAACGCCTGGGTTGACCTGACGCGCATTACCCTGTGGATCCTGCTCCCGCTGTCGCTGCTGATTGCGCTGTTCTTTATTCAGCAGGGCACCCTGCAAAACCTGTTGCCCTACACCGCGTACACCTCGCTGGAGGGGGCCAACGGGCTGCTGCCGATGGGGCCGGTGGCCTCACAGGAGGCGATTAAGATGCTCGGCACCAACGGCGGCGGCTTCTTTAACGCCAACTCGTCGCACCCGTTTGAAAACCCCACGGCTCTGACCAACTACGTGCAGATGCTGGCGATCTTCCTGATCCCCACCGCCCTGTGCTTTGCCTTTGGTGATGTGGTCAACGACCGCCGTCAGGGGCGCACGCTGCTGTGGGCGATGACGCTCATCTTCGTGGTCTGCGTGGCGCTGGTGATGTGGGCAGAATGGCACGGCAACGGCCACTTTATGCCGCTTGGCGCGGACAGCAATATCAATATGGAAGGCAAAGAGAGCCGCTTCGGCATTCTCGCCAGCAGCCTGTACGCGGTGGTCACCACGGCGGCCTCCTGCGGTGCGGTGAACGCCATGCACGACTCCTTTACCGCGCTCGGCGGGATGATCCCGATGTGGCTGATGCAGATCGGTGAAGTGGTCTTCGGCGGGGTGGGATCCGGGCTGTACGGCATGCTGCTGTTTGTCCTGCTGGCGGTGTTTATCGCCGGGCTGATGATTGGCCGCACCCCGGAATATCTCGGCAAAAAAATCGACGTGCGCGAGATGAAGCTCACCGCGCTGGCGATCCTGGTCACTCCGGCGCTGGTGCTGCTCGGCACCGCGCTGGCGCTAATGACCGAGGCCGGACGCAGCGGCATCTTCAACCCCGGCATTCACGGCTTTAGCGAAGTGCTTTACGCCGTCTCATCCGCCGCCAACAACAACGGCAGCGCCTTTGCGGGCCTGAGCGCCAACTCGCCATTCTGGAACTGCCTGCTGGCGTTCTGCATGTTCGTGGGCCGCTTCGGGGTGATTATTCCCGTCCTCGCCATTGCCGGTTCGCTGGTGAGTAAAAAAATACAGCCGACCACCAGCGGCACGCTGCCTACCCACGGCGCGCTGTTTATCGGCCTGCTGATCGGCACCGTGCTGCTGGTGGGCGCGTTGACCTTTATCCCCGCCCTCGCGCTAGGCCCGGTCGCGGAAACTCTCTCTTTACGCTGATTTTGCGGAGTATTTGTCATGAGTCGTAAACAACTGGCCCTGCTCGAACCGTCGCTCGTTCGCCAGGCGCTTATGGATGCGGTGAAAAAATTAAGCCCGCGCGTTCAGTGGCATAACCCGGTGATGTTTATCGTCTGGATTGGGAGCGTACTGACTACCCTGCTGGCCGTCGCCATGAGCACCGGGCACCTGACGGGGAACGCCCTGTTTACCGGGGCCATCAGCCTGTGGCTGTGGTTTACCGTGCTGTTCGCCAACTTCGCCGAAGCGCTGGCGGAAGGACGCAGTAAAGCCCAGGCCAACAGCCTCAAAGGGGTAAAAAAGACCGCCTTCGCCCGCAGGCTGCGCGAGCCAAAATATGGCGCGCAGATGGACCAGGTTCCCGCAGAAGATCTGCGTAAAGGCGACGTGGTGCTGGTGGAAGCCGGGGACATCATCCCCTGCGACGGCGAAGTCATTGAAGGGGGCGCATCGGTAGACGAAAGCGCCATTACCGGGGAGTCCGCGCCGGTGATCCGTGAGTCCGGCGGCGATTTCGCCTCGGTAACGGGCGGGACGCGCATCCTCTCTGACTGGCTGGTGATCCAGTGCAGCGTCAACCCGGGCGAAACCTTCCTTGACCGGATGATCGCGATGGTTGAAGGGGCGCAGCGCCGCAAAACGCCAAACGAAATCGCGCTGACCATTCTGCTGGTGGCGTTAACCATCGTCTTTCTGCTGGCAACCGCGACCCTGTGGCCGTTCTCCGTTTACGGCGGGACGGCGGTAAGCGTCACCGTGCTGGTGGCCCTGCTGGTCTGCCTGATCCCGACCACCATCGGCGGCCTGCTTTCCGCCATTGGCGTAGCCGGAATGAGCCGGATGCTCGGCGCCAACGTGATTGCCACCAGCGGGCGCGCGGTCGAAGCCGCAGGTGACGTGGACGTGCTGCTGCTGGACAAAACCGGAACCATCACCCTCGGCAACCGTCAGGCGTCTGACTTCCTGCCCGCGCCGGGCGTGGATGAACAGACGCTGGCGGACGCGGCGCAGCTCTCGTCGCTGGCCGATGAAACGCCGGAAGGCCGCAGCATTGTGATCCTCGCCAAGCAGCGCTTTAACCTGCGCCAGCGCGACGTGCAGAGCCTGCAAGCGACCTTTGTGCCGTTTACCGCGCAGACCCGCATGAGCGGCATCAACATTCAGGACCGGATGATCCGCAAAGGCTCGGTTGACGCGATCCGTCGCCATGTCGAGGCCAACAACGGCCACTTCCCGCCGGAGGTGGACAAGCTGGTCGAGAGCGTCGCCCGTCAGGGTGCCACCCCGCTGGTGGTGGCAGAAGGATCCCGCGTGCTCGGGGTGATTGCCCTGAAGGATATCGTGAAGGGCGGCATCAAGGAGCGCTTCGCCCAGCTGCGCAAAATGGGGATCAAAACGGTGATGATCACCGGGGACAACCGCCTGACCGCCGCCGCCATTGCCGCCGAAGCGGGCGTGGACGATTTCCTCTCAGAAGCGACGCCGGAAGCCAAGCTAGCATTGATTCGCCAGTATCAGGCGGAAGGACGTCTGGTGGCGATGACCGGGGACGGCACCAACGACGCCCCGGCGCTGGCGCAGGCCGACGTGGCGGTAGCGATGAACTCCGGTACCCAGGCGGCAAAAGAGGCGGGCAACATGGTTGACCTCGACTCTAACCCGACCAAGCTGATCGAAGTGGTTCACATCGGCAAACAGATGCTGATGACGCGCGGCTCGCTGACCACCTTCAGCATTGCCAACGACGTGGCGAAGTATTTCGCCATTATTCCGGCGGCCTTCGCGGCGACCTATCCGCAGCTTAACGCCCTGAACGTGATGCATCTGCACTCCCCGTCTTCGGCCATTCTCAGCGCGGTGATTTTTAACGCCCTGATTATCGTCTTCCTGATCCCGCTGGCGCTGAAAGGGGTGAGCTATAAGCCGCTGACCGCCGCCGCCATGCTGCGCCGCAACCTGTGGATTTACGGCCTCGGCGGGCTGGTGGTGCCCTTCATTGGGATTAAGGCGATCGACGTGCTGTTAACCCTGTTCGGGCTGGTTTAAAAGGTGAATCAAATGACTATGTTACGCCCCGCTATACTTCTGTTTATTCTGTTAGCGCTCATCACCGGCGGGCTGTATCCGCTGGTGACAACGGCGCTCGGCCAGTGGTGGTTTCAGGATCGGGCGAACGGCTCGCTGATTATCCAGAACAGTGAATATCGCGGTTCCCGCCTGATTGGGCAGAGCTTTACGGACGCCCGCTACTTCCAGGGCCGTCCTTCCGCCACGGCGGAAAGCCCGTATAATCCGATGGCGTCCGGCGGCAGTAATCTGGCGGGCAGCAACCCGGCGCTCGATAGCGCCGTTGCCGAACGCGTTGCCGCCCTGCGCGCCGCCAATCCACAGGCCAGCCGTGAGGTGCCCGTCGAGCTAGTGACCGCCTCCGCCAGCGGCCTGGACTACAGCCTGACGCCGCAGGCGGTGGCCTGGCAGATCCCGCGCGTTGCCGCCGCCCGTCAGCTGACCACAGAAAAGGTCAGCCAGCTGGTAGCAGAGCACACGCAAAAGCCGCTGGTCGGTTTTATCGGGACGCCGATAGTGAATATTGTTGAGCTGAATCTGGCGCTGGACGCGCTAAGGAAAAACTAAATGACCGACGAGCCTATGCGCCCGGATCCGGACAGGCTGCTCGAACAGACCGCAGAGACGCATCGCGGCAAGCTGAAAATTTTCTTCGGCGCCTGCGCGGGCGTCGGGAAAACCTTCGCCATGCTGACGGAGGCCCGGCGGTTACGGGCGCAGGGGCTCGATATTCTTATCGGGGTGGTGGAAACCCACGGACGCAAAGAGACCGCGTCGCTGCTTAACGGGCTGGCGACGCAGCCGCCCCGGCGCATCAGCCATCGGGGGAGGCTCGTCACCGAGTTCGATCTGGATGCCGCCCTCGCCCGCCGTCCGGCGCTGATCCTGATGGACGAACTCGCGCACAGCAACGCCCCCGGCTCGCGCCACCCGAAGCGCTGGCAGGACGTGCAGGAACTTCTCGACGCGGGCATTGACGTGTTCACCACCGTTAACGTTCAGCATCTGGAGAGCCTTAACGACGTGGTGAGCGGCGTGACCGGCATCCAGGTGCGCGAAACCGTGCCCGATCCCTTTTTTGATTCCGCCGACGAAGTGGTGCTGGTCGACCTGCCGCCGGACGATCTGCGCCAGCGCCTGCACGAAGGCAAAGTCTATATCGCAGGCCAGGCCGAACGCGCCATCGAGCATTTCTTTCGTAAAGGCAACCTGATCGCCCTGCGCGAGCTGGCCCTGCGCCGCACCGCCGACAGGGTAGACGACCAGATGCGCGCCTGGCGCGATCTGCAAGGACAGGAGCGCGTCTGGCATACGCGCGACGCCATTCTACTGTGCATTGGGCACGGCAGCGGCAACGAAAAGCTGATCCGCACCGCCGCGCGCCTCGCCGCCAAGTTTGGCAGCGTCTGGCACGCGGTTTACGTTGAAACGCCGCAGCTTCACGCCCTGCCGGAAAACCAGCGCCGGGCCATTTTAGGCTCGCTGCGGCTGGCGCAGGAGCTGGGCGCTGAAACCGCCACACTTTCCGAACCGCAGGAGGATAAAGCGATCCTGCGCTACGCCCGGGAGCATAACCTGGGCAAAATTGTGATTGGCCGGCGTCAGCATCGCCGCTGGTTTAGCCGCGAGTCGTTTGCCGACAGGCTGGCGCGCCGCGCACCGGATCTTGATCTGGTGATCGTCGCGCTCGACGACAAACCCGCCCCCCTGCCCGGCCGTCTGCCGGACGCACGCAGCTTTGGTGATAAATGGCGCATTCAGATCCGCGGCTGCCTGGTGGCCGCCGTGCTGTGCGCGCTGATCACCATTATTGCCAGCCAGTGGCTGATTGCCTTTGATGCCGCCAACCTGGTAATGATCTACCTGCTCGGCGTAGTCGTCGTGGCGCTGTTTTACGGGCGCTGGCCGTCGGTGCTGGCGACGATCATTAACGTCATCAGCTTCGATCTGTTCTTTATTGCTCCGCGCGGCACGCTGGCGGTGTCTGACGTGCAGTACATCCTGACCTTTGGCGTGATGCTTACCGTCGGGCTGGTGATCGGCAACCTCACGGCAGGGGTGCGCTATCAGGCGCGTATCGCCCGCTATCGTGAACAGCGCACCCGTCATCTTTACGAGATGTCCAAATCCCTGGCCGTGGGGCGCACGCCGCTGGATATCGTCCAGACCAGCGAGCAGTTTATTCGCTCAACCTTTCACGCCAGCAACCTGATTTTGCTTCCTGACGAGCACGGGCATTTACGCCCGCTGACCCCGTCCTCCGGCATGACGCCGTGGGACGAAGCCATCGCCCGCTGGAGCTTTGATAAAGGGCTGCCCGCAGGCGCGGGAACCGACACGCTGCCGGGGGTGCCTTATCAGATCCTGCCGCTGCGCAGCGCCGATAAAAATCAGGGGCTGGTGATTGTCGAGCCCTCCAACCTACGCCAGCTGATGATCCCCGAGCAGCAGCGCCTGCTGGAAACCTTCACCCTGCTGGTCGCCAGCGCCCTTGAGCGTCTGGCGCTGACCGCCAGCGAAGAGCAGGCGCGGCTGGCGAGCGAGCGCGAAAGCATTCGCAACTCCCTGCTGGCGGCGCTGTCTCACGATCTGCGCACGCCGCTCACGGTGCTCTTTGGCCAGTCAGAGATTCTGACGCTGGATCTGGCCGCCGAAGGCTCCCGCCACGCGAAGCAGGCCAGCGAAATCCGCGAGCACGTGCTGAACACCACCCGACTGGTCAACAACCTGCTGGATATGGCGCGCATTCAGTCCGGCGGCTTTAACCTGAAGAAAGAGTGGCTGACCCTCGAAGAGGTGGTCGGCAGCGCTCTGAAAATGCTGGAGCCGGGGATGGGCGGTCGCCATATTGAGCTGAACCTGCCGGAACCCTTGACCTTAATTCACGTCGACGGCCCGCTGTTTGAGCGCGTGCTGATCAACCTGCTGGAAAACGCCGCCAAATACGCCGGGCAAAAAGCCCGGATCGGCATTAACGCTACGGTACAAAATCAGGCATTGCAGCTTGAGGTGTGGGATACCGGGCCGGGGATCCCTGCCGGGCAAGAGCAGGCCATCTTTGAGAAATTCGCGCGCGGGAATAAGGAGTCCGCCATTCCCGGCGTCGGGCTGGGGCTGGCGATTTGCCAGGCCATTATCGACGTCCACGGCGGCACGATTTCGGCGCACACCCGCCCGGAAGGGGGCGCTCGTTTTTGTGTTACACTTCCCCTCGATCCGCCGCCCGAACTTGATGACTATCCCGAGGATTTGTGATTAACGTCCTGATTGTTGAAGATGAGCTTGCCATTAGCCGTTTTCTGCGCGCCGCGCTGGAGGGGGACGGCCTGCGCGTACACGAGGCCGGCACGCTACAGCGCGGTCTGATTGAAGCCGCCACCCGCAAGCCGGATCTGGTCATCCTCGACCTGGGTCTGCCGGACGGTGACGGCATCGATTTTATCCGTGAGGTGCGCCAGTGGAGCCAGATGCCGATTCTGGTGCTTTCGGCGCGAACCGAAGAGTCCGACAAAATCGCCGCGCTGGATGCGGGGGCCGACGACTATCTGATTAAGCCTTTCGGTATTGGCGAGCTACAGGCGCGGCTGCGCGTGGCGCTGCGTCGGCATAGCACCACTGCCCCTTCCGAGCCGGTCTATACCTTCTCCGACGTTCAGGTCGATTTAGCCTCGCGGCGCATTCAGCGCGGCAGCGAAGAGATCCACCTCACCCCGATTGAGTTTCGCCTGCTGGCGGTGTTGCTCAATAACCACGGCAAAGTGCTGACCCAGCGTCAGCTGCTAAACCAGGTGTGGGGGCCGAACGCGGTGGAGCACAGCCACTATCTGCGCATCTATATGGGACATCTTCGTCAGAAACTCGAAGCGGATCCCGCCCGTCCGCGCCATCTGTTAACCGAAACCGGGATTGGCTATCGCTTTATGCTGTGAGCATAAAAATGCCCGGCGACGAGACAAACGCAAAACGGCAACCCTGAGGTTGCCGTTTTTAGTATGTGACGGGGTGAGGGCATCAGCCCGCACCAAACCACTTATGCGTTCTTCAGCACTTCGCTGACAATCTCAACCGCTTCTTTCTCGATCTGCTGACGGTGTTCCGCGCCGAGGAAGCTTTCGCAGTAGATTTTGTACGCATCTTCCGTACCGGAAGGACGCGCGGCGAACCAGCCGTTTTCGGTCATCACTTTCAAGCCACCGATAGACGCGCCGTTACCCGGTGCCGCCGTCAGACGCGCGGTGATCGGGTCGCCCGCCAGCGTGCTTGCGCTGACCATCTCAGGAGAAAGCTTAGAGAGCGCCGCTTTCTGCGCAGAGGTCGCACCCGCCTGGATACGGTTGTAGCTTGGCGCGCCGAAGCGTTCAGCTAGCTCGTTATAGTGCTCCTGCGGGTTTTTCCCGGTCACAGCGGTAATTTCCGCTGCCAGCAGGCACATAATGATGCCGTCTTTATCGGTGGACCACGGCGTGCCGTCGAAGCGCAGGAAGGATGCCCCCGCGCTCTCTTCGCCGCCGAAGCCGAAGCTGCCGTCGTGCAGACCATCAACGAACCACTTGAAGCCTACCGGCACTTCCACCAGCTTGCGGCCCAGCGCGTCAACTACGCGGTCGATCATCGCAGAGGAAACCAGCGTTTTACCGACGGCAACCTCTTTGCCCCACTGTGGACGATGCTGGAACAGATAGTTGATCGCAACGGCCAGATAGTGGTTCGGGTTCATCAGACCGGCCGGGGTCACGATACCGTGACGGTCGTAATCCGGGTCGTTAGCGAACGCCAGGTCGAATTTGTCGCGCAGCGCCAGCAGGCCAGCCATCGCGCATTCAGAGGAGCAGTCCATGCGGATCGCGCCGTCTTTATCCAGATGCATAAAGCGGAAGGTCTGATCGACATGATCGTTAACGATGGTCAGATCCAGCTTGTAGTGCTCCGCAATGCGTTTCCAGTACTCGATACCGGAGCCGCCGAGCGGATCCACGCCGAGCTTCAGGCCCGCTTTCTGGATAGCCGCCATATCGACGATATCCGCCAGCCCTTCCACGAACGGCTGCACCAGATCCTGCTCTTTCACATGACCGGAGGCCATCGCCGCATCCAGAGAGATGCGCTTAACCCCTTTCAGGCCGTCTGCGAGCAGCGCGTTGGCGCGATCTTCCACCACTTTCGTGACGTTAGTATCCGCCGGGCCACCGTTAGGCGGGTTGTATTTGATGCCGCCGTCTTCCGGCGGGTTGTGGGACGGGGTAATCACGATACCGTCCGCCTGCGCGCCGCCTTTCTTGTTGTGAACCAGAATAGCGTTAGACACCGCAGGGGTTGGGGTGAAGCCGTTGTTTTCCTGCACGATGACGTCAACGCCGTTGGCTGCCAGCACTTCCAGCACGGAGATAAAGGCAGGTTCGGACAGGGCGTGGGTATCTTTGCCTACATAGCACGGGCCGGTCACGCCATTTTTAGCGCGCTCTTCCGCGATGGCCTGGGCAATGGCCAGAATATGCGGTTCGTTAAAGCTATGGCGCGCCGCGCTGCCGCGGTGGCCAGATGTACCGAACTTCACTGCGTGTTCTGCGTTACCCACTTCCGGCTTCAGCACGTAGTACTGAGCGGTCAGCTGGGCGACGTTAATCAAATCGCTTTGTTGTGCAGGTTGTCCCGCACGGCTGTGATTTGCCATTGCCTGGTCCTTCTTATGCAAGGGTTAAATTGTACCGCAAACCTTTTCAATCAATTCCGCCGGGAACTGCATGGACTGCATGATGTGTTCCACCATGCTGCACTTGCGGCCCGTGTTGGTATTGGTGATGACCCAGTACGGCGTACCGGCAACGTGTTTGGGCTTAGTTTGATTGCCATTCAGTAACAGCGTCTGCTCGTCACCCGCGAAATAGACGCGTGTGCGGCCATGCAGCGACTCGGTCGCTTCGGCAAACGCTTTGTTATCCAGTGAGTAGAGTGTAGACAGCACCAGCATAAAGCGGTTAACCGCTTTTTTCTGCTCAGCGTATTCGTCGGAAAGCAGCAGCTCGCGCATGGCGCGGACTTTGTCTTTCGCCGGGATCGCGGCAGGCTTAGCCGGGGCGGCTACGCTTGTCTGAGACACGACATCTTTCGCGACGGGAGTGACAGGCTGTGAGGCGGCGGAAATTTTAAGCATGCGCCGTAAAATGTCTGACGCGCTCTCCCCGATATGCCGCGTCTGGCTGGCGATATACTGATAGAGTTCGTCATCAACTTCGATTGTTTTCATCTTAATCCAGTGCGATATCTTATCTGAATACAAGTCGTTGGGAGTATAAGGTCAAATCCCAACAGCGGATAGCGTCAAGCCGGGTTGGCGGCAAAAGTCAGATTAAACTGGATCCTTGCAGCCGGGCGGCAGAATGGTCAACATGATACCCTAACCTGACATACGTAAAAAAAGAACTTTGCCATGAAATTGAATACCCGAGCGCAATCTGCACAATCGCCGAACAATAATTCTCCCATCGTACTGGTTCACGGCCTGTTTGGCAGCCTGGATAACCTGGGCGTACTGGCGCGCGAACTGGTAAGCGATCACGACATCCTTCAGGTGGATATGCGTAATCACGGACTTTCCGGGCGCTCCCCGGAGATGACCTACCCGGCGATGGCGCAGGATCTTCTGGATACGCTGGATGCCAATAACCTCGAAAAGGTGACGCTGATCGGGCATTCAATGGGCGGCAAAGCGGTAATGGCGCTGACGGCGCTTGCGCCTGAACGTATTGCGGGCCTGGTGGTGATTGACGTTGCCCCTGTGGATTACCACGTGCGCCGCCACGACGAGATTTTTGCCGCCATCAACGCGGTCACGCAGGCGGGTGTCGCCACGCGCCAGCAGGCTGCCGCCATAATGCGTGAACATCTGGACGAAGAGGGCGTGGTGCAGTTTCTGCTGAAATCCTTTGTCGACGGCGAGTGGCGCTTCAACGTGCCGGTGCTCTGGGATCAGTATCCCCATATCGTCGGCTGGGAGCCGGTTCCGGCCTGGCACCACCCTACCCTCTTCGTGCGCGGCGGCAATTCGCCGTACGTTACCGAAGCCTGCCGCGATGAATTGCTTAAGCAGTTCCCCGAGGCGCGCGCGCATGTCATCGCCGGTGCCGGACACTGGGTTCATGCCGAAAAACCGGACGCCGTGCTGCGCGCCATCCGCCGCTATCTCTCTGATACCGCGAATTGATTAAAAAGGCAGCGACTGGAAGGCCGCGGGCTTCCAGTCGTTGGCGTGCCGTTTTCGGTGATGTATGATGGCGCGCTTATCGCCCGGGCTATAGCAGGGCGGCTTGTTTTCCCCCGAAGTCTCAAAATCATGGCCAAAGAACAAACGGACCGCACGACAATAGATCTGTTCGCGAATGAGCGTCGCCCGGGACGTCCTAAGACAAATCCGCTTTCGCGTGATGAACAGCTGCGTATCAATAAACGCAACCAGCTTAAACGCGATAAAAATCGTGGGCTTAAGCGCGTCGAATTAAAGCTCAACGCCGATGCCGTTGACGCATTAAACGAGCTGGCCAGCGCCCGCGACATCAGCCGCAGCGAGCTGATTGAAGAGATGCTGATCGCCCAGCTTGAACAGCTCCACGGCAAGGCATAAGTCTTAAAATCCCCTTTATCCTCTTTTTTCATGTAGCAGAGAGTGCAGTCCTGCGTGATAGCTGTTTCCGCAGGGTTGTCTGTTCTGCTATTATTGCCCTTATCCGTGGACAAATTGCGCCACCATACCATTAAGTTTCAAGAGGTTATTTTACTCATGGCAATCATCGGCATTTTCTTCGGCAGTGATACCGGCAATACCGAAAACATCGCAAAAAACATTCAAAAACAGCTCGGTAAAGACGTTGCCGATGTGCACGACATCGCCAAGAGCAGCAAAGAAGATCTTGAAGGCTATGACATCCTGCTGCTGGGTATCCCAACCTGGTACTACGGCGAAGCGCAGTGTGACTGGGACGATTTCTTCCCGACGCTGGAAGAGGTTGATTTCAACGGCAAGCTGGTTGCGCTGTTCGGCTGTGGCGATCAGGAAGACTACGCGGAATACTTCTGTGACGCGCTGGGCACCATTCGCGACATCATTGAACCACGCGGCGCGGCCATCGTGGGCCACTGGCCAACCGCTGGCTATCACTTCGAAGCCTCTAAAGGTCTGGCAGATGACGACCACTTCGTCGGTCTGGCCATCGATGAAGACCGTCAGCCAGAACTGACCGCTGAACGCGTTGAAAAATGGGTGAAGCAGGTTCGCGAAGAGCTGAACCTCGACGACATTCTCAACGCCTGATATCCCGGTGGCGCAACTTCGGTTGCGCCCGTTTCCAGGTGAAACCGATTAAATTAATTGCTACAAACTTTTAACTTTTTCGCTCAGACCTGTACAATATCCCCCGAGTTAAAGTGGATGACATCGGACAAGTTTGTCGGTGATCCCACGTTTTTATACGCATATTTTGCTTGAGACTTGCAGTTTTCATTTAGCCATGGCAGTTCTATAATGATACGCATTATCCCAGGCGCATTCTCAGTCACTTCTTCCTTAGAAGTGAATTGTTTAGCAACAGGACAGATTCCGCATGACAGACAACAACACCGCACTAAAGAAGGCTGGCCTGAAAGTTACGCTTCCTCGGTTAAAAATCCTTGAAGTCCTTCAGGGGCCAGACAATCACCATGTCAGTGCGGAAGACCTTTATAAGCGTCTTATCGACATGGGTGAAGAAATTGGACTGGCAACCGTTTATCGCGTGCTGAACCAGTTTGATGACGCGGGCATTGTTACCCGTCATAACTTCGAAGGCGGTAAATCTGTTTTCGAACTGACCCAGCAGCATCACCACGATCACCTGATCTGCCTCGACTGCGGCAAGGTTATTGAATTTAGCGATGATTCTATTGAATCACGCCAGCGTGAAATCGCAGCCCGTCACGGCATCCGCCTGACCAACCACAGCCTGTACCTGTACGGCCACTGTGCTGAAGGCGATTGCCGCGAGAACGATCACGCGCACGACGCGAAGTAAGCAAGCTTTCATACTCTGAGCCAGCCGCAAGGTTGGCTTTTTTTTGCATTAAAAAAGCCCGGTGGCGCTGCGCCACCGGGCGTGATGATGACAACAACTTATTTATTGTTATTGCGTATCTCGTCCCAAATCCGATCGCAGCGCTTTGCCACTTCCTGATCGTTACCGGTTTTACGCGCCTGAATACAGGCCTGGTAATCCATCACGCGGACGTTTTCCTGATTAGCAAACTGCTCGTGCGCCTTCTCTTTCTTCAGCACGTTCAGCACGCTCTGGCAGGCTTCAATCTTCTCTGGCGATCCTTCCGCCGTATTGATGCAGGCGCTGTACGCCTCTTTCAGACGGGAATCCTCTCTAGCGGCCTGCGGCTGCGCACACGCCACCAGCCCCGACGCCAGCATCGCGACAATAACCATTTTTTTCATCATGTTCAGTCTCCATGTCGGCGGGACTCAGCCCGCCGGAAGGTTCATCAGAAGATAGTGAATGGGGCAATGACCATGAATTTCACGTCACGTTCATCCTGGAAGATGTTGCCGTAACCGCCCTCGTAGCTTGGGATATCGGAGTGGTTGTCGTACTGGGTGAAGTGCAGTTTGAACATCGTGCCTTTCGCACGGCCATCCTGAACGGTGTACATCGCGTCCAGGCTATAAGAAGACTCTTTCAGGCGGTAGTTCGGATCGTAGTAGGCGTCCGGGGTAGCCATATCGGCAGGTTTTGCATCCCATGCGTAAGCGTAAGACGCGCCCACCGCCCAGCCCGGCAGGTTCCAGTTCTTCAGATCATACATCGCGCCGAAGAAGACCGCTTTTTCGCCGTCGGCGTTGAAGTCAGAGCGGTTATCCCACCAGATATCCAGACGACCGTTTGAAGAGGCGTAGGTTGGCGTCATACGTTGCAGGAAGTAGCCCTGCTGGCCTTCCGCCTTAACCCAGGTCCCTTCCAGACGTAAATCCACCTGCCCGACCTTGTACCCGAAGGTCAGCGCCTGCAACCATGCGGTGCCGTCGTAAATGTCGTTCACGGTGCCGTTACTGGCTTTATCGCGGGTGCCGTAGAACTGATAGCTGGTGCTCAGCGGGCTTCCGGCGATATCAAATTTGTAGCTGGCTTTTGCGAAGTACTGATCGATATAGCCTTCCGCCTGGCCGAATGCAGCTTCGAGCACCAGGTCGTTTTTAAAGTCATACTTCGCGCCCAGCGAGTGCAGGTAATCGACTTTGGTCTTTCTGTCGTTTTGATAGAACTTGTCCATCTCAATGTGCCACGGCGCTTTGTACTCGTTGGTCCACATATAGGAGAAGCTCAGCGCGCCCGCATCGCCATAATCGAAGTTAGCCCCGGCTTCTGCCCCCTGATAAGTACCCGGCATAAAGCTCCAGTGTGGTGCTAACAGCGTTTGTCCGGTTGGCTGAATATAACCCGCGCGCGCCCATACCGGGCCATATTTGAATTTCGCGGCCGCTTTATAGAGGCTGATACCGCTCTTATCGCCTGACCAGTCTTCTTTATAGGCTTTGTTGCTGGAGGAGAAAGCAATTTCGTTCGGGTGGCCGCTGTCGCCGTTTTCAGCCATTTCAATGGCGGTAAATGCCGCAATATCCAGACCGAACATATCGGCGGCATAGCCTGACTGGAAGTCCAGATTGGCGTTCCAGGTGGAGTGAGCAAGGTTGGTTTTATATTTATCTTCCCTGACGTCTTTACGGTCACGTTCACGCTGCCAGTAATAAATACCGCCCGTGAGGGTAGAATCATCGACGAAACCTTCTGCCTGTGCCTGTGGAACAACAATCAGGCCCGACATTGCTGTCACACCGGCAATAGCCAGCGCCAGCGCACTACGTTTGCCACTGAACGTACGCATAGATTATTCCTCTTTGACGAATTAAAACGCCTAAAACGGCGAAAAATAAAAAGACCGATTGGTCAGGGGTAGTTAGAAATACCCTCGAATTAACTACCGTCTTTAGGTTATTTTTCGCGACGCGAATTATCAATGCTTTTTAGCGGGCAAAAGTCAGGATTATGACGAAGTGCACATAATTAGTAGCGCTTTGTAACATTTAACGGGAGGCGAGGATTTATAAGGGAAAGCGATTAAATTCAGGGGGTAATATCCTGCACGGGTATTAATTTTTCACGTTTTAGAGATTGCGCAAAGATATAAACTTTTTTTGAGTAAAATAAGTAGCAGCTCATTGACCTGTTATTTCGAGGTCGGTTTATTATTAACGCCAATAAAGGCATGATCGTTAAATAAAAAAAACGCCGCAGATGCGGCGTTTGTTTCTCATTGACCTGTTCGGCGTTATTATTCACCTGCTTTCGCCCAGGTATCACGCAGACCGACGGTACGGTTAAATACCGGTTTTTCCGCGGTGCTGTAGCGGCTGTCGAGGCAGAAGTAGCCTTCACGCTCAAACTGGTACGCTTTGCTGATTTCAGCATTTTTCAGCGACGGTTCAGCGTAGCCCTGTTTGATCACCAGAGATTCCGGGTTGATGGTCGCCAGGAAGTCGTCAGCCGCGCCCGGGTTAGGCACGCTGAACAGACGATCGTACAGACGGATTTCAACCGGCAGCGCGTGTGCAGCGCTGACCCAGTGGATAACGCCTTTCACTTTGCGACCGTCCGCCGGATCTTTGCTTAGCGTTTCCGCATCGTAGGTACAGAAGATGGTGGTGATGTTGCCTTCTGCATCTTTCTCTACGCGCTCGGCTTTGATCACGTAGGCGTTACGCAGACGCACCTCTTTGCCCAGCACCAGACGCTTGTACTGCTTGTTCGCTTCTTCGCGGAAGTCAGCACGGTCGATCCAGATTTCAGCGCTGAACGGCACGTCACGGCTGCCCATTTCCGGCTTGCTCGGATGGTTAGGCATAGTCACCAGCTCGCTCTCGCCCTGCGGGTAGTTTTCGATAACCAGCTTAACCGGATCGATAACCGCCATCGCGCGCGGTGCGTTCTCGTTCAGATCTTCACGTATGCAGGATTCCAGAGAGGCAATCTCAATGGTGTTGTCCTGCTTGGTCACGCCGATACGCTTACAGAACTCGCGAATAGAGGCAGAAGTGTAGCCGCGACGACGCAGACCGGAGATGGTCGGCATACGCGGGTCGTCCCAGCCTTCAACGTGCTTGTCGGTGACCAGCAGGTTCAGCTTGCGCTTGGACATCACGGTGTATTCCAGATTCAGACGAGAGAACTCGTACTGACGCGGATGCACGGGGATGGTAATGTTATCCAGCACCCAGTCGTACAGACGACGGTTGTCCTGGAACTCCAGCGTACACAGCGAGTGGGTAATGCCTTCCAGCGCATCGCTGATGCAGTGGGTGAAGTCGTACATCGGGTAGATGCACCACTTGTTGCCGGTCTGGTGGTGTTCCGCAAACTTAATGCGGTACAGCACCGGATCGCGCATCACGATAAACGGAGAGGCCATGTCGATTTTGGCGCGCAGACAGGCTTTGCCCTCTTCGAAGCCACCCGCACGCATTTTTTCAAACAGCGCCAGGTTCTCTTCCACGCTGCGATCGCGGTACGGGCTGTTTTTGCCCGGCGCGGTCAGCGTGCCGCGGTATTCGCGGATCTCGTCAGCAGAGAGTTCGTCGACATACGCCAGACCTTTGTTGATCAGTTCAACCGCGTAAGCGTACAGCTGATCGAAATAGTCAGAGGAGTAGCAGATATCGCCAGACCAGTTGAAGCCCAGCCATTGCACGTCGTTCTTGATGGACTCAACGTATTCGATGTCTTCTTTTACTGGGTTGGTATCATCGAAGCGCAGGTTGCACTGGCCCTGATAGTCTTGCGCGATGCCAAAGTTCAGGCAGATGGATTTCGCGTGACCGATGTGCAGGTAGCCGTTTGGCTCCGGCGGGAAACGGGTATGGACCGTGGTGTGCTTACCACTGGCCAGATCTTCATCGATGATCTGGCGAATAAAGTTACTCGGGCGGGCTTCAGCCTCACTCATCGCAGGTTCCTCAAAGCGTAAACAACGTATAACGGCATATGATCTTATAAGCCGGACGCAGTGACAACCCTTTAAAACGTCCAGGATGTAAATAATGGGGGCATTTGCTGCAAAAAAAAGCGGCGGAGGTTTTCCCCCGCCGCGTAAGGCATGATTCTACTCAGGAACGATTACTTGCCTTTAATCTCGTACAGTGGCGTTTGGCCTGCAACAACCTGACCTTTCGCCTGAAGAACCAGGCCGCTGAAGTCGTCGATGTTGCTGCAAACCACCGGGCTAATCATAGAGCGTGCGTTAGCGTTCAGGAACTCCAGATCCATACTCAGGATCGGCTGGCCTGCCACCACTTCAGCACCCTCTTCCACCAGGCGAGTAAAGCCCTGACCGTTCAGCGCAACGGTATCGATACCCATGTGGACAACGATTTCCGCGCCTTTCTCCGTTTCCAGACAGAACGCATGGTTGGTGTTGAAGATTTTGACGATAGTCCCGGCAGCCGGAGATACCACGGTTTTATCCGTTGGTTTCACCGCAACACCGTCGCCGACCGCTTTGCTGGCGAAGGCTTCGTCAGGTACCTGCTCCAGCGCCACCACTTCACCGGTCACCGGAGAAACCAGCGCGGCGATGGTCGTTGCGTTCGGTACTGCCTGCGGTTTGGCTGCCGCTGGCGCCGCTGCCGGAGCCGCAGTTGCTTCTGCTGCCGCGACCGGGCCGGTGGTTTTCATCGCGTTAGCAATTTTCTCGGCCACGAAGCCAACGATAATCTGCACGCTGGTTTTGTTCAGGCGGATAACACCCGACGCACCCAGACGTTTTGCCAGCGCTTCGTTCACCAGAGAAGAGTCTTTCACGTTCAGACGCAGACGGGTGATACAGGCGTCGATACCGGTCAGGTTGTCAGAGCCACCCACAGCGGCGATGTACTGACGCGCCAGGCCTGCCACATCCTGCTCTTTATCCGCGCTCACGTTCACGTCCTGACCATCCGCTTCGCTACCGGCAACGGCCAGCTCGCGGCCCGGAGTCATCAGGTTGAATTTGGTGATAGTGAAACGGAACACCACGTAGTAGATAACGAAGAACACCAGACCCTGCGGGATCAGCATCCACCAATGGGTCGCCAGCGGGTTACGGGAAGAGAGCACCATATCCACCAGACCGGCACTGAAGCCGAAGCCGGCAATCCACTGCATGCTTGCGGCGATGAACACGGAGATACCGGTCAGCACGGCGTGGATCACGTACAGCACAGGCGCCACGAACATGAAGGAGAATTCCAGCGGCTCGGTGATACCGGTGAAGAAAGCGGCGAACGCACCCGCCATCATAATACCCAGCACTTTCGCTTTGTTCTCTGGACGCGCGCAGTGGTAGATAGCCAGCGCGGCACCCGGCAGGCCGAACATCATGATTGGGAAGAAGCCAGCCTGGTAACGACCGGTGATACCCACCACCGCTTTACCTGCTTCGATGGACTGTGCGCCACCCAGGAAGTTAGGGATATCGTTAATACCGGCAACGTCGAACCAGAATACGGAGTTCAGCGCGTGGTGCAGACCGACCGGGATCAGAAGACGGTTGAAGAACGCATACACGCCCGCACCGACGGAACCCAGTTTCTGAATGTGCTCACCGAAGTTCACCAGACCGTCGAAGATGACAGGCCAGATGTACATCAGGATGAACGCCACGAAAATCATCACGAAAGAGGTCAGGATAGGCACCAGACGACGGCCGCTGAAGAACGACAGCGCTTTCGGCAGCTCAACGCTGCTGAAGCGGTTGTACAGTTCCGCAGAGATAATACCGACGAGAATACCCACGAACTGGTTGCTGATCTTACCGAACGCGGCAGGCACCTGGTCTGCCGGGATCTTCTGGATCATGGACACCGCAGCCGGAGAACAGAGCGTGGTCAACACCAGGAAGCCCACGAAACCGGTCAGCGCCGCAGCACCGTCTTTATCTTTGGACATGCCATACGCTACGCCGATGGCGAACAGTACGGACATGTTGTCGATGATGGCGGAACCGGATTTGATGAAGAAAGCCGCTAACGCGTTATCCCCACCCCAGCCCACCGGGTCAATCCAGTAGCCGACACCCATAAGGATGGCTGCGGCCGGCAGCGTGGCCACTGGCACCATCAGTGCGCGGCCTACTTTTTGTAAATAACCTAGAATACTCACTTTCTTCCCCCTATGAGACCCCGTTAAGGCACGTTCTCAGCTGTGTTTTTATTGTGTCACTAACCTATAGATACGGTTGATGATTCACTGGCATGGTGAGTGTGTGAAAAATTAATTCGTATCGCAAATTAAACGCGGTCTTTTTGTGATTTTTGTCACCAAATATCGTTATTAACCCTCCCTTTCACTGGCTAACAGCGAAAACTTATTTTATCATTCAAAAAATCAAGACGGAGTGCTCCAGCCCGACACGTTCCAGGTTACGCTTAGTATCAGGTTCGATAGCCATTCCGCCCACTTTCTTACTTTAACTCTTGAGGTGAACAATGAGACTGATTCCCCTGGCGACTGCTGAACAGGTTGGTAAATGGGCCGCGCGCCATATCGTTAACCGCATTAACGCGTTCAAACCTACCGCCGATCGTCCTTTCGTTCTCGGCCTGCCAACCGGCGGCACCCCGCTGACCGCCTATAAAGCTCTGGTTGAAATGCACAAAGCGGGCCAGGTTAGCTTTAAACACGTTGTGACCTTCAACATGGACGAATATGTCGGCCTGCCGAAGGAACATCCTGAAAGCTACCACAGCTTCATGCACCGCAACTTCTTCGACCATGTTGATATCCCGGCGGAAAATATTAACCTGCTGAATGGTAACGCGCCTGATATCGATGCGGAATGCCGTCAGTACGAAGAAAAAATTCGCTCCTACGGTAAAATTCACCTGTTCATGGGTGGCGTAGGCAACGACGGTCACATCGCGTTTAACGAGCCAGCCTCTTCCCTGGCGTCTCGTACCCGTATTAAAACGTTGACCCATGATACCCGCGTGGCAAACTCCCGCTTCTTTGACGGCGATGTTAACCAGGTACCAAAATATGCCCTGACCGTTGGCGTGGGCACCCTGCTGGATGCCGAAGAAGTGATGATTCTGGTGCTGGGCAACGTGAAAGCCCAGGCGCTTCAGGCGGCCGTTGAAGGCAACGTCAATCACATGTGGACCATCAGCTGCCTGCAACTGCATCCGAAAGCCGTTGTGGTGTGTGACGAGCCGTCCACCATGGAACTGAAAGTGAAGACGCTGAAATACTTCAACGAGTTAGAAGCCGAAAACATCAAAGGTCTGTAATTGAATAACCGCCTCTTAACCCAGAGGCGGTCGCATTTTTAAACCGGGGGTCGTTATGTACGCTTTAACCCACGGTCGGATTTATACCGGCCATGAAATTCTGGATGACCACGCGATTGTTGTCGCGAATGGCCTGATTGAACGTATCTGTCCGCTGGCTGATTTGCCGTCGGAGATTGAGCAGCGCTCACTCAATGGAGCAATTATCTCCCCCGGTTTTATCGACGTGCAGCTCAACGGCTGCGGCTGCGTGCAGTTCAACGATACGCCGGACGCGGTGACCGTTGAAACGCTGGAGATCATGCAAAAAGCCAACGAGAAATCGGGCTGCACCAGCTATCTGCCAACCCTGATCACCAGCAGCGACGACCTGATGAAACAGGGTATCCGCGTCATGCGTGAGTACCTGGCGAAACACCCTCATCAGGCGCTGGGTCTGCACCTTGAAGGGCCGTGGCTGAACATCGTCAAGAAAGGCACGCATAACCCAAACTACGTGCGTAAGCCGGATGCCGAGCTGGTGGATTACCTGTGCGCAAACGCCGACGTAATTACCAAAGTGACTCTGGCACCAGAGATAGCCGGGCCGGACGTCATCAGTAAACTGGCCGCGGCCGGAATTGTTGTCTCTGCGGGCCACTCGAACGCCACGCTGAAAGAGGCGAAAAT
The DNA here is from genome assembly GCF_021440515.1 of Enterobacter asburiae. Classification (GTDB taxonomy): domain Bacteria; phylum Pseudomonadota; class Gammaproteobacteria; order Enterobacterales; family Enterobacteriaceae; genus Enterobacter; species Enterobacter asburiae_E. The sequence continues at coordinate 77,520 of NZ_JAKCMV010000015.1, read as the reverse complement.
CGGCTTCCGCGCGGGCATTACCTTTGCGACCCATCTTTACAACGCCATGCCTTACATCACCGGGCGTGAACCGGGTCTGGTGGGCGCGATTCTGGATGAACCAGACCTCTACTGCGGTATTATCGCGGACGGGCTACACGTCGATTTCACCAACATCCGTAACGCCAAGCGTCTGAAAGGCGACAAGCTGTGTCTGGTCACAGATGCCACAGCGCCAGCAGGGGCAAATATTGACCAGTTCATTTTTGCTGGTAAAACAATATACTACCGTAATGGACTGTGTGTGGATGAAAACGGCACGCTGAGCGGCTCGGCCCTGACGATGATCGAAGGGGTGCGCAATCTGGTTGAGCACTGCGGCATTGCCCTTGATGAAGTGCTGCGTATGGCTACCCTTTATCCGGCGCGCGCGATGGGCGTAGATAAACAGCTCGGCGCCATTGCACCGGGTATGGTTGCCAACCTGACGGCATTCACACGCGATTTTAAAATCATTAAGACCATCGTTAATGGTAACGAGGTCGTCACTGAGTAAGTAAAAGTATGACACCAGGCGGACAAGCTCAAATCGGTAATGTCGATCTCGTTAAACAACTTAACAGCGCGGCAGTTTATCGCCTGATTGACCAGCACGGGCCAATCTCACGCATTCAGATAGCCGAACAAAGCCAGCTTGCTCCCGCCAGTGTGACAAAAATTACACGTCAGCTTATTGAGCGCGGCCTGATTAAAGAGGTCGATCAGCAGGCCTCCACCGGGGGCCGCCGCGCTATCTCCATCGTCACCGAAACCCGCAATTTCCACGCGATTGGCGTGCGCCTGGGTCGTCACGACACCACGCTGACGCTTTACGATCTGAGCAGCAAAGCCATCGCCGAAGAGCACTATCCCCTGCCGGAGCGCACCCAGGAAACGCTGGAACACGCGCTGCTGAACACCATCGCGCAGTTTATCGACACTTGCCAGCGTAAAATCCGCGAGCTGATTGCTATCTCGGTCATTCTTCCGGGGCTGGTCGATCCTGAAAGCGGCGTGATCCGCTATATGCCACACATTCAGGTGGAGAACTGGGGGCTGGTGAAGGCGCTCGAAGCGCGTTTCAACGTCACCTGTTTCGTCGGTCACGACATTCGTTCTCTGGCGCTGGCGGAGCACTACTTTGGTGCGAGTCAGGACTGCGAAGACTCTATTCTGGTGCGCGTTCACCGGGGAACGGGGGCGGGGATTATTTCCAACGGCCGCATTTTTATTGGCCGCAACGGCAACGTGGGCGAAATCGGCCACATTCAGGTCGAGCCGCTCGGCGAACGCTGCCACTGCGGTAACTTTGGCTGCCTTGAAACCGTCGCCGCCAACGCTGCCATCGAGCAGCGCGTTCGCCATCTGCTTGAGCAGGGCTACCAGAGCCGCGTCACGCTGGAAGACTGTAAAATCGGCGCAATCTGCAAGGCGGCCAACAAGGGCGATGCGCTGGCCTGCGAGGTAATTGAGCAGGTTGGACGCCATCTGGGCAAAACCATCGCCATCGCCATCAACCTGTTTAACCCCCAAAAAGTGGTGATTGCGGGAGAAATTGTCGAAGCCGAAAAAGTCCTGCTGCCCGCCATTGAAGGCTGCATTAATACCCAGGCGCTGAAGGCGTTTCGCCAGAACCTGCCGGTGGTACGCTCGACGCTGGATCACCGCTCGGCGATTGGCGCCTTTGCGCTGGTAAAACGCGCCATGCTTAACGGGATCCTCCTCCAGCATTTGCTGGAATCCTGATCGGACCTTATAGTAACGCCTTCTTTTTTTGATGTCGGGACGTCCATGACCATTAAGAACGTAATTTGTGATATCGACGGCGTGCTGATGCACGACAACGTTGCCGTGCCGGGTGCTGCGGAGTTTCTTCACCGCATCATCGACAAAGGAATGCCACTGGTTCTGCTCACGAACTACCCTTCCCAAACCGGTCAGGATCTGGCAAATCGCTTTGCGACAGCGGGCGTTAACGTGCCGGACAGCGTGTTTTATACCTCCGCGATGGCCACCGCCGATTTCCTGAAGCGTCAGGAAGGCAAAAAGGCCTACGTGGTCGGTGAAGGCGCGCTGATCCACGAGCTGTATAAAGCCGGCTTTACCATCACCGACGTAAACCCGGACTTTGTGATCGTGGGCGAAACGCGCTCCTTCAACTGGGAGATGATGCATAAAGCAGCCTACTTTGTCGCCAGCGGCGCGCGTTTTATCGCCACCAACCCGGATACGCACGGTCGTGGCTTTTATCCCGCCTGCGGTGCCCTGTGCGCGGGTATCGAAAAAATCTCCGGCCGTAAGCCGTTTGTTGTCGGCAAACCGAGCCCGTGGATTATCCGCGCCGCGCTGAACACGATGCAGGCACACTCAGAAGAGACCATTATTGTCGGCGACAACCTGCGCACCGATATTCTGGCCGGTTTCCAGGCCGGTCTTGAAACCATCCTCGTGCTCTCCGGCGTGTCGCAGCTTGATGATATCGACGCCATGCCGTTCCGCCCGAGCTGGATTTATCCCTCCGTCGCCGAAATCGACGTTCTGTAATGACGAAAACCACGCCCCAGCGCGTGGTTTTTCATTTATGACGCGCCAGAACATTAACGCATCTAATAAAAAGCCTCTTTCATTGCGGATTCATCAATAAATCCGCTCAAGACATACGCATTTTTCGCCGATCGGCAATCCGCATTGCACTTTTTACCATTTACCCCGTAAATACCTTGCGCACCCTGCCCCTTTGCGGCATTTTCATAAGCAAGCGACATTACACAGCAACAGGGTTAACGGAGAAGGTTATGTGTTCTATTTTTGGCGTACTGGATATCAAAACTGACGCAGGCGAACTGCGTAAAAAAGCACTGGAATTGTCCCGCCTGATGCGCCATCGCGGCCCGGACTGGTCAGGCGTTTACGCCAGCGATAAAGCTATTCTGGCGCATGAGCGTCTGTCTATTGTTGACGTCAACGCCGGTGCCCAGCCGCTGTATAACGAGAAAAAAACGCACGCGCTGGCCGTCAACGGTGAAATCTATAACCATCAGGCGCTGCGCGCTGAATATGGCGATCGCTACGCTTTCCAGACCGGTTCTGACTGTGAAGTGATCCTGGCGCTGTATCAGGAAAAAGGGCCTGAGTTCCTGGACGATCTCCAGGGCATGTTCGCCTTCGCGCTGTACGACAGCGAAAAAGACGCGTACCTGATCGGCCGCGACCACATCGGTATTATCCCGCTGTATATGGGCCACGACGAACACGGCAACTTCTACGTTGCCTCTGAAATGAAAGCCCTGGTGCCGGTCTGCCGCACCATTAAAGAGTTCCCGGCGGGCAGCTACCTGTGGAGCAAAGACGGCGAAATCCGTCAGTACTATCAGCGCGACTGGTTCGACTATGACGCGGTTAAAGACAACGTGACCGACAAAGCCGAGCTGCGCCAGGCGCTGGAAGATTCCGTTAAAAGCCACCTGATGTCAGACGTGCCGTACGGCGTGCTGCTCTCCGGCGGTCTGGATTCCTCGGTGATCTCGGCGATCACCAAGAAATACGCCGCGCGTCGCGTGGAAGATCAGGAGCGTTCAGAAGCCTGGTGGCCGCAGCTGCACTCTTTCGCCGTGGGTCTGGAAGGCGCACCGGATCTGAAAGCCGCGCAGGAGGTGGCAAACCACCTCGGCACCGTACACCATGAAATTCATTTCACCGTGCAGGAAGGTCTGGATGCCATTCGTGATGTGATCTATCACATTGAAACCTATGACGTAACCACCATTCGCGCCTCGACGCCGATGTATCTGATGTCGCGTAAAATCAAGGCGATGGGCATCAAAATGGTGCTGTCCGGCGAAGGGTCTGACGAAGTATTTGGCGGTTATCTCTACTTCCATAAAGCACCAGACGCGAAAGAGCTGCACGAAGAGACCGTGCGTAAATTACAGGCGCTGCATATGTTTGACTGCGCCCGCGCCAACAAAGCGATGTCTGCCTGGGGCGTTGAAGCCCGCGTGCCGTTCCTGGACAAGAAGTTCCTCGACGTGGCGATGCGTATCAACCCGCAGGACAAGATGTGCGGCAACGGCAAAATGGAAAAACATATCCTGCGTGAATGTTTTGAATCCTACCTGCCTGCAAGCGTGGCGTGGCGTCAGAAAGAGCAGTTCTCTGACGGCGTCGGCTATAGCTGGATCGACACTCTGAAAGAGGTCGCCGCGAAGCAGGTTTCCGATCAACAACTGGAAACCGCGAGCTTCCGCTTCCCGTACAACACGCCGGGATCGAAAGAGGCCTATCTGTACCGTGAGATCTTCGAAGAGTTGTTCCCGGTACCGAGCGCGGCGGAATGCGTTCCGGGTGGCCCGTCCGTCGCCTGCTCTTCTGCAAAAGCGATCGAATGGGATGAATCGTTCAAATCCATGAACGATCCGTCAGGCCGCGCGGTTGCCGTGCATCAGTCTGCTTATAAATGATCCACAGGATCGTTCACAGGCCCTTCGGGGCCTTTTTTTTGCCTCCCGTTTCGCTGGACAAAAACGATAAATAACCAATAATTGCCGAATATTCGGTCACGCTGTTCGCAACCTAACCAAACAGTCACTTTCGCGCTATTTTCGTTGAAAAAGGTGTTGACGCTGCCAGGGTCTATACGCATAATGCGCCCCGCAACGCCGATAAGGTAACGCGAAAAAAAGATGGCTACGTAGCTCAGTTGGTTAGAGCACATCACTCATAATGATGGGGTCACAGGTTCGAATCCCGTCGTAGCCACCATCTTTTTTGCGGGAGTGGCGAAATTGGTAGACGCACCAGATTTAGGTTCTGGCGCCGCAAGGTGTGCGAGTTCAAGTCTCGCCTCCCGCACCATTCCCAGGTAAGCGTTGCACGGATGGGGTATCGCCAAGCGGTAAGGCACCGGTTTTTGATACCGGCATTCCCTGGTTCGAATCCAGGTACCCCAGCCATATTTCTTCGATTATGCGGTTCTCCGCGGTATTGGGGTATCGCCAAGCGGTAAGGCACCGGTTTTTGATACCGGCATTCCCTGGTTCGAATCCAGGTACCCCAGCCATCGAAGAACGCAGTACTGGCTACGTAGCTCAGTTGGTTAGAGCACATCACTCATAATGATGGGGTCACAGGTTCGAATCCCGTCGTAGCCACCAAATTAGTGAATTATCGATTTATTCGGTAAACTAGAAAAAATTGTTGGGGTATCGCCAAGCGGTAAGGCTCTGGTTTCTGATACCAGCATTCCGAGGTTCGAATCCTCGTACCCCAGCCAATTTAAAAAGTCGTTAGGCAGTTTGCTTAACGCAATTGGGGTGTCGCCAAGCGGTAAGGCTCTGGTTTCTGATACCAGCATTCCGGGGTTCGAATCCCTGCACCCCAGCCACTTAAAAACAAGAAAGCCCGCTCTGCGGGCTTTTTTGTTTTTGTTGTTCATGATCCTATCCCTCTCCCACGGGGAGAGGGTATAAATATTAAAGTCCTAAGGCGTATTTGAGCGCCTGACGCTTCAGCCCCCCGGCACGCTCCGCTGCCATCAAGCCAATATTTCGCAGAATGCGCACCGGGCCTAAGTCATTACTGAATCCTGCATAAAACAGATCCATTCCCGACTGCATGAGGAAGTTATCCGCCATCCGCCGCGTCTGATAGCGCTTCAATACCTGATGGCTCGCCCAGGGTTCAGCCTGTGCCCGCGCGTTGCCCAGCACGTCCAGCAGCGCATCCACATCCCGATACCCCAGATTCACCCCCTGCCCGGCCAGCGGATGGATGGTGTGTGCCGCATCGCCCACCAGCGCTAACCCCTCCTGGGAGTATTTCAACGCATGGCGGCGCGTGAGCGGGAACGCGCCAGCCGCCACCGGCATGACATGCCCCAGACGCGCCGGGAAGTGCTGCGCTATCTCGCGCTGCAATTGTTCCATCGACAGCCCCTGCAACTGGCGAATACGCGCGGGTTTGTCGTACCACACCAGCGACGCCCACTTATCGAACAGCGGCAGGAACGCATGAGGGCCGTTCGGCGTAAAGTGCTGCCAGGTGCTCTCGCCCGGATCCTGTTCACACTGCACGGTAATCAACATGCAGGATTGATGATACTGCCAGGCATGAACGCCGATGCCCGTCATCTGCCGAACCTGGGAGTTCGCGCCGTCCGCTCCCACCACCAGCTTAACCGCCAGCTCGTCGTCATTATCGAGCGTCAGACGATAGCCGTTTCCGGCGCGATGCAGCGCTTTCAGCGAAGCGGGAACGCGCAGCGTCACCTTCGGATGCGCCTCCAGCGCCTGCCAGAGCGCCTGCTGGAGAACGTGATTTTCTACCATATAGCCCAGACGCGGCAGCTTCAGCTCGGCGGCATCAAACGTGACGTGAGCGCTTTCCCACTCCCACGTTTCGAGCCGACTGTAGGGGTGAGCGCGCATCGCCAGCACCGCCTCCCACACGCCCAGCCCGCGAAGGAGATCGACGGAAGCGGCGCCGATCGCCGAGATACGCACGTCCGGCTTCGCTGACGCGTCAAACGCCGCCGGTGCCGCCTGTTCAATGACGGTTACATCGAATCCCTGCTTCGCCAGCCCCAGCGCCAGTGCGCCGCCGACCATCCCGCCGCCGACAACGGCAATTTCGGTTTGTTGGAGTGTCATGGTCAATTTTCCTTATTCCAGAATCCCTTAAGTTTACCGGATTTTTGCGCTCAGGAGGTTGACAACCTTCATACTGGTCACAACCGCACCAAAGCATTACAATACGCGCCCTGCAATCCTGAGCCTGAGCAAGTCGATGACAAAAAAACTCCATATAAAAACCTGGGGCTGTCAGATGAACGAATACGATTCATCAAAGATGGCCGATCTGCTGGATACTACCCACGGATACCAGCTGACTGAAAACGCGAAAGAAGCCGACGTGCTGCTGCTTAACACCTGCTCAATTCGTGAAAAAGCGCAGGAAAAAGTCTTTCATGTCTTAGGCCGCTGGAAACTTCTTAAACGAAAAAACCCGGACCTGATCATCGGCGTGGGCGGCTGCGTCGCCTCGCAGGAAGGCAAGCTCATTCGCCAGAGAGCACCCTATGTGGATATTGTCTTTGGCCCTCAGACCCTGCACCGCCTGCCGGAGATGATCAACAAAGTTCGCGGCAACCGAAGCCCGGTTGTTGACGTGAGCTTCCCGGAAATCGAGAAATTTGACCGTCTGCCGGAGCCACGCGCCGACGGCCCGACCGCCTTTGTGTCCATCATGGAAGGCTGCAACAAATACTGTACCTACTGCGTCGTGCCTTACACGCGCGGTGAAGAGGTCAGCCGTCCGGCGGACGATATTCTGTTTGAGATCGCACAGCTTGCGGCGCAGGGCGTACGCGAAGTGAACCTGCTGGGCCAGAACGTCAACGCCTGGCGCGGTGAGAACTACGACGGCACCACCGGCAGCTTTGCCGAGCTGCTGCGCCTGGTGGCCGCCATTGACGGCATCGACCGTATTCGCTTCACCACCAGCCACCCGATGGAATTTACTGACGACATTATCGATGTCTATCGCGACACGCCGGAGCTGGTGAGCTTCCTGCACTTGCCGATCCAGTGCGGCTCTGACCGCGTGCTGAACCTGATGGGCCGCCCGCATACGGTGCTGGAGTACAAATCCACGATCCGCAAGTTGATTCAGGCGCGTCCGGACATCCAGATCAGCTCCGACTTTATCGTCGGCTTCCCTGGCGAAACCGCGGATGACTTCGAGCGCACCATGAAGCTTATCGGCGAAGTGAATTTCGACGTCAGCTACAGCTTTATCTTCTCCGCACGCCCGGGTACTCCGGCGGCTGATATGGTCGACGATGTGCCGGAAGAAGAGAAAAAGCAGCGTCTGTACATTTTGCAGGAGCGTATCCTTCAGCAGGCGAACGCCTGGAGCCGCCGGATGCTCGGCACCACCCAGCGTATTCTGGTGGAAGGCACCTCCCGTAAGAGCATCATGCAGCTTTCGGGTCGTACCGAAAATAACCGCGTGGTGAACTTTGAGGGCACCCCGGACATGATCGGTAAGTTCGTGGACGTGGAGATCCTCGAAGTGCTGACCAACTCCCTGCGCGGCAAAGTGGTGCGCACCGAAGAGGAAATGGGGTTACGTATTGCCGAATCCCCGGAATCTGTGATCACCCGCACCCGCAAAGTTAACGATTCTGGCGTGGGTATCTACCAGCCATAATCCGCCCGGCCTGCCGCTCCGGCAGGCCTTGTAATTCCTTTCTTTATCCCAATATCCTTCCCAATGCTTGCGCCTTTATTCTATGGCGTGAATAATTTCGGTAATGACAGTTTTACGATGCCAGCCCTACACGACAATCAAAGAGGAACGGTTTGAATATAGACACGCGTGAAATTAGCCTTGAGCCAGCAGATAACGCTCGCCTGCTGAGCCTGTGCGGGCCGTTTGATGACAACATCAAACAACTGGAGCGACGTCTGGGTATCGAAATCAATCGTCGCGATAACCATTTCAAACTCACCGGACGCCCTGTCTGCGTCAACGCGGCTGCGGACATTCTGCGCAGCCTGTATGTCGATACCGCCCCGATGCGCGGTGAAACCCAGGATATCGAACCGGAACAGATCCACCTCGCCATTAAAGAGGCGCGCGTGCTTGAACAGAGCGCGGAAAGCGTGCCGGACTACGGCAAGGCCATCAATATCAAGACCAAGCGCGGCGTGATTAAGCCACGCACGCCAAACCAGGCGCAGTACATCGCCAATATCCTCGACCATGACATCACCTTCGGCGTGGGCCCGGCGGGGACGGGTAAAACCTATCTGGCGGTAGCGGCTGCGGTAGATGCGCTTGAGCGCCAGGAGATCCGGCGTATTCTGCTGACCCGTCCGGCGGTTGAAGCGGGCGAAAAGCTGGGCTTCCTGCCCGGTGATTTAAGCCAGAAAGTGGACCCGTACCTGCGCCCGCTGTACGACGCATTGTTCGAGATGCTGGGCTTTGAGAAGGTTGAGAAGCTCATCGAGCGTAACGTTATCGAAGTCGCCCCGCTGGCCTACATGCGCGGTCGTACGCTTAACGACGCGTTCATCATTCTTGATGAGAGCCAGAACACCACCATCGAACAGATGAAGATGTTCCTGACGCGTATCGGCTTTAACTCGAAAGCGGTTATCACCGGTGACGTCACCCAGATTGACCTGCCGCGCAGCACCAAGTCTGGCCTGCGCCACGCTATCGAAGTGCTCGCCGAAGTCGACGAAATCAGCTTTAACTTCTTCCACAGCGAAGACGTGGTGCGCCATCCGGTAGTCGCGCGCATCGTTAACGCCTATGAAGCCTGGGAAGAGGCAGACCAGAAACGCAGGGCCGAGGTGGCCGCAGAACGTAAGCGCGAAGCGCAGGAGCAAGAGAATAAATGAGTCAGGTGATCCTCGATTTACAGCTGGCCTGTGAAGATAATTCTGGACTGCCAGAAGAGGCACAGTTTCGGAAATGGCTGGATGCGGTTATTCCGCAGTTCCAGGAAGAATCAGAAGTGACGATTCGCCTGGTGGATGAAGCAGAAAGCCACGAGCTTAACCTGACCTACCGCGGGAAAGATAAGCCCACCAACGTGCTCTCTTTTCCGTTTGAAGCACCGCCGGGCATGGAGATGCCGCTGCTGGGCGATCTGATCATCTGCCGTCAGGTGGTTGAACAGGAAGCCAAAGAGCAGCAGAAGCCGCTGGATGCGCACTGGGCGCATATGGTGGTACACGGCAGCCTGCATCTGCTGGGCTACGACCATATTGAAGATGAAGAAGCGGAAGAGATGGAGTCCCTTGAGACAGAGATAATGCTTGCTCTGGGCTATGAGGATCCGTACATTGCCGAGAAAGAATAGTCAGTCACCGACCGACTAACATGCCGCCGCGCAGGGAAAAAGCGCGGCGGATAACGTTGAACTAACAAGAGAACCCTTAACAAACGCCATGAGCGACGACAATTCACACAGTAGCGACACGACAAACAGTAAAAAGGGATTCTTCTCCCTCATTCTGAACCAGCTTTTCCACGGCGAACCCAAAAACCGTGATGAACTGCTGGAGCTGATTCGTGATTCCGGGCAGAACGACCTTATCGACGAAGATACGCGCGAAATGCTCGAAGGGGTTATGGATATCGCCGACCAGCGCGTCCGCGACATCATGATCCCCCGCTCGCAGATGATCACCCTGAAACGTAACCAGACTTTAGACGAGTGCCTCGATGTGATCATCGAATCGGCCCACTCGCGTTTCCCGGTCATCAGCGAAGACAAAGATCACATCGAAGGGATTTTGATGGCCAAAGATCTGCTGCCGTTTATGCGCAGCGATGCCGAAGCCTTCAGCATGGAAAAAGTGTTACGCCAGGCCGTGGTTGTGCCGGAAAGTAAACGTGTGGATCGGATGCTCAAAGAGTTTCGCTCTCAGCGTTACCACATGGCGATTGTTATTGATGAATTTGGCGGCGTGTCCGGTCTGGTCACGATCGAAGATATTCTCGAACTGATCGTGGGTGAAATTGAAGACGAGTATGACGAAGAAGAGGATATCGACTTCCGTCAGCTGAGCCGCCACACCTGGACCGTGCGCGCGCTGGCCTCGATTGAAGATTTCAACGATGCCTTCGGGACCCACTTCAGCGATGAAGAGGTGGACACCATTGGCGGTCTGGTGATGCAGGCCTTCGGTCATCTTCCTGCCCGTGGCGAAACCGTTGACATAGACGGTTACCAGTTCAAAGTCGCCATGGCCGACAGCCGACGTATTATTCAGGTTCACGTCAGAACGCCGGACGACTCACCGGTGCCAAAACTGGAAGATTAATGTAAATGGCATTTGCCCCATTACTTGAACGCCAGCGCGTCCGTTTGCTGCTGGCGCTGTTACTCGGAGCCAGCGGTACGCTGGCTTTTTCTCCTTATGACATCTGGCCTGCCGCGCTTCTTTCCCTGATGGGGCTACAGGGGTTAACCCTGAACCGCCGTCCGGTACAGGCCGCCGCTATCGGCTACTTCTGGGGGCTGGGGCTGTTTGGTTCCGGCATCAACTGGGTGTACGTCAGCATCGCGCAGTTTGGCGGTATGCCCGGCCCGGTCAACGTCTTCCTCGTGGTGTTGCTCGCCGCCTATCTTTCGCTCTATACCGGTCTTTTTGCCGGGCTCCTTGCGCGACTGTGGCCGAAAACCACCTGGGTGCGCGTGGCGATTGCCGCGCCGGTCGTCTGGCAAATCACCGAGTTCCTGCGCGGCTGGGTGCTGACCGGCTTCCCGTGGCTCCAGTTCGGCTACAGCCAGATTGACGGCCCGCTAAAGGGGCTTGCCCCGATCATGGGCGTGGAGGCGATTAACGTCCTGCTGATGGTGGTGAGCGGCCTGCTGGTGCTGGCGCTGGTTTCACGCAGCTGGAAGCCGCTGGCGACGGCGGTTGTGCTGTTTGCCCTTCCCTTCCCGCTGCGCTATATCCAGTGGTACACCCCGCTGCCGGAACGCGCCACGCAGGTGTCGATGGTTCAGGGGGATATCCCGCAGGCCATGAAGTGGGACGAAAACCAGCTAATCAACACGCTGAAAGTCTACGCCAACGCCACCGAGCAGGTGATGGGCAAATCCCAGCTGATTATCTGGCCGGAATCCGCCATTCCCGATCTCGAAATCAACCAGCAGCCGTTCCTTAAGATGATGAACGACCTGCTGCTGGCGCGGGGCAGTACGCTGATCACCGGCATTGTAGACGCGCGGTTGAATCAGCAGAACCGCTACGACACCTACAACACCATCATTACGCTCGGCAAAGACAGCGAATACAGCTACAACTCTACTGACCGGTACAACAAGAACCATCTGGTGCCGTTCGGCGAGTTTGTGCCGCTGGAGTCGATTTTGCGACCGCTGGCGCCGTTCTTTGACCTGCCGATGTCCTCGTTCAGCCGTGGCCCTTACGTGCAGCCGCAGCTTCACGCACACGGTTTTGCGCTGACCGCCGCCATTTGCTACGAGATCATTCTCGGTGAACAGGTGCGCGATAACTTCCGCCCGGACACCGACTTCCTGCTGACCATCTCTAACGATGCGTGGTTCGGCAAATCGATTGGCCCGTGGCAGCACTTCCAGATGGCGCGTATGCGCTCCCTGGAGCTGGCGCGTCCGCTGCTGCGCAGCACCAACAACGGTATTACGGCGGTGATTGGCCCGCAGGGCGACATCCAGGCCATGATCCCGCAGTTCACCCGCCAGGTGCTGACCACCAAAGTGACGCCAACCACCGGCCTGACGCCGTACGCCCGTACCGGCAACTGGCCGCTGTGGATCCTGACCGCGCTGTTTGGTTTTGGCGCCGTGCTGATGAGCCTTCGTCAGCGTAATAAATAACCTTACCTCCTTTGCCGGGTGGCGCTGACGCTTACCCGGCCTACATTTCGCTTCGTAGGTCGGGTAAGGCGTAGCCGCCACCCGACAGTTCCCTCCAAACTTCATTTCTGGCACGCCTATTGCTTTGTTTCTTCACGCAAACGCGGTTTGGCTTACTGTGCAACCTTGTCGCACCAGCATTGATCGCAGGTAGCACCGAAACGGTGCAACGAGAGATTATTGCCTCTGAATGGTGCGGCGCGCTTCGCAAAAATAAACAATAACGCAGCAAAATCTTTACATTAAGCCAGACTAAATGTTAACAAGCTTGCATAACACTGCACTCGCATAAAGCGAGATATAACAACATCACAATGGGTATCAATGCGTCACTGGCGCTGATAAGAAAGGAGTTGGGTATGCAATTACGTAAACTGGCCACAGCAATGCTGGTTATGGGAATGTCCGCTGGCGTCGTACACGCTGAAGACGCACCGGCTGCCGGGAGCACTCTCGACAAGATTGCCAAAAATGGCGTCATCGTGGTCGGCCACCGTGAATCTTCCGTCCCGTTCTCTTACTACGACAACACGCAAAAAGTCGTGGGCTATTCACAGGACTACTCCAACGCCATCGTTGAAGCTGTGAAGAAAAAGCTGAACAAACCTGACCTTCAGGTGAAGCTGATCCCAATCACTTCCCAGAACCGTATTCCCCTGCTGCAAAACGGCACCTTCGATTTTGAGTGTGGTTCCACCACCAACAACCTGGAGCGCCAGAAACAGGCTGCCTTCTCTGACACCATCTTCGTGGTAGGCACCCGTCTGCTGACCAAGAAAGGCGGCGATATTAAAGATTTTGCTGACCTGAAAGGCAAAGCGGTTGTCGTGACCTCCGGGACCACCTCTGAAGTTCTGCTGCATAAGCTGAACGACGAGAAGAAAATGGATATGCGCATCATCAGCGCGAAAGACCACGGCGACTCCTTCCGTACGCTGGAAAGCGGCCGCGCGGTGGCGTTTATGATGGATGATGCCCTGCTGGCCGGCGAACGCGCTAAAGCGAAGAAACCAGACAACTGGGAAATCGTCGGCACCGCGCAGTCTAAAGAGGCCTACGGCTGTATGCTGCGTAAAGACGATGCGGACTTCAAAAAGCTGATCGATGACACCATCGCTGAGAAACAGACCTCCGGCGAAGCGACGAAATGGTTCGATAAGTGGTTCAAGAACCCGATTCCACCAAAAAATCTCAACATGAACTTTGAACTGTCCGACGACATGAAAGCGCTGTTCAAAACACCAAACGATAAAGCTCTTAACTAATTAGAACGACAGGGGCGGGATCTCCTGCCCTCTCGATTGTCGGGAAGCGCGGACAGACTATACGCTGAGTGGTCGTTCCCCACTCAGCGCGAACATTGAGCTTCTCACCAATCTTCGAGGGTAGCGCTGCTACCCTTTTTTTTCCGGAGTTTATTATGTCAATCGACTGGAACTGGGGCATTTTTCTGCAACAAGCCCCGTTCGGCAACACCACCTATCTCGGCTGGCTGTGGAGCGGCTTTCAGGTCACCGTGGCGCTTTCCATCACGGCCTGGATCATCGCGTTTCTCGTCGGCTCGCTGTTCGGTATTCTGCGTACCGTTCCTAACCGTTTTCTTTCAACTATTGGCACCCTCTATGTGGAACTGTTCCGTAACGTTCCGCTGATCGTGCAGTTCTTTACCTGGTATCTGGTTATTCCTGAACTACTGCCGGAAGAGATTGGCATGTGGTTCAAGTCTGAGCTGGATCCGAATATTCAGTTCTTTGTCTCCTCGATGCTCTGTCTGGGGCTTTTCACCGCCGCACGCGTGTGCGAGCAGGTGCGTGCCGCCATTCAGTCTCTGCCGCGCGGGCAGAAGAACGCCGGGCTGGCGATGGGGCTGACGCTGCCGCAGACCTACCGCTACGTGCTGCTGCCTAACGCCTACCGCGTGATCGTTCCGCCGATGACCTCCGAGATGATGAACCTGGTGAAAAACTCGGCCATTGCCTCCACCATCGGGCTGGTCGATATGGCGGCGCAGGCCGGGAAGCTGCTGGATTACTCCGCGCACGCGTGGGAATCCTTCACCGCGATCACGCTCGCCTATGTTCTGATAAACGCTGTCATCATGCTGGTGATGAACCTGGTTGAACGCAAAATTCGCCTGCCGGGCAATCTGGGGGGTAAATAATGTACGAATTTGACTGGAGTTCTATCGTTCCATCGATGCCCTATCTGCTTGATGGCCTGGTGATCACGCTCAAGATCACCGTGACCGCCATCATCATCGGTATCGTGTGGGGCACCCTGCTGGCGGTGATGCGCCTCTCAAGCTTTAAGCCGCTTGCCTGGTTTGCCACCGCCTACGTCAACGTGTTCCGCTCTATCCCGCTGGTGATGGTGCTGCTGTGGTTTTATCTGATTGTGCCGGGCTTCTTACAGAACGTACTGGGACTGTCGCCAAAATCGGACATTCGTCTGATCTCGGCGATGGTGGCGTTTTCGATGTTTGAGGCGGCCTATTATTCAGAGATTATCCGCGCGGGGATCCAGAGCATCTCTCGCGGGCAGTCGAGCGCCGCGCTGGCGCTGGGGATGACCCACTGGCAGTCCATGCAGCTCATCATTTTGCCGCAGGCGTTTCGCGCCATGGTTCCGCTGCTGCTGACGCAGGGTATTGTGCTGTTCCAGGATACCTCGCTGGTCTACGTACTCAGCCTGGCAGACTTCTTCCGTACCGCCTCCACCATTGGCGAGCGCGATGGTACGCAGGTCGAGATGATTCTGTTTGCCGGTGCGGTCTATTTTGCAATTAGTTTAAGCGCGTCGCTGTTGGTCAGCTGGCTGAAGAAAAGGACTGTGTAATGATTTCCCTGAAAAATGTTTCTAAATGGTATGGGCACTTTCAGGTGCTGACCGACTGCTCTACCGAAGTCAAAAAAGGCGATGTGGTGGTGGTTTGCGGCCCGTCAGGCTCCGGTAAATCCACGCTCATCAAAACGGTCAACGGCCTGGAGCCGGTACAGCAGGGTGAGATCGTCGTCAACGGCACCAAAGTGAACGATAAGAAGACGAATCTGGCGCAGCTGCGTTCCCACGTCGGCATGGTGTTCCAGCACTTCGAGCTGTTCCCTCACCTGTCGATCATCGAGAACCTGACGCTGGCGCAGGTGAAAGTGCTCAAGCGCGATAAAAAAGCGGCGCGCGAGAAAGGGCTGAAGCTACTGGAGCGCGTTGGGCTGTCGGCACACGCCGATAAGTTCCCGGCGCAGCTTTCCGGCGGCCAGCAGCAGCGTGTCGCGATTGCCCGTGCGCTATGCATGGATCCGGTCGCCATGCTGTTTGATGAACCGACGTCAGCGCTCGATCCTGAGATGATCAACGAAGTGCTCGACGTGATGGTGGAGCTGGCGCACGAAGGGATGACCATGATGGTGGTGACCCACGAAATGGGCTTTGCCCGCAAAGTGGCGAACCGCGTGATCTTCATGGATGAAGGGAAAATCGTCGAAGATTCACCGAAAGAAGAGTTCTTCGCGAATCCGAAATCCGACCGCGCAAAAGACTTCCTCGCTAAAATCCTGCATTAATCCGTTATGTGCGCAATCTGTTGATTGCGCACTACTTCACGCTTTGCATTTCTTTCTCTCGTCGACTTCATATTGCAGCGTTACCCTTGTCACAAAATAACGCTAAAAATGGAGAACGCTATGGCCTTACCTATCATTCTCGACTGCGATCCAGGTCATGATGACGCGATTGCACTCGTCCTTGCTCTTGCCTCCCCTGAACTTGACCTCAAAGCGGTGACCTCATCTGCCGGGAACCAGACGCCGGACAAAACGCTGCGCAACGTGCTGCGGATGCTGACCCTGCTAAAGCGCCCGGATATTCCGGTGGCGGGCGGCGCGGTGAAGCCCCTGATGCGCGAGCTGATTATCGCCGACAACGTTCACGGCGAGTCCGGCCTGGACGGCCCGGCGTTACCTGAGCCTGGCTTTGCGCCGCAAAACTGCACCGCCGTTGAGCTAATGGCAAAGGTGCTGCGCGAAAGCCAGGAGCCGGTCACGCTGGTCGCTACCGGCCCGCAAACCAACGTCGCGTTGCTGCTTAACAGCCATCCTGAACTGCACGGCAAAATCGCCCGTATCGTTATTATGGGCGGCGCGATGGGGCTGGGAAACTGGACGCCCGCGGCCGAGTTCAACATCTTTGTTGACCCGGAAGCGGCTGAAATTGTTTTCCAGTCAGGATTGCCGATTGTGATGGCCGGACTGGATGTGACCCACCGCGCGCAGATCATGTCAGAAGACACCGAACGCTTCCGCGCAATCGGCAACCCGGTTGCCACCACCGTGGCGGAGCTGCTCGACTTCTTCCTGGAGTATCACAAAGATGAGAAATGGGGATTCCACGGCGCGCCGCTGCACGACCCTTGCACTATCGCCTGGCTGCTGAAGCCTGACATCTTTACCACCATTGAGCGCTGGGTGGGCGTGGAAACGCAGGGGAAATACACGCAGGGAATGACGGTGGTGGATTACTATTCGCTGTCCGGGAATAAGCCTAATACTACGGTGATGGTGGATATCGACCGTGAGGCGTTTGTGGATTTGCTGGCGGAGAGACTGGGTTATTACTCTGCGGCCTGATGCCCTCACCCCGGCCCTCTCCCACGGGGAGAGGGAGCAAACAGTTTTTTTACCTTGTGCGGTGGGATGCCCTCACCCCAACCCTCTCCCGCAGGGAGAGGGAGCAGACACTAAAAACGGTAACTTTGTTGCCGTTCTGCTTTTATTTATGGCTCAAACGGTCGGCGCTGGAACTGGTCGTGACCGCACTTCGGGCACAGCGGCAGCACGTCCGGCGTATACACCGCAATATGGTGATGGCACTTCTCGCACACCAGATTTCCCAGCCCGACCACCTCGCCGCTGTGGTACACGCCGTGATGGTTCAGATCCTGGAACACTTCGCGCCATTCAAGCTGGGTTTTATCGGTGATATCGGCCAGCTCTTGCCACAGGCTCTCTTTGATCACCCGCATGAATACGCTGTCGGCGACCTCGTCCTGGCTCTCTTCGTAGCTGCGCGCGAACTCCTCCAGGTCGCGGCGAACAGCGCGCGTGACCTCTTCGACTTCGGTTCGCGTTAACTCACCCGTTTGCATCACCCGCACGCGGGCTTGTTCAACCAGCGCGTCGATATCTCGCTCGCCGTTACGCAGGCGTTCCGTCAGTGAAGTAACTAGTTCGCGGTAAAATTGAGCAACCTTGTTCATCCTTTTGCCTCCCGGGTCAGTAACTGTTTCTAATAATAGACCTTATTTGGACACTGCTTTGTCAGGTGAAGCACAGACCCGGTAAATTCCTGCAAAGCGCATTTGCGTGAAAGGCTGTTTTGACGCGGGCGTTTGGGCTATGCTATGCCGATCTGACAACACATCCATTGGCTACATTTGTAGCTGTATTGAAAACAGGACCACTGGCTGCCATGCAAGAGCAATACCGCCCGGAAGAGATAGAATCCAAAGTCCAGCAACACTGGGACGAGAAGCGCACCTTTGAAGTAACCGAAGACGAGAGCAAAGAGAAGTATTACTGCCTGTCGATGCTTCCCTATCCTTCTGGTCGACTACACATGGGCCACGTGCGTAACTACACCATCGGTGATGTGATTGCACGCTACCAGCGTATGCTGGGCAAAAACGTCCTTCAGCCAATCGGCTGGGATGCGTTCGGCCTGCCGGCTGAAGGCGCGGCGGTGAAAAACAACACGGCACCTGCGCCGTGGACCTACGACAACATCGCCTACATGAAAAACCAGCTCAAAATGCTGGGCTTCGGCTATGACTGGAGCCGCGAGCTGGCGACCTGTACCCCGGAATACTACCGTTGGGAGCAGAAGTTCTTCACCGAGCTGTATAAAAAAGGCCTGGTGTATAAGAAGACCTCTGCCGTTAACTGGTGCCCGAACGACCAGACCGTTCTCGCGAACGAACAGGTTATCGACGGCTGCTGCTGGCGCTGTGACACCAAAGTTGAGCGTAAAGAGATCCCACAGTGGTTTATCAAAATCACCGCTTACGCTGACGAACTGCTGAACGATCTGGATAACCTGGATCACTGGCCTGACACCGTTAAGACCATGCAGCGCAACTGGATCGGCCGTTCTGAAGGCGTAGAAATCACCTTCAACGTCGAAAACTACGACCAGACCTTGACCGTCTATACCACCCGCCCGGACACCTTCATGGGTGCGACCTATCTGGCGGTTGCTGCGGGTCATCCGCTGGCGCAGAAAGCGGCAGAGAACAATCCAGAGCTGGCGACCTTCGTCGATGAATGCCGTACCACCAAAGTGGCCGAAGCAGACATGGCGACGATGGAGAAAAAAGGCGTCGACACCGGCTTTAAAGCCATTCACCCACTGACCGGTGAAGCGATCCCGGTCTGGGCGGCGAACTTCGTCCTGATGGAATACGGCACGGGCGCGGTGATGGCCGTTCCGGGTCACGATCAGCGCGACTATGAATTTGCCACCAAATACGGCCTGAACATCAAGCCGGTTATTCTGGCGGCTGACGGTTTTGAACCTGACCTGTCCGAGCAGGCGCTGACCGAAAAAGGCACCCTGTTCAACTCCGGCGAATTCAGCGGTCTGAGCTTCGAAGAGGGCTTCAACGCCATCGCCGACAAGCTGGCTTCTCTGGGCGTCGGCGAGCGTAAAGTTAACTACCGTCTGCGCGACTGGGGCGTTTCCCGTCAGCGTTACTGGGGCGCGCCAATCCCAATGGTGACCCTGGAAGATGGCACCGTGCTGCCAACCCCAGAAGATCAGCTGCCGGTTATTCTGCCGGAAGATGTGGTCATGGACGGCATCACCAGCCCGATCAAAGCCGATCCTGAGTGGGCAAAAACCACCGTTAACGGCCAGCCTGCGCTGCGTGAAACCGACACCTTTGACACCTTTATGGAATCATCCTGGTACTACGCGCGCTACACCTGCCCGCAGTATCAGGAAGGTATGCTGGACTCCAAAGCGGCGAACTACTGGCTGCCGGTTGATATCTACATCGGCGGTATCGAACACGCCATCATGCACCTGCTCTACTTCCGCTTCTTCCACAAGCTGATGCGCGACGCGGGCCTGGTGAACTCTGACGAGCCAGCCAAACAGCTGCTGTGTCAGGGCATGGTGCTGGCGGATGCCTTCTACTACGTGGGCGTTAACGGCGAGCGTAACTGGGTGTCTCCGGTTGATGCCATCGTTGAGCGCGACGAGAAAGGCCGTATCGTGAAGGCAAAAGACGCCGAAGGTCATGAACTGGTGTATACCGGCATGAGCAAGATGTCGAAGTCCAAAAACAACGGCATCGACCCGCAGGTGATGGTTGAGCGTTACGGCGCGGATACCGTGCGTCTGTTCATGATGTTTGCATCTCCGGCGGATATGACCCTGGAGTGGCAGGAATCCGGCGTAGAAGGCGCTAACCGCTTCCTGAAACGCGTCTGGAAACTGGTTTACGAGCACACCTCTCAGGGTGATGCCCCTGCGCTTAACGCCGCGGCACTGAGCGAAGATCAGCAGGCGCTGCGTCGCGATGTTCATAAAACCATTGCGAAAGTGACCGATGATATTGGTCGTCGTCAGACCTTCAACACCGCAATTGCGGCTATTATGGAACTGATGAACAAGCTGGCGAAAGCCCCGCAGGACGGCGAGCAGGATCGCGCATTAATGCGTGAAGCCCTGCTGGCAGTGGTGCGTATGCTGAACCCGTTCACGCCACACGCAAGCTTCACCCTGTGGCAAGAGCTGAAAGGCGAAGGCGATATCGACAACGCGCCGTGGCCGGTTGCTGATGAAGCAGCCATGGTTGAAAACACCACGCTGGTTGTGGTGCAGGTAAACGGCAAAGTGCGCGGTAAAATTACCGTGGCGGTCGATGCAACCGAAGAACAGGTACGCGAGCGTGCAGGTCAGGAACCGCTGGTTGCGAAGTATCTTGAGGGCGTTACCCTACGTAAAGCAATCTACGTACCGGGTAAACTGCTGAATCTGGTCGTTGGCTAAGCGCGGGAGGAAACGTGCGACACCTGGCAACAATACTCTTATCTCTGGCGGTGCTTGTCACCGCTGGCTGCGGCTGGCATCTGCGCAACACCACGGCAGTGCCAACGCAGATGAAAACCATGATCTTCGATTCCGGGGATCCAAACGGCCCGCTGAGCCGCGCGATCCGCAACCAGCTGCGTCTTAATGGCGTAGAGCTTGTTGATAAGTCAACGCTGCGTCAGGACGTGCCGTCGCTGCGCGTCTTAACGTCAACGCTGTCGAAAGATACCGCGTCTATCTTCCAGGATGGACGTACGGCTGAATACCAGATGGTGCTGAACGTTAACGCAGCGGTTCTGATCCCGGGTAAAGACATTTACCCAATCAGCACCAAGGTCTACCGTTCGTTCTTTGATAACCCGCAAACTGCGCTGGCAAAAGACGCCGAGCAGCAAATTATCATCAACGAAATGTACGACAAGGCAGCGGAACAGCTGATCCGTAAACTGCCAAGCATCGAAGCCACTTCGAAAGAAGGGACCGACATCGTCGAAAAACCGGCGGCAGATTCTCTGCCGGCCGCGACCTCGATGGGTAACTGATGATCAGGTTGTATCCTGAACAACTCCGCGCGCAGCTCAATGAAGGGCTGCGCGCGGCGTATCTGCTGCTTGGAAACGATCCGTTATTGCTCCAGGAAAGTCTTGACGCCATCCGCCAGGCTGCGGCAGCGCAAGGCTTTGACGAGCACCACACCGTTCAAATCGACAACAGCACCGACTGGAACGCCCTCTTCTCGCTGTGTCAGGCGATGAGCCTGTTTGCCTCGCGCCAGACCATCCAAGTTCTGCTGCCGGAAAACGGCCCAAACGCGGCCATTAACGAACAGCTGGCGACGCTGGTCAGCCTGTTGCACGGCGATCTGCTGCTCATCGTGCGCGGTAACAAACTGACCAAAGCACAAGAGAACGCGGCCTGGTTTACCCAGCTTTCAGCCAACGCGGTGCAGGTCACCTGCCAGACGCCCGAACAAGCGCATCTGCCTAAATGGGTGGCCGCTCGCGCGAAACAGCACAATCTTCAGCTCGACGATGCCGCGAACCAGCTGCTTTGCTACTGCTATGAAGGCAACCTGCTGGCGCTTGCACAGGCGCTGGACCGGCTTTCCCTGCTGTGGCCTGACGGCAAACTGACGCTGCCGCGCGTTGAGCAGGCGGTGAATGACGCCGCGCACTTTACCCCTTTCCACTGGGTTGATGCCCTGCTGTCCGGCAAAAGCAAACGCGCGCTGCACATCCTGCAACAGCTGCGTCTTGAGGGCAGCGAGCCGGTGATTCTGCTGCGCACCGTGCAGCGTGAGCTGGTGATGCTCATCAACCTGAAACGCCAGTCGGCCACGACGCCGCTGCGCGCGCTGTTCGACAAGCATCGCGTCTGGCAAAACCGCCGGGCGATGACCACCGAGGCGATCAATCGCCTGAGCCACGAACAGCTTCGTCAGGCGATTCAGCTGCTGATGCGCGCCGAGCTGACCCTCAAGCAAGACTACGGTCAGTCGATCTGGGCCGAGCTGGAAAGCCTCTCTCTGCTGCTGTGCCATAAGGCGCTGGCAGACGTTTTTATTGATGGATAATATGCACTCTTTACAGGCACTGTACGGCGGCACCTTCGATCCGGTGCATTACGGGCATCTTAAGCCGGTTGAGATCCTGGCCAACCTGATTGGCCTGAAGCGCGTCATTATCATGCCGAATAATGTCCCGCCGCATCGCCCCCAGCCCGAAGCCACCAGCGAACAACGCAAGCAGATGCTTGAGCTGGCGATAGCCGATAAGCCGCTGTTTACCCTTGATGAGCGTGAACTGCGCCGCGATACGCCCTCCTGGACGTCGCAAACCTTAAGCGAGTGGCGCGCCGAACAGGGGCCACAGCAGCCGCTGGCGTTTATCATCGGTCAGGATTCGCTGCTCAATTTTCCGAGCTGGCACCAGTACGAAACCATTTTGCAAAACAGCCATCTGCTGGTCTGCCGCCGTCCGGGCTATCCGCTCACCATGCGCGACGCGCAGCATCAGGAGTGGCTTAACGCCCACCTGACCGACAATATCGAAGATCTCCATAACCAGCCTGCCGGAAAGATTTATCTCGCGGAAACCCCGTGGTTTGATATTTCCGCGACCCTGATCCGCGAGCGTTTGCAGCAGGGGTTGTCCTGCGCCGACATGCTGCCAGGCGCCGTGCTGGACTATATTCATCAGCACGGGCTGTATCAGAAAAGCGCCGAAGAATGAGCACGATGCGCGAAAAACTCTGTTATTCGCGCTCCTGCCTTGACAGGCCCGACCATGCTGATATCCTCCGCTGCCAGACTTTCCCGCCAGGCATCGCTTTACAGAAATTGTTTTACAAAAATGGCGATGCAATCTCAGGCGGAGGGTGGGATGATACCCGCCTTCAAAAGCCCGGCCGGTGACATTTGTCCCGACACAGGCGTCAGTTCAGGTATACTGTCTGGCCACGAATTCACAGTTGCACCATCTCATCACCCCAGGGGGAAAACTTGCAGGGTAAAGAACTCCAGGATTTTGTTATCGACAAAATTGATGACCTGAAAGGTCAGGACATCATTACGATCGACGTTAAGGGTAAATCCAGCATCACCGACTGCATGATTATTTGCACCGGTACGTCTACGCGCCACGTGGTTTCGATTGCCGATCACGTTGTTCAGGAATCGCGCGCTGCCGGGCTGATGCCGCTTGGCGTTGAAGGCGAAGCGACCGCTGACTGGGTGGTTGTCGACCTTGGCGATGTGATTGTCCACGTTATGCAGGACGAAAGCCGTCGCCTGTATGAGCTGGAAAAACTCTGGGGTTAATGCGTGAAGTTGCAGCTGGTCGCCGTCGGCACCAAAATGCCGGACTGGGTACAAACCGGTTTTACTGAGTATCTGCGTCGATTCCCGAAAGATATGCCGTTCGAACTGGTGGAGATCCCAGCAGGAAAGCGCGGCAAGAACGCGGATATCAAACGTATTCTCGATAAAGAGGGCGAACTGATGCTGGCTGCCGCTGGCAAGAACCGCATCGTGACCCTCGATATTCCAGGTAAACCCTGGGATACGCCGCAGCTGGCGCACGAACTGGAGCGCTGGAAGCAGGATGGTCGCGACGTCAGCCTGCTGATTGGCGGACCGGAGGGGCTTTCCCCCGCCTGCAAAGCGGCAGCAGAACAAAGTTGGTCCCTCTCCGCGCTGACGCTGCCCCACCCGCTTGTTCGGGTTCTGGTGGCAGAAAGCTTGTATCGCGCGTGGAGCATTACTACCAACCACCCCTATCACCGCGAGTAATGACTGACCAGGGTAGATTAAGCAGCGGATGAAACTACAGAATTCTTTTCGCGACTATACGGCTGAGTCCGCGCTGTTTGTGCGCCGGGCGCTGGTCGCCTTTACGGGGATTTTGCTGCTTACCGGCGTGCTGATCGCCAACCTTTATAATCTGCAAATTGTCCGCTTCACCGATTACCAGACGCGTTCCAACGAAAACCGAATCAAGCTGGTGCCTATCGCCCCGAGCCGCGGCATTATTTACGATCGCAACGGCACCCCGCTGGCCCTGAACCGCACCATCTACCAGATTGAGATGATGCCGGAGAAGGTCGATAACGTTCAGAACACGCTCGAAGCGCTCAAAAGCGTGGTCGACCTGAACGACGACGATATCGCCGCCTTCAAAAAAGAGCGCGCACGCTCGCACCGCTTTACCTCCATTCCGGTCAAAACCAACCTCACGGAAGTGCAGGTGGCCCGTTTTGCCGTGAACCAGTACCGCTTTCCCGGCGTAGAAGTTAAAGGCTACAAGCGCCGCTTCTACCCGTACGGCTCCGCGCTGACGCACGTTATCGGCTACGTGTCGAAAATCAACGACAAAGACGTCGACCGCCTCGATAAAGACGGCAAGCTGGCGAACTACGCCGCAACCCACGACATAGGCAAGCTGGGCATTGAGCGTTACTACGAAGACGTGCTGCACGGTCAGACCGGCTATGAAGAGGTTGAGGTAAACAACCGCGGCCGCGTGATCCGTCAGCTCAAAGAGGTGCCACCGCAGGCCGGTCACGACGTCTACCTGACGCTTGACCTGAAGCTCCAGCAGTATATCGAAACCCTGCTCGCGGGAAGCCGCGCGGCAGTGGTCGTCACCGATCCGCGCACCGGCGGGATTCTGGCGATGGTGTCCATGCCAAGCTATGACCCGAACCTGTTCGTTGACGGTATCTCCAGTAAAGATTACTCCGGCCTGTTGAACGACCCGAACACGCCGCTGGTTAACCGTGCCACCCAGGGTGTCTACCCTCCGGCATCGACGGTGAAACCTTACGTGGCGGTGTCTGCGCTGAGCGCTGGCGTCATAAACCGCAATACCAGCCTGTTTGACCCGGGCTGGTGGCAGTTACCCGGCTCTGATAAACGCTACCGCGACTGGAAGAAATGGGGTCACGGGCATCTGAACGTCACCAAATCGCTGGAAGAGTCGGCGGATACCTTCTTCTACCAGGTCGCCTACGACATGGGGATTGACCGCCTCTCGACGTGGATGAGCAAATTCGGCTACGGCCACTACACCGGGGTTGACCTCTCTGAAGAGCGTTCGGGCAACATGCCAACCCGCGAGTGGAAGCTGAAGCGCTTTAAAAAGCCGTGGTATCAAGGGGACACCATTCCCGTGGGCATCGGCCAGGGCTACTGGACGGCTACGCCGATCCAGATGAACAAGGCGATGATGATCCTGATTAACGATGGCGTGGTGAAGGTGCCTCACCTGCTGCAAAGTACGGTAGAAGACGGCAAAAAAGTGCCGTGGATCCAGCCGCACGAAGCGCCGGTCGGGGACATCCACTCCGGTTACTGGGAAATTGCCAAAGACGGCATGTATGGCGTTGCCAACCGCGCTAACGGTACGGCCCATAAATATTTCGCCGGTGCGCCTTACAAAGTGGCGGCAAAATCGGGGACGGCGCAGGTCTTTGGCCTGAAGGCGAATGAAACCTATAACGCGCACCGAATCGCCGAGCGCCTGCGTGACCACAAGCTGATGACGGCGTTTGCCCCTTATGATAACCCGCAGGTTGCGGTGGCGATGATTCTGGAAAACGGCGGCGCAGGCCCGGCTGTAGGTACTATCATGCGCCAAATCCTCGACCACATTATGCTGGGTGACAACAACACCGAACTGCCGGCTGAAAACCCGGCATCCGCAGCGGCGGAGGACCAATAATCATGACGGATAATCCAAATAAAAAATCGCTGTGGGATAAGATCCACATCGACCCAGCTATGCTGCTGATCCTCCTCGCGCTGCTGGTTTACAGCGCCCTGGTGATCTGGAGCGCCAGCGGCCAGGACATCGGCATGATGGAGCGCAAAATCGGCCAAATCGCGATGGGTCTGGTGATCATGGTAGTGATGGCGCAAATCCCGCCGCGCGTGTACGAAGGCTGGGCGCCCTATCTCTATATCTTCTGTATCATCCTGCTGGTGGCGGTAGATGCCTTCGGTGCTATCTCCAAAGGGGCGCAGCGCTGGCTGGATCTGGGCGTTGTTCGCTTCCAGCCGTCAGAGATCGCCAAAATCGCCGTTCCGCTGATGGTGGCGCGCTTTATCAACCGCGATGTCTGTCCACCGTCGCTGAAAAACACCGCGATTGCGCTGGTGCTGATCTTCCTCCCTACCCTGCTCGTGGCCGCGCAGCCTGACCTCGGAACGTCGATTCTTATCGCCCTGTCCGGTCTGTTTGTGCTGTTCCTGTCGGGTCTGAGCTGGCGTTTGATCGGTATCGCAGTGGTGCTGGTGGCCGCCTTTATCCCGATTCTGTGGTTCTTCCTGATGCATGACTATCAGCGCCAGCGCGTGATGATGCTGCTCGATCCGGAAACCGATCCGCTGGGCGCGGGCTATCATATTATTCAGTCTAAAATTGCAATTGGTTCCGGTGGCCTGCGCGGAAAAGGCTGGCTGCACGGCACGCAGTCGCAGCTGGAGTTCTTGCCCGAACGCCACACCGACTTTATTTTCGCCGTTCTGGCCGAAGAGCTGGGGCTGGTGGGCATCCTGGTTCTGCTGGCGCTTTACGTGCTGCTGATCATGCGTGGACTGTGGATCGCCGCGCGCGCCCAGACCACCTTTGGTCGCGTGATGGCCGGCGGGTTGATGTTGATTTTATTCGTTTATGTCTTCGTAAATATTGGTATGGTGAGTGGTATTCTGCCGGTCGTAGGCGTACCGCTTCCGCTGGTGAGTTACGGAGGCTCGGCACTGATCGTGTTGATGGCCGGGTTTGGTATCGTGATGTCGATCCACACCCACAGGAAAATGTTGTCCAAAAGCGTATAAAAATAAGGGGATCGCAATGCGTAAGCAGTGGCTGGGTATCTGCATCGCAGCAAGTTTGCTTGCAGCCTGTACAAGTGATGATGGTCAGCAGCAGGCGACCGTTGCGCCGCCGCAGCCTGCGGTCTGTAACGGCCCGATTGTCGAAATTAGCGGCGCGGATCCCGTTTATGAACCGCTAAACGCTACGGCAAACCAGGATTATCAGCGCGACGGTAAAAGCTATAAAATTGTGCAAGATCCGTCCCGCTTCAGCCAGGCCGGTCTTGCCGCCATTTACGATGCCGAGCCGGGCAGCAACCTGACCGCATCGGGCGAAACCTTCGATCCAATGCAGATCACCGCCGCGCACCCGACCCTGCCGATCCCAAGCTACGTTCGCGTTACGAACCTGGCGAACGGACGCATGATCGTCGTGCGTATCAACGATCGCGGCCCGTACGGTAACGATCGCGTGATTTCATTATCACGCGCCGCCGCCGACCGTCTGAACACCTCAAACAACACCAAAGTGCGTATCGATCCTATTATCGTCGCGCAGGACGGCACGCTCTCCGGGCCAGGCACCGCCTGTACCACTGTCGCGAAACAGACCTATGCCCTGCCCGCTCGCCCGGATTTAAGCGGCGGTATGGGCGCAGCCTCTTCTCCGGCCGAGCCCGCTCAGCCTCAGGGTGAAGTGCGCGCAATCAGTAACGATACGCTGCAAAGCGATGACAGCACCGGCGCGCCGGTGAAAAGCAGCGGCTTCCTCGGCGCACCGACCACGTTAGCCTCTGGCGTGCTGGAAGGCAGCGAGCCAACCCCTGCTCCGGTGGTTGCTCCGGTGACGCAGCCCGCCCCTGTCACGGCGCCTGCGACGACGCAAAGCGCGCCGGTCTCTGCGCCAGCCGCCTCCAGCGGTGGTTTCGTCGTGCAGGTCGGTGCCGTTAGCGATCAGGCGCGTGCGCAGCAGTATCAGCAGCGTTTAAGCCAGCAGTTCGGCGTACCGGGGCGCGTTGAGCAAAACGGCGCGGTGTGGCGTATTCAGATGGGCCCATTCGCCAGTAAATCTCAGGCGGCCTCCCTGCAACAACGTCTGCAAAGCGAAGCGCAGCTACAGTCATTTATCGCTGTTGCTAAATAGTGAATTGGCGGTGTCCGATTGTCAGTTTGTGTAAAACACATTCACAAACTCATGCTTAAAGTCGGATGCCTGCCTGTATAGCATTTGCTATAGTAAGGCACTTTTTTTAATTCCATCACGGATGTCGTAGTTCTGACCATGAAGACCACTCTTACTGCTCGTTTTGTGAAGCGCATGGCGCTGACCACGGCCCTTTGCGCCGCTGCGCTTTCAGCAGCTCACGCCGATGACCTGAACATCAAGACCATGATCCCTGGCGTTCCGCAGATTGACGCGGAGTCCTACATCCTGATCGATTACAACTCTGGCAAAGTTCTGGCCGAACAAAATGCCGACGCCCGTCGTGATCCTGCCAGCCTGACCAAAATGATGACCAGCTACGTTATAGGTCAGGCCATGAAAGCCGGTAAGTTCAAAGAAACCGACCTGGTGACCATCGGTAACGATGCCTGGGCGACCGGTAACCCGGTATTCAAAGGTTCATCCCTGATGTTCCTGAAACCGGGTATGCAGGTTCCTGTTTCTCAGCTGATCCGTGGTATCAACCTGCAATCCGGCAACGATGCCTGCGTCGCGATGGCCGATTTTGCAGCCGGCAGTCAGGACGCGTTTGTGGGTCTGATGAACAGCTACGTGTCTGCGCTGGGCCTGAAAAACAGCCACTTCCAGACCGTTCACGGCCTGGACGCTGACGGTCAGTACAGCTCCGCTCGCGACATGGCGCTGATCGGTCAGGCGCTGATCCGCGACGTGCCTAACGAATACACCATCTATAAAGAGAAAGAGTTCACCTTCAACGGCATCCGCCAGACCAACCGTAACGGTCTGCTGTGGGACAACAGCCTGAACGTTGACGGCATTAAGACGGGCCATACCGATAAAGCCGGTTACAACCTGGTCGCCTCTGCGACCGAAGGGCAGATGCGTCTGATCTCCGCCGTGATGGGTGGCCGTACCTTTAAAGGCCGTGAAACCGAAAGCAAGAAACTGCTGACCTGGGGCTTCCGTTTCTTCGAAACCGTGAACCCGCTTAAAGCCGGGAAAGAGTTTGCCTCCGAGCCGGTCTGGTTTGGCGACAACGATCGCGCCTCACTGGGCGTGGATAAAGATCTGTATCTGACCATTCCACGCGGCCGCATGAAAGATCTGAAAGCCAGCTACGTGCTGAACACCACCGAGCTGCACGCGCCGTTGCAGAAAAACCAGGTGGTGGGCACCATTAACTTCCAGCTTGATGGCAAAACCATCGACCAGCGTCCGCTGGTGGTGCTGCAAGAGATCCCGGAAGGCAATTTCTTCGGCAAAATCATTGATTACATTAAGCTGATGTTCCACCACTGGTTTGGCTAAAAATTGAACACTTGAAAGTGTGATTTTGATCCCCATATACTAAGTATCCTGATAACTCCCACCCGACGTGGGAGTTATTATTTTTTGACGTTACGCCGGAGCTGACATGAAAACCAAACTTAACGAACTGCTTGAATTCCCTACCTCTTTTACTTACAAAGTAATGGGTCTGGCGAAACCTGAGCTGGTTGATCAGGTGGTTGAAGTGGTACAGCGCCATGCGCCGGGCGACTACTCTCCGTCAGTAAAACCAAGCAGCAAGGGCAACTACCACTCGGTCTCTATTACTATTACCGCTACGCACATTGAGCAGGTTGAAACGCTGTACGAAGAGCTGGGCAACATCGAAATTGTTCGTATGGTGCTGTAGTCCCCCTGCGGTTACCCGGTTTGCCGGGTAACCCGCCTCCCCGCTGTGATATAATCCCGCCCACCTTTTCTCCCTCTTCTTCGGAGACACCGTTTTGCATCAGGATAAAATTCTTGTCCGCCACCTCGGGCTGCAACCCTACGAGCCTGTCTCTCAGGCGATGCATGATTTCACCGATTCACGCGATGACACGACGCCTGACGAAATCTGGCTGGTTGAACACCTGCCGGTGTTTACGCAGGGGCAAGCTGGCAAAGCAGAGCATCTGCTGACGACCGGCGACATTCCGGTGATCCAGAGCGATCGCGGCGGTCAGGTGACCTATCACGGACCCGGTCAGCAGGTGATGTACGTGCTGCTCAATCTCAAGCGCAGAAAGCTGGGCGTACGCGAGCTGGTAACGCTGCTGGAACAAACCGTGGTAGATACCCTTGCCGAGTACGGTATTGACGCCCATCCGCGGGCCGACGCGCCTGGCGTGTATGTGAGTGAGATGAAAATATGTTCGCTGGGGCTGCGTATTCGTAAAGGCTGTTCGTTTCACGGGCTGGCGCTAAATATTAATATGGATCTCACCCCCTTCCTGCGAATCAATCCTTGTGGATACCCTGGAATGGAAATGACGCAAATGCGCCAGTGGGTTGAAACCGCTACCCCTGATATTATTCGACCTGTGCTTTTAAACAAGTTTTTAGCGCTACTTAACAATCCTCCCCACGAATATATCCCTGCTTAATATATAATACATGCTGGCTCGATTATTTGGCGGGCCACTGCTTATTTACCGCTTTTGCGCTTTACAATAATCCGCAGATTCTATATTTTCGAAGCGCCTGAACGCGCCCGTATATTAGCGCCGCATATTATTTAGCCCACGGATAGCGCCGATTGTGCCACTCACGTAACTTGCGTGATAATCACGCAACTGTTTGTTTCTGAAAAACAAGTGACACCATCAAAACACTTTACGAATCTCTACAGGCACAATAAATAAATTCAACTATCATTCATATTGTGAATGAAAACGGAGTGAAAGCGTGGAGTATAATAATTTACCAGCCAAACGCCTGAATGAACCCGGCGGTGAAGATAAACCGCAAATCTTTCGGACTTTACGTAATATTGATCTCAATTTATTGACTATTTTTGAGGCAGTATATGTCCACAAGGGTATCGTTAACGCTGCGAAAATTCTTAATCTCACCCCCTCCGCAATTAGCCAGTCAATTCAAAAATTGCGCGCTATATTTCCCGATCCTTTATTTATTCGTAAAGGTCAGGGCGTAACGCCCACGGCCTATGCCACGCATCTTCATGAGTACATCAGTCAGGGGCTGGAATCCATTCTTGGAGCGCTGGATTTAACCGGCAGCTATGACAAGCAGCGAACCATCACCATAGGAACATCCCCGTCGGTGGGTGTGCTGATCATGCCCGTCATTTATAAGGCAATCAAACAACACGCGCCTCAGCTGCTGCTGCGCAATATTCCGGTGAATGAACCCGAAATGCAGCTCGCGCAGTTTCAGACCGACCTGATTATCGACACCAACAATTTTAACGCCCGCGCGCTGGGGCAGAACGTCCTGTACGTTGATACGCTGGTACTGGTGTGCCGCCAGAATCACCCGGCGCTCAGTCAGCCCCTGACGCTGGAAAGTTTACGCAACTACGAGCACTCCTCTTTTATGAGCGAGGGGCAAAGCATGAACCTTCTGCGTCAGCGCATCGATGAAATCTTCCCGGAGCGCCAGGTCAGCTTCAGCAGTTACAATATGTTTACCATGGCGTCCCTGATTAGCAGCAGCGATATGCTGTGCGTTATGCCCGCTCGTCTGTTCGCGTTATTGTGCAAATGCTGGCCGCTTCAGAGCATCCCGATGCCTCAGCTGAATGCGGAATCCATTGAAATTTCGCTGCATTACAACAAGCTTAGCCTGCGCGATCCGGTTCTGGAAAACGTGATTAATGTGATCCGCCAGGCCTTCTGATACCCTATGCCCTCCTTGCCCCAGCGCCATGCGGGGCAAAAGGCACTAATCAACAACTATTTTACAATTTGGCGACCTGGCAGGCTGCTTTAGTGACCATTTCAATGATATACTGCCTGTCGTTCGTTCAAAAATAGTTGATAAATACAACATTCCCTTGAATTGAAACGCTTTCCTTCGATATTCGCAACTGGAACACGCACGCTATGAGTAAACCCATTGTGATGGAACGCGGTGTTAAATACCGCGATGCCGATAAAATGGCCCTTATCCCGGTTAAAAACGTGGTAACAGAGCGCGAAGCGCTGTTAAGAAAACCGGAATGGATGAAAATCAAACTTCCGGCTGACTCTTCGCGTATCCAGGGGATCAAAGCGGCGATGCGTAAAAATGGCCTTCACTCGGTTTGTGAAGAAGCCTCTTGCCCCAACCTTGCTGAATGTTTCAACCACGGTACCGCGACCTTTATGATTCTGGGCGCGATTTGTACTCGCCGCTGCCCGTTCTGCGACGTTGCTCATGGCCGCCCCGTTGCGCCTGACGCTAACGAACCGCAAAAACTGGCGCAGACCATTGCCGATATGGCACTGCGCTACGTGGTTATCACCTCTGTTGACCGTGACGACCTGCGCGATGGCGGTGCTCAGCACTTCGCTGACTGTATCACTGCTATCCGCGAGAAAAGTCCGAACATCAAAATTGAAACGCTGGTACCGGACTTCCGTGGCCGTATGGATCGCGCGCTCGATATCCTGACCGCAACGCCGCCAGACGTGTTCAACCATAACCTGGAAAACGTACCGCGTATCTATCGCCAGGTTCGTCCAGGTGCAGATTACAACTGGTCACTGAAGCTGCTCGAGCGCTTTAAAGAAGCCCATCCTGATATTCCGACCAAGTCAGGTCTGATGGTTGGCCTGGGTGAAACCAATGCCGAAATCATTGAAGTGATGCGCGATCTGCGTCGTCACGGCGTGACCATGCTGACGCTGGGCCAGTATCTGCAACCGAGCCGTCACCACCTGCCGGTGCAGCGTTATGTTAGCCCGGATGAGTTCGATGAGATGAAAGCCGAGGCGATGGCAATGGGCTTCACCCATGCTGCCTGTGGCCCGTTTGTTCGTTCCTCATACCACGCCGATATGCAGGCGAAAGGCGAAGAAGTTAAATAAAGCCGACATATTTATTTACACTAACGCTATAAAAAAACCGGCCATTGAGCCGGTTTTTTTTCGCTAGCCCTCGGGCATAGCCGTTACTCTTTGTGAGAAAGCTTCTCAGCAGGGATGTCATCCTCGGCGCTTTTCTTCGCCGCCGCATCATCGTCATTCATCGCTTTCTTGAAGCCTTTAATGGCAGCACCCAGATCGCCACCCAGCGTGCGTAACTTCTTGGTACCAAACAGCAGGACGACCAGTGCGGCAACCACCAGCAGTTTGGTAATACTAATCTCACCCATAGATACCTTCTTGACTTAAAACAGGCTGCATTCAGCGCCAAAAACCTGAATCTATTAACGGTCATTTGGCGCGCGCACACAATAGCAATCTGTAACAAGGTGAATCAAGCATTGTTGAAAAAAACATCACATTAATTGCGGTGGCGCAAACCGTCGGTTCCGCAGAACGGGTAACTGCTGACGCGCAAGCGCAATTCGGGCTGAATTTAGCTCCGTGAAGATAAGATCGGGCGCTTCCGCGGCGGCGGCAATCGTCACCCCGAGCGGATCAACCACCCGGCTCTGTCCGATATTTTTGTTTCCGCACTCCCCCGCTGCCACAACGTAGCAGGTGGTATCCAGCGCGCGGGCTGCCAGCAGCGTTGCCCAGTGCTGCTCCTTCAGTGGCCCCTTCACCCACGCGGCAGGCAGCACCAGCACGTCGGCCCCCTGTAGCGCCAGGTTTAGCGCCAGCTCGGGAAAACGCAGATCGTAGCAGGTCATCAACCCGACCTTCATTCCGTCAATATCAATCAGCGGAGGAATACTGCCACCGGGATCGACCAGGCGTGACTCCTGAATGCTGAACGCATCGTAAAGATGCAGTTTCGCGTAACGGGCAATGATTTCGCCATCACGCAGCACCACCAGCGTATTGACCGCCCTTCCCGACGAAGAAGGAACATGCACGGTCAGAACCGTCGTCAGCTGATTGCCCGCGCTCTCTGCAAGCAGTAGCCCTAGATATTCGCCGTCCAGCGGCTGTGCCGATTTGACCGAAAGATCCGGGTCGTGATCGTCCCTCGCCAGCAGCGCCTCGGGAAGCACCAGCAGAGCGGTCCCCTTTTCACGCGCCTGCGCCATCAGCGCCACGCACGTGCGGGCGTTCTCCTGCCAGCGTGGCGTAACTGCAAACTGCCCTACCGCAACATACATATTTGTCCCCTGCGCGTAATCAGCGTTAAACTTGTTGCCCTTACACATCAAATAGCAGGTATTTAGCGTGTTACAACTACTTTTAGCCGTTTTTATTGGTGGGGGAACGGGGAGCGTTGCGCGATGGCTCTTAAGTATGCGGTTTAATCCGATGCATCATGCGATCCCGGTAGGCACGCTTGTCGCCAACCTGTTAGGGGCATTTATTATCGGCGCCGGGCTGGCGTGGTTTAATCGAATGACCCATATCGATCCGGTCTGGAAGCTATTGATCACTACCGGCTTTTGCGGCGGTCTGACGACCTTCTCGACCTTCTCAGCCGAAGTGGTGTTCCTGTTTCAGGAAGGGCGTTTCACCTGGGCCTTGACCAACATTGCCATTAACCTGCTCGGCTCATTTACGATGACCGCGCTCGCATTTTGGCTATTTTCTTCCGCCAGCACCCATTAAGTCACGGTGCGTTAATGTTGGCTTAATTTTTCTCTGTCACTCTGGTTGCAATGAAGAACGAGGGTGAACGAATGAAAGAGAGTTTGATGAGTGCAGGCATGGTGTTGTTGAGCGTGCTGATAATCGCCAGCTTCCTGAAAATCTATCTGGCTGGCTAAATCCAGATGAAAAAAAACCCGCTCAGTGAGCGGGTTTTGAAATTCTTGCTGACGCGTCTGAATTACAGAGCGATTACGTTAGCAGCAGAAGGGCCTTTGGCACCGTTAGTGATTTCGAACTCTACACGCTGACCTTCAGCCAGAGTTTTGAAACCATTGGTCTGGATTGCAGAGAAGTGTACGAACACGTCTTTGCTGCCATCTTCTGGAGTAATGAAACCGAATCCTTTGGACTCATTAAACCACTTAACGTTACCTTTAATCTTAGACATCAAAATTACCTTTACATTAAAAAACGACACAAATGCTGTGTCGGGTATCAGTACAACAATTGTGGGACGTTTTGTCCAGCGGATCTTTGATAAAAAGTGACAAAAGTCGCGTTAATTTTAGCTGACGCATTTTTATCCTTTATGATTCAAAGGTGGTACGTTATTTCACCTTCAGATAAGGTTTTCGCAGTTAAAACTGAAAACGCATCCACGCGAAGTAAACGTTACCGTTGTTGTAAGTTCCTGGAATGTAGGTCATCTGAAAAGTCGCAGGTCCGTAGCCGATGGAGGCCAGCGGCAGAAGCACCGGGATAGGGATATAGTTCCAGTTATCACGCGCCGTCACGCCTGCGGTATAACCCAGACCAATATGAAACTTATCGTCCGCCAGCGGTCGCCAGGTTTTCTCCCAGCCGTAGCCGCCAATGGGTTCCCACTTGTTGAAAGAGTCCTTGAACGCCATCAGATAGATGCCGTTCCAGTTTCCTTTCTCGTCCCAGCGCGACTGACCAAAACCCGCTCCCCACGGACGCTCGTTGTATTTGTCCGTCTTTTCTTTGTCATAGGCAAACCGCGCGTGCCAGGTTATCGCCGGAATATAGAGATCGTAATGTTCCGGCGCGTTCCAGGTTTGCGCGACGTTATCCGTAAAAGTGGAGAACCAGCCTTTATCCGTCGCGTTGTCTTGAGCAATCGCCACAGTTGAAAATGTTAACTGCCCAAAAATAAACAATAAAATCAAGATAAATTTATTTCGTACAATCACAATACAATTACCATTCTTAGTATTCGGCGGGGAGTTTATCATAAATTTTCTTAATGAAACCTTAACAGCATGAGCGTTATTCCTAATTAATAATGGCAACTCTGGGAATATTCTTAATATGGAATAGGCGGCGCACGTAAATAAGTGAATACGGAGTGTAAACTTTACGTTAAAACTACCTTTAACAGGGAACAGAAATAGCCGCCAGATCTCTTGCGACCCGGTCAGGCCCAGGCCAGGCGTGCATTGAGGCGCTTTCTCACTACTGCAAACACGCCTTAAAAACCACACTAAGGGTAACTAGAAACTGATATTTAAGATTATTCACTGGCAAGGGGAGTTTATTAATTATAAAAAGTTTCACGCTATAAATGACGCCACTGACTGGCGTAAATAATAATCCCCCACCCCAATAACCATTAAATTTACAGGGGTATATTTCAGCTAAACTGCGTAATATCCCCACCAGCAAAACATTAACAAATCAGCATCATTTATATGACATATACTTATGATTTACTCGGTCAATACCTTGATGCTGTAAATGCAGCGACGATGGCAAAAATGTCGTCACGCTCTCCTTTAGTCGTATTTTTATTGATTTTAATCAGCAAGGACTGGCCAGTAATTCGGCACATTCTAGCGTTCTTTTTTATTGACTATTTGTGCTCTCGGGCAGCCAGGAGACAGGGGAAACCATGCTTACGTTTATCGAACTCCTCATCGGAGTCGTCGTCATTGTCGGTGTCGCACGCTACATCATTAAAGGCTACTCGGCCACGGGGGTGTTGTTCGTCGGCGGCCTGACGCTGCTGATTATCAGCGCCATTATGGGCCACAAGGTGTTACCCGCCAGCGAAACCAGTACCGGTTATACCGCGACGGACATCGTGGAATACATCAAGATCCTGCTGATGAGCCGCGGTGGCGATCTGGGCATGATGATCATGATGCTATGCGGTTTTGCGGCCTTTATGACCCACATCGGCGCGAACGATATGGTGGTTAAGCTGGCCTCCAGACCGCTGAAATACATCAACTCCCCCTACCTGCTGATGATTGCGGCCTATTTCCTTGCCTGCCTGATGTCGTTAGCCGTTTCCTCCGCAACCGGTCTTGGCGTGCTGTTAATGGCTACCCTCTTCCCGGTGATGGTCAACGTGGGCATCAGCCGCGGCGCGGCCGCCGCCATCTGTGCTTCTCCGGCCGCCATTATCCTGTCGCCCACCTCCGGTGACGTGGTACTCGCCGCAAAAGCGGCAGAGATGTCGCTAATCGATTTTGCCTTCAAAACGACGCTGCCGATTTCGATCGCCGCCATTATTGCGATGGCCGTCGCTCACTTCTTCTGGCAGCGCTATCTCGATAAAAAAGAGAACATCAGCCACGAAATGCTGGATGTGGATGAAATCACCACCACCGCCCCGGCGTTTTACGCCATTCTGCCCTTCACCCCAATTATCGGCGTGCTGATTTTTGACGGCAAATGGGGTCCGCAGCTGCACATTATTACCATTCTGGTTATCTGTATGCTGCTGGCTGCGGTGCTGGAATTTGTGCGCGGCTTCAATACGCAGAAAGTATTTTCGGCGCTGGAAGTGGCCTATCGCGGTATGGCCGATGCCTTCGCAGGCGTGGTGATGCTGCTGGTTGCGGCGGGCGTGTTCGCCCAAGGGCTGAGCACCATCGGCTTTATTCAAAGCCTGATTTCCATCGCAACCTCGTTCGGCTCGGCGAGTATTATCCTGATGCTGGTGCTGGTCGTGCTGACCATGCTGGCCGCCATGACCACCGGCTCCGGCAACGCACCGTTCTACGCCTTCGTTGAGATGATCCCGAAACTGGCCAACTCTTCCGGCATTAACCCGGCGTACCTGTCGATTCCGATGCTGCAAGCGTCTAACCTTGGCCGTACCATTTCCCCGGTCTCCGGCGTGGTGGTCGCAGTGGCGGGGATGGCAAAAATATCCCCGTTCGAAGTGGTAAAACGCACCTCCGTTCCTGTGCTGGTTGGCCTGATTGTGGTCATCATTGCCACCGAGGTGCTGGTTCCGGGCACGGCGGTCGGTTAAATTCCTCCTTTACCAAAAAAGCGCCTGCGGGCGCTTTTTGTGCTTTAATAACTCCCAGAAATCATCCGCTTTTAATCATCAGGAATTCAAATGTTCAGGAAGGATATCGCTATTGCGTCTGGGGCAGTGGCGCTTGCACTTTGCATTTTCTCCGCACAGGCCGATCCGCTTCAGGCGACGCAGTACGGGGATTTCGATCGTTACGTTCTGGCACTTTCATGGCAAACGGGCTTTTGCCAGAGTATGCACGAACGCAATCGTGACGAGCCGGACGAATGCCGCCTGCAAAAAGAGAGCAACACGAAAACCGATTTCCTGACCGTTCACGGCCTGTGGCCTGGCCTGCCAAAATCTATCGCCGCGCGCGGTGTCGATGAACGCCGCTGGATGCGCTTTGGCTGCGCGACCCGCCCGATCCCCAACATGCCGGAAGCGAAAGCCAGCCGTAAATGTGCGGCGGCGGAAACCGGGCTGTCGCTGTCGGGCGCCGCTAAGCTAAACACCGTAATGCCGGGCGCCGGGGGAAATTCCTGTCTTGAGCGCTACGAATACGCCAAGCATGGCGTCTGCTTCGGGTTCGATCCCGACGCCTATTTCGGCACGATGGTGCGCCTGAATCAGGAAGTGAAAAGCAGCGCGCTGGGGGCATTTCTGACGGAAAACTACGGTAAAACCGTTAGCCGCAACGCATTCGACGCCGCCGTCGCGAAAAGCTTTGGCAAACAGAACGTAAAAGCCATCAAGCTGACCTGCAACGGCAATCCGGCCTATCTGACCGAAATGCAGATCTCCCTGAAGGCGGCCACGATTAATAATCCGCTCTCCGCCAGTTCGTTTGCCCCGCAGCCCCATCCGGGCAACTGCGGAAAGCAGTTTGTTATCGATAAGGTCGGTTACTGACCCGCGCCGGGACGCGTCATGTCGAACCGGTGCTCTTCGCCAATGGAATAATAGGCCGTCGGCCCGCCTGCTCGCAGGATCGGGCGGGCTTTGGCGGTCTGATAAATTCCCTCCTCCAGCAGCGTTTCCTGAATATGGATCCCCACGACTTCGCCCAGCACCAGCCAGGTGTCAATCGGCGTACCGTCTGCGCCCGTCAGCTGTATGCACTGGGACAGGCGGCATTCGAAGTTCACCGGGCTTTCCGCCACGCGCGGGGCCTTGACCAGATGACTTGCGGCGGGCGTGAGTCCGGCAAAGGCAAACTCATCTTCGCCGTGCGGCAGCATGGCCGAGGTCTGGTTCATCGCCTCAGCCAGATCGAAGGTCGCCAGATTCCAGACAAACTCCCCCGTTTCGACAATATTCCGCACGCTGTCTTTCCAGCCGTTGCTGGAAAAACCAATGACTGGCGGACGGTAGTTAAAGCAGTTGAAAAAGCTATAGGGCGCGAGATTCGGGCGGCCCTCTTTATCACAAGAGGCGATCCAGCCAATAGGGCGTGGGCCAACAATAGCGTTCAGCGGGTCATGCGGCAGGCCGTGTCCCTGGGAAGGTTCATAGAAGTACATAGTTTTCTCGGGTTGAAGTGTCTGATACGGAATACGTTGTGGATCTGATGATATTGCAAATGTAGCAAGGGTCGCGTTTTTCGCCAAAAATTCATATGACAGATGAATGTGACCGACATCACTTCAAACCTGGTCGCGCAATGAGTATCATCAGGGGAGTTAAACCCTCGCTGCCAGACGGCGAGGGTTTTCTTTTGGATTGGTTTCTGCGTGACACGCAGCATTAACGACATGGAGTAAAAATGTCCAGACCCACAATTATCATTAATGAACTCGACGCAGAACGTATCGATATGCTTCTGGAGAAGCCAGAATATGCGGCGCTGCCGATTGCCGATGCGCTGAACGCCGAGCTGGATCGGGCACAAATGTGTACCCCGGAATCCATGCCGCATGACGTGGTGACGATGAACAGCCAGGTGAAGTTCCGCGACCTGACAACCGGCGAAGAGCGCACCCGCACGCTGGTTTATCCGGCGAAGATGACCGACAGCGCGACGCAGCTTTCCGTTCTGGCTCCCGTTGGTGCGGCACTCATCGGTTTACGGACCGGGGACACGATCCACTGGGAGCTGCCGGGCGGAGCCTCTGCGCACCTGGAAGTGCTCGAACTGCTCTATCAGCCAGAAGCGGCTGGCGATTATCTTCGTTAAGCCCTTCTGAACAAGCGCTCAGCCGCTTTGACCAGAGGATGCCTTCGCATCCTCTTTGCGTAATTCACCCAAACTTCTTATTTCGATCAAAAACCGCTTAATCCAGGCTTAATCTGTTTTGGTGCCGTGGGGACGGTCATGAGTGAAATACTGGTTATCACACTGGTTTTTCTCTTCTTTTTGGCAATCATTGTCATGGCTGTGCTTTACCTGGAGCGCCACTGGTAAGCGAGCGCGATCACACCACGCCGCCCGGCAGCGTGTTCGCCAGCCCCGTCACCTTCTGCTGCGCCGCTTCTGGCGTTGTGGCGCCCGGCACCAGGATTATCTTGCGACACTCCTCTTCGCGTTTTTCGAAAATCTTGTAGGCGCGTTCGGCGTCATCCAGCGGCAGATAGTGCGTTACAATCTCTTCGGGCGTGAGCAGACCTTGTTCGATTAACGGCAGCAGCTCGCCCAGCCAGGCGTGAACGTGGGTCTGCCCCATCCTGAAGCTAAGCCCTTTATCAAACGCATCGCCGAAAAGAAAACCGTGGATAAATCCGGCGTAAACGCCCGGCACGCTGACGATCCCCCCGCGACGCACGGCGGCGATGCACTGGCGCAGCGCTTTGCCGCTGCTGCCCTCAATTTTGAGGTTGCTGAGGATGGTTTCCGTGGTGCTGCCTTTCGCCTCAAAGCCCACCGCATCAATCACCGCGTCAACGCCGCGCTGCCCGGCGGTTTGCTCGATAATTTTCTCCGCCGCGTCGTTATCGTCGTCAAAGTTTATCGGGATGGCGCCGTAGCGCTGCTGCGCAAATCGCAGCCGGTACGGGTGATGATCGATAACAAAAATTTGTTCCGCCCCCAGCAGTCGGGCACAGGCGATAGTCAGTAAGCCAACCGGCCCCGCGCCGAATACCGCCACGCTGGAGCCTTTTTCTATCTGGGCGTTTTTGGCGGCCTGCCAGGCGGTGGGCAAAATATCGGAGAGGAACAGCGCTTTGTCATCTGAAAGCAGTCGCGGGACTTTAAACGGGCCAACGTTGCCCTTCGGCACGCGAACGTACTCCGCCTGGCCGCCGGGCACGCCGCCGTACAGGTGGCTGTAGCCAAACAGCGCCGCCGGGGCCGGGATTTGCTTTTTGTTCAGCGCCGCGCCCTGCCCGGAGTTGGTCTTTTCACAGGCCGCATACTGGTGCATCTGACAGAAAAAGCAGTCGCCGCAGGCAATCACAAAGGGGATCACCACCCGATCGCCCTTCTGCAAATTCTTCACATCCTGGCCGCACTCCACCACTTCCCCCATAAATTCATGGCCGAAAATATCGCCGTGTTCAACCTTAGGGATTTTCCCGCGATAGAGGTGTAAATCAGAGCCACAGATAGCGGTGGCCGTGACGCGCAGGATGATATCGTCAGGCTGTTCGATGCCCGGATCGGGGACATTATCAACGCGAACATTATGCGGACCGTGATACGTCAATGCTTTCATGCAACCTCCGGAAGATGTGAGAGAGCTTATAAAAGGGTAGCTACCTCAGGAGATGTGCCTGGAAAATGAGCGGTTTTGAGATTTATCCTGGCGAAAGATAAATTTGCCATACGGCTTGCAGAAACCACATTTATTTTGTGATTGAATGAATTAAGCGTTTATAAACAAGGAGAAACGGGTATGTATAAGACAATCATTATGCCGGTTGATGTTTTTGAGATGGCGCTGAGCGATAAAGCCGTTCGTCACGCCGAATTTCTCGCGCAGCAGGACGGCATTATCCATCTTCTGCACGTTCTGCCAGGCTCCGCCAGCCTGAGCCTGCACCGCTTTGCGGCCGACGTGCGCCGTTTTGAAGAGCATCTGCAACACGAAGCGGAAGCGCGGCTGCAAACGATGGTCGATCACTTCAGCATCGATCCTTCTCGTATCAAAACCCACGTCAGATTTGGCAGCGTCCGCGATGCGGTCAACGAGCTGGCGAACGAGCTGAAGGCCGATGTGGTGGTTATTGGCTCGCGTAACCCGTCGATCACCACGCACCTGTTAGGCTCGAATGCGTCCAGCGTGATCCGCCACACCCATATTCCGGTGATGGTCGTCAGATAAAAAAAGAGGCCACCTTTCGGTGGCCTCCTCACATTGCAGGTGTAATCTTACTTTCTTTTATTATGCTGTTTTCGTACGGA
Source organism: Enterobacter asburiae (assembly GCF_021440515.1). GTDB lineage: Bacteria > Pseudomonadota > Gammaproteobacteria > Enterobacterales > Enterobacteriaceae > Enterobacter > Enterobacter asburiae_E. The sequence goes on along the minus strand of NZ_JAKCMV010000015.1, from coordinate 35,402 downwards.
TCAGATAATCGAACGAGCTCAGGGACGCTTTCGCACCTTCACCGGTAGCGATGATAATCTGCTTGTAAGGCACGGTGGTGCAGTCGCCTGCCGCAAACACGCCGTTCACGCTGGTTTCGCACTTAGCATCGATGATGATTTCACCCATACGGTTACGCTCGATAGCGCCTTCCAGCCAGGTGGTGTTCGGCAGCAGACCAATCTGCACGAAGATGCCGGCCAGCGGAACGCTGTGAATATCACCGCTCACGCGGTCACGGTATTCCAGGCCGGTCACTTTGCTGCCGTCGCCTTTCACTTCGGTGGTCTGCGCGTTCAGCACGATATCCACGTTTTTCAGGCTACGTACTTTATCCTGCAATACCTGGTCCGCTTTCATTTCTGGTGCAAATTCCAGCAGCGTAACGTGTTCAACGATACCCGCGAGGTCAATGGCCGCTTCAACACCGGAGTTACCGCCGCCGATCACCGCCACGCGTTTGCCTTTAAACAGCGGGCCATCGCAGTGCGGGCAGTAGGTCACGCCTTTGGTGCGATACTGATCTTCGCCAGGCACGTTCATATTGCGCCATTTTGCACCGGTCGCGATGATGATGCTGCGTGCTTTCAGCACGGCACCGGATGCGGTTTCGATCTGGTGTAAACCCCCTTCCACCGCCGCAGGAACCAGCTTGCTGGCGCTCTGGCTGTCAATCACGTCCACGTCGTAATCGCTGACGTGAGCCTTAAGCGCGCCCGCCAGTTTCTGGCCTTCCGTTTTCGGTACAGAAATGTAGTTTTCGATATCGACAGTATCGAGCACCTGACCACCGAAGCGTTCGCCCATCAGACCGGTACGGATACCTTTACGCGCAGAGTAAACCGCTGCCGCCGCACCCGCTGGGCCGGAGCCGACAATCAGTACATCGTACGCATCGCGCTTGTTCAGCTCTTCCACCGCACGTTTTTCTGCGCCGGTGTCCACTTTCGCGACGATTTCAGTCAGGGTCATACGGCCCTGGCCAAACTCTTTACCGTTCATGAACACGGCCGGAACGCCCATCACGTTGCGATCGGTGATTTCGTTCTGGAACGTGCCGCCGTCAATCGCCGTGTGTTTGATGCGCGGGTTCAGAACTGACATCAGGTTCAGCGCCTGCACCACGTCCGGACAGTTATGGCAGGAGAGCGAGTAATAGGTTTCAAACTCGAAATCGCCGTCAATATCGCGGATCTGCTCCAGCAGCGCCTGCGCTTCTTTTGACGGATGACCACCGGTCCACAGCAGCGCCAGCACCAGTGAGGTAAATTCGTGTCCCAGCGGGGAGCCGGCAAAACGCGGGCCTTTATCGGAGCCAGGGTTGGTGATCAGGAAGGACGGCTTGCGCACCGGCAGGCTGTTGTCTTCTTTAAAGGTCACCTGAGGTGACAGCTCGGCGATTTCCGTCAGCAGTCCTTTGATTTCGGCTGATTTTGCGCTGTCGTCCAGCGTGGCAATCAGTTCAACGGGTTTTGTCAGTTTTTCAAGGTAGGCCTTGAGCTGGGTTTTCATATTTGTGTCGAGCATCGTTCTTCCCTCTCTTAAAACGTCATCATGCAAGCTGCCTTATACGAGCAGCCTGAATGCAACTTGCATCATGGTGTTGGAATAAATGGGTGCGGACGCACCCATTTCATGCCGGGTAAATGAAGCTCTACCCGGCGCTACAGACTTAGATCTTGCCGACCAGGTCCAGAGATGGAGCCAGAGTCGCTTCACCTTCTTTCCATTTAGCCGGGCATACTTCGCCTGGGTGCGAAGCAACATACTGTGCCGCTTTCACTTTACGCAGCAGGTCAGACGCATCGCGGCCGATACCTTCAGCGGTAACTTCGATAGCCTGGATAATGCCCTGCGGGTCAACAACGAAGGTAGCACGGTCTGCCAGGCCTTCATCTTCACGCATGTTGTCGAAGTTACGGGTCAGGGCGCCAGTCGGGTCGCCGATCATCGCGTATTTGATTTTTGCGATGGTTTCAGAGCTGCCGTGCCATGCTTTGTGGGTGAAGTGGGTGTCGGTAGATACGGAGTAAACGTCAACGCCCAGTTTCTGCAATTCTTCGTAATGGTCAGCAACGTCACCCAGTTCAGTCGGGCATACGAAGGTGAAGTCAGCTGGATAGAAGAAGAATACGCTCCAACGGCCTTCGGTATCTTTCTCGGTAACTTCTACGAATTCACCGTTTTTGAACGCCTGGTTTTTGAAAGGTTTAATTTTGGTATTAATTAAAGACATCTGTATTTTCTCCTTGTTTCGTTGGGATATAAGGTAACGAACTTTTGCTAAGCGGGCTAATGCGTTTGCTGTATCAAATCAATCAGCCATACCTTACAAACCGAAAACATGACGTTGTGAACTTAATTAGAAAGCCTGAAGTAAAAAGGCCGCCTCGATGGGCGGCCCTGATACCTGAACTTCCCATAGGTACATTCAGTGCCAGCTGAAGCTGGCGTTGCGTTGCGCTCAATAACCTTTTTCAAAGTCATTACAGCGGGTTGATTACATCATTCGTGTCCGTTTCTGGCACGGCAATCTTGTCTATGGCTGTGATAGGTTTAATCAAACGTGCAGACGGTTTTGCTGCCCTGCTCTCAGCGATTGGCGAAAGCCATTCACAATACAGATAATTAACGGCATTAAACTACTTGTTCGCTTACGCATAATTAATAGAAAACACGGATAAAGGCTACCACATATATAATTAAGATCTGTTTTTCAATGAATATCGTCACTCTTTATGGATAAAATTATCTTAATGACTTTTGAAGTTTAGTTTCATTAATTTGACATCATGATATATTAAGCGGACATTCATAGTAATTTAAGTAAGTTAACCACAAGGATTGTAAATGGTTGGCTTCAATCTATAGTTATCAGTGATGTGATAACGACCGCAAAACATGGCTTAATCAGGATGAACTATGGCAAACCTCTACGACCTCAAAAAATTTGACCTCAATCTTCTGGTCATTTTTGAATGTATCTATCAGCACCTCAGCATCAGCAAGGCTGCTGAAACGCTGTATATCACGCCATCCGCCGTGAGTCAGTCCCTGCAACGACTGCGTAACCAGCTTGAAGACCCTCTTTTTATCCGTTCGGGTAAAGGGATCACGCCAACCACCGTTGGCACAAACCTGCATCTCCATCTTGAGCAGAACCTGAACCAGATTGAGCAAACTATCAACATCATGCATGGTTCCAGTCTCAAGAAAAACTTTGTCATTTACTGTCCGCAAATCGTTATCCCAGGGCGTTTGATTGAACCGCTGCACCTTCTTTTTTCCGAGCATAATTATGAAGTAGAACAACACGATATGATGTTGTCCCCCGAAACGGCTGAGGATTTACTCGCCTATCGGAAAGCGGATCTGGCCTTTACTCTCTCTCCGCTGAACAACCGCTCGATCGTATGCACACGTTTCTACCAATTCACGATGTATTTAGTGTGCCGAAACGATCATCCGCGCCTGAAAGGCTCGGTTACAATTGACGAGTTAAAAGAGGAAAAATTTACACAGCTGCACTCTGCTGAAGTCGGCGTTAAAGAGTTTCAGTCGCAATCAAACAGCATCTTCGCTGACAGAAATATTGCGTTCCGCAGCGATTCGTATATGTCGATCCTGAATATAATTAGCACGTCGGATTTGGTCGGATATGTTCCCGAGCCTTTTTTTGAATCATACAAAAACCTGCTAAATTTAAGAAAAGTGGAACTTCCGTTTGAACTTCCTAAACCTGAACTTTTTATGGTTTATAACCGTGCGGCGCTTAACAGCTCTATTTTTGCGAAATTTATTGAGCGCATCAAAACCCAGTAAATATTCTTATGCGGCGCGGAAGGAAATATCCGAGCCGCCTGTTTCCCGGTCAATCCCTTGCCATTTTTAAAACATGTTGATGATCTGTCTAATTGTTCACTGTTATCATTACCCCGTAAAACGTATTCGACATTAATGACTCAGGGAGAGATTAACTATGTCGATGTATAAATATCCGCTATCGCAGAACGTTCTCGACGCCGCACAACAACGCATCAAATGGACGCTTGATAACTTATCTCAGGTCTGCGTTTCCTTTTCCGGTGGCAAAGATTCCACCATCATGCTTCACCTGACCGCGCAGCTGGCACGCACGATGAATAAAAAAATCAGCGTGCTGTTTATCGACTGGGAGGCCCAATTCTCCTGCACCATCGAGCATGTGGAGACGATGCGCGCGCTGTATCAGGACGTGATCGATCGCTTTTATTGGGTCGCCCTGCCCTTAACCACGCAAAACGCGCTGTCGCAGTTTCAGCCGGAATGGCAATGCTGGGAGCCCGGCACAAACTGGGTTCGTCAGCCGCCGGAAGATGCGATTACCGATACCGCCATCTTTGATTTTTACCAGCCCGGCATGACGTTCGAAGCGTTCGTGCGCGCTTTTTCGGCCTGGTTTGCCGCGCGTCGTCCGGCGGCGGTGATGGTCGGCATTCGCGCCGACGAGTCCTACAACCGTTTTCTGACGATTGCCAACGCGCGCAAGCAGCGTTTCGCCGATGATAAGCCCTGGACCACCGTCGCCCCCGGCGGTCACGCCTGGTATATCTACCCGCTCTACGACTGGAAAACCGCCGATATCTGGACCTGGTTTGCCAAAACGGGCTGCTGCTACAACCCCCTGTACGACCTGATGTACCAGTCCGGCGTACCGCCGCGCTATATGCGAATTTGCGAACCGTTTGGGCCGGAGCAGCGTCAGGGTCTATGGCTTTATCACGTTCTGGAACCGGACCGCTGGGCGGCGATGTGCGAGCGCGTCAGCGGCGTCAGAAGCGGTGGAATATATGCCGGCCAGGATAATCACTTTTATGGTCATAGGAAAATCCTTAAGCCCGATCATTTATGCTGGAAGCAGTACGCGATGCTTCTGCTCGACAGTATGCCGCACAAAACGGCGGAGCATTATCGTAATAAAATTGCGATTTACCTTAACTGGTATCAAAAGAAAGGGATGGACGATATCCCCGACACCCAGGAGGGAGATATCGGCTCAAAAGATATTCCATCGTGGCGGCGGATATGCAAGGTGCTATTGAATAATGACTTCTGGTGCCGGGCGTTATCATTCAGCCCAAATAAGCCCAAAAATTATCAGCGGTACAGCGACAGGATAAAAGCAAAACGCAAGGAGTGGGGAATTTTATGCAGCAACGATTAATTAAAGAGATGGCGACCTATCTTCAGTCGCTGCCGGAAAGCGAGCGCATTGAGGCCATCAACGCCTTTCGCCAGGCGCTTCACGAAATCAGCCCGTTTCGCGAGCAGCCCATCGACTGCGTGCTGTGGGTGAAGCAGGACGAGATCAGCGCCAACGATTACAACCCCAACAACGTTGCCCCGCCGGAAAAGCGCCTGCTCAGCCAGTCGCTGGAGATCGACGGCTTTACGCAGCCAATTGTGGTAACGGAAAACGCGCCCCACCATTTTGAGATCGTCGACGGGTTTCACCGTCACGAGATTGGCAAAAACCGCGCGGCGCTTAAGCGTCAGCTAAAAGGCTATCTGCCCGTCACCTGCCTGCGTAAAGAGCGTCAGGAGAAGCATGACCGCATGGCCGCCACCATTCGTCATAACCGGGCGCGCGGCCGCCATCAAATTAACGCCATGTCGGACATCGTGCGCGAGCTATCGCTGCTCGACTGGAGCGATGAGAAGATAGGCAAAGAGCTGGGAATGGACAGCGACGAGGTGCTGCGCCTGAAGCAAATCAACGGCCTGCTGGAGATGTTTGCAGACCGTCGTTACTCGGAAGCCTGGACGGTAAAATAGTCAGAGGGCGTTCAGACGCTCGGCGGCCGCCAGCAGCGTCGACTCCTGTTTCGCAAAGCACAGGCGGATCAGCTTATGCGGGAAGGGATCGGCGCAAAACACCGACAGCGGGATGGCGGCAACGCCCGCCTCTTTGGTCAGCCACTGGCAAAAACTCACGTCGTCCAGATCGGAAATCGCGCTGTAGTCCGCCAGCAGGAAATAGGTGCCTTCGCTGGGCAAAATTTCCAGTCGGCTGCTGCTCAGGGCGTTCACAAACAGATCGCGGCGTGCGCGATAAAATTCCGGTAACTGACGATAATGTTCGGGCTCGGCGCGTAACATATCCGCAATCGCCAGCTGCGCCGGGGTGTTAACCGCAAAGGTCAGATACTGATGCACTTTGCGCAGTTCCGCGCTGATGGCCGCCGGCGCGATGCAGTATCCCACCTTCCAGCCGGTCATGTGATAGGTCTTGCCAAACGACGACACCGCAATGGCGCGCTCGCGCAGCTCGGGATGCGCCAGCACGCTGGCGTGGCCCTCGGGTGCAAAACAGATATGTTCGTACACTTCGTCGCTCAGAACGTAGATTTCGCGCTCCGCAATCGCCTGCCACAGGGCGGCAAAATCGGCTTTTTGCCAGACGGTCGCGGAGGGGTTGTGCGGCGTATTGAGGATCACCAGCCGGGTTTTGTCGCTCAGCAGCGCCGCAAAGGCCTGCCAGTCCGGGCGAAAATGCGGGGGTTGCAGCGCCACGCGTTTCACCACGCCGCCGGAAAGCTCCACCGCAGGCGCGTAGCTGTCGTAGCTCGGGTCGAAACAAATTACCTCATCACCGGTGCGCACCAGCGCGGTAATCGCGGCATACAGCGCCTCGGTCGCGCCCGCCGTTACCGTAATCTCGCCGTTCGCATCGGGCTTTTGGCCATACAGTTCAGCCGTTTTATCGGCAATCGCCTCGCGTAGCGCCTGCGCCCCCGTCATGGGCGCATACTGGTTGGCCCCCTGCGCCACGTGATGCGCCAGACGCGCCTGTAAATACGCGGGGCCGTCAAAATCCGGGAAGCCTTGCGACAGATTGATAGCGTTATGCTGCTGCGCCAGGGCGCTCATCTGCGTGAAGATGGTGGTGCCGAGATTGGGAAGTTTACTCTCTGGAATCAACGGGTTATTGCTCATTGTGTCGTGCCTGCTTGTAATACTTATGTTGCTGCCACTATAACACGATGTTAGTCTTTGGCAATCAAGACGCTTAGACGTCTAAACCATATCAATATTCCTGGCCGCGAGGGTAAAGGAAATGACAGACAACCTGCAACTCACACAACTGGTCGACGCCTGCCGCTGGATCGGCGCCAAAGGGTGGGCACCCGCCACGGGCGGCAACATGTCGGTGCGCCAGGACAGCGCCCTGTGCTGGCTCAGCGAATCGGGCAAAGACAAAGGCAGCCTGACCACCGACGATTTCTTGCAGGTAGAGATAGCCACCAACCGCGCGCCGTCGGGCCGTAAGCCGTCGGCGGAAACCGGTCTGCACACGCTGATTTATCGCCTTTTCCCGGACGCCAACGCCGTGCTGCACGTCCATACCGTCAACGCCACCGTGCTGTCGCGCATCGTTAAATCGCCTGAACTGCACCTCAGCGGCTTCGAGATGCAAAAATCCCTCACCGGGCAGACCACGCATCTGGATACGGTGGCGATCCCGGTTTTCGACAACGATCAGGATATCGACGCCCTCGCCTTGCGCATTGCGGACTACGCGCGGGAGCGTACGCTCAATTATGGTTTTCTTCTGCGCGGGCATGGCTTAACCTGCTGGGGCCGCGATGTTGCGGAGGCTCGCCGCCATCTGGAAGGGCTGGAATTCTTATTTGAATGCGAAATGCGTTTACGACAACTGGAGAAAGTATGATTCGCGCGATTGTGACTGACATTGAAGGGACCACCAGCGATATCCGTTTTGTCCACGACGTGTTGTTCCCCTACGCGCGTGAGCGGCTGGCGACCTTCGTGAACGCGCAGCAGTACGCCGAGCCGGTTAAATCGATCCTGGATAACCTGCGTGAGGAAATCGGCAACCCGCACGCCAGCGTCATCGAACTGATCGACGCGCTGTTTGCCTTTATGGATGAAGATCGTAAATCCACCGCGCTAAAAGCCTTGCAGGGCATTATCTGGCACGACGGCTACGTCAACGGCGATTTTACCGGCCATCTCTACCCGGACGTGCTGCCTTCGCTGGAGAAATGGAAAGCGCAAGGGATTGATCTCTATGTTTATTCCTCAGGCTCCGTCGCCGCACAAAAACTGTTATTTGGCTACAGCGATGAAGGTGATATTACTCATCTGTTCAGCGGCTATTTTGATACGCACATCGGCGCCAAGCGCGAGGTGCAGTCTTATCAGAACATTGCGGCGCATACCGGCATTGCCCCGTCGCAAATCCTGTTCTTGTCCGATATCCATCAGGAGCTGGACGCCGCCGAGCAGGCCGGTTTCCGCACCCTGCAACTGATTCGTGGTGATGATGATGGTGCAAGCCACCACCATCAGGTTCACCAGTTTGACGAGATTAACCCGGAGCAGATCCCTTCATGAGCGCATTAACAATTTATTCAGATAAAGACGCCAGCACGCCTCTGTGGCACGGCACCGACGCCGCCGACATCGCCCAACGGCTCAACGCCCAAGGCGTGCGTTTTGAACGCTGGGCCGCCGACCGCGATTTAGGTCGCGATCCTGCGCCAGACGCGGTGATCGACGCCTATCAACATGCGATCGACAAGCTTGTTGCGGAAAAAGGCTATCAGAGCTGGGACGTCATCAGCCTGCGCGCCGATAATCCGCAGAAAGAGGCGCTGCGCGCGAAGTTCCTGAACGAGCACACCCACGGTGAAGATGAAGTGCGCTTCTTCGTTGAAGGCGCGGGGCTGTTCTGCCTGCATATCGGCGACGAGGTGTATCAGGTACTGTGCGAGAAAAACGATCTGATTTCCGTGCCGGCGGGTACGCCGCACTGGTTTGATATGGGGTCAGAGCCGAACTTCACGGCCATTCGTATTTTTGATAACCCGGAGGGCTGGGTAGCGCAGTTCACCGGGGATGCAATTGCGGACGGTTATCCTCGCCTGGCGTAGCGTGTGTTCCCTCTCCCGTGGGAGAGGGTCAGCGTGAGGGCATCAGGCCGCACTTCCCCTAAAAACGCCCTTCATGACATCCTCCGGCCTCACCACCCCGGTATCCAGCACCCACCCGCTAATCAGCGATGTGGGCGTAACGTCGAACGCCGGGTTATACACCTGCGCATCTTCCGGCGCCCACTGCACCGCGCCAAAGCTCCCGGCGACGCCCGTCACTTCGCTGGCCGCGCGCTGTTCGATCGGGATCGCATCCCCGTTCGGGCAGGCTGGGTCGAGGGTGGTATGCGGCGCGGCGACGTAGAACGGAATGCCGTGGAATTTCGCCAGCACCGCCAGCGAGTAGGTGCCGATTTTATTCGCCACATCGCCGTTGGCGGCGATACGGTCAGCCCCGACCCAGATCGCGTCCACCTGCCCTTTCGCCATCAGGCTGGCGGCCATAGAATCGGTAATCAACTGATAGGGTACGCCAAGCTCACCGAGCTCCCACGCGGTCAGCCTGCCGCCCTGCAACAGCGGACGGGTTTCATCCACCCAGACGTTGCTGACGTTCCCGTCCTGATGCGCGCGGGCAATGACGCCCAGCGCCGTACCCACCCCCGCCGTCGCCAGGCCACCGGTATTGCAGTGGGTTAGCAGACGGCTGCCGGGCTTCACCAGCGCGCTGCCCGCACGGGCGATGGCATCGCACAGCTGCTTATCTTCATCAATCAGGCGCAGCGCCTCAGCGGCCAGCGCCGGAACAAAATCCTCCTGCCACAGCGCCTGCTTCATGCGGTCGAGGTTGTTCATCAGGTTCACCGCCGTCGGACGCGCGGCGCGCAGGGTGTCCAGCGCCACGGCCAGCTCGTCGCGGCTGTTGCCGTTTTCCGCCAGCAGCGCCAGCAGCAGGCTGGCAGAGAGGCCAATAAGCGGCGCACCGCGCACACGAAGGGCGTGAATATGGCCGACCAGCGCCTCGACGGAGGAAGCATCCAGCCAGCGTTTCTCCTGCGGAAGCGCCTGCTGATCGAGAATAAAGAGCTGATTATCCGCCACCCGCAGGCTGGTCGTCTGTAATGTCTGCATGTCGTTAATTCTCTGTTGCGTTGTTGTAGCACATTGTGTCAGGATGAAATTCAGATGTATAGACGTCTACATGTCTTTATTAGCAAATCAGTGAGGAACAGGCAATGTCGCAATACCGTACCTTTACCGCCCAGGACGCCGTGGAGTATGCAAAGCAGTTCGGCGGCCTTGATAACCCATCGTCACTGGTAGAGGCGCAGGAGGTGGGCGACGGCAACCTCAATCTGGTGTTCAAGATTTTCGACAGCGCGGGCGTGAGCCGCATCATCGTCAAGCAGGCGCTGCCCTACGTGCGCTGCGTGGGCGAGTCCTGGCCGCTGACGCTGGATCGCGCGCGTCTTGAAGCAGAAACCCTGGTCGAGCATTACCGGCACAGCCCGCAGCACACCGTCAAAATTCACCACTTCGACCCGGAACTGGCGGTGATGGTGATGGAAGATCTGTCCAGCCATCAAATCTGGCGCGGCGAGCTGATCAAAAACCATTACTACCCGCAGGCCGCGCGCCAGCTGGGTGAATACCTCGCGCACGCGCTGTTCCACACCAGCGATTTTTATCTGCATCCGCACGACAAAAAGGCGCAGGTCGCGAAGTTCATTAACCCGGAGATGTGCGAGATCACCGAAGATCTGTTCTTCAACGATCCGTACCACATCCACGAGCGCAATAACTACCCTGCCGAGCTGGAAAACGACGTCGCCGCCCTGCGCGATGACGCCCAGCTAAAAATCGCCGTGGCCTCTCTGAAGCACCGCTTCTTCTCCCAGGCCGAGGCGCTGCTGCACGGGGATATTCACAGCGGCTCGATATTCGTGGCGGACGGCAGCCTGAAGGCCATCGACGCGGAGTTCGGCTACTTCGGCCCGATTGGCTTTGACGTGGGCACCGCCATCGGCAATCTGCTGCTGAACTTCTGCGGCCTGCCGGGGCATCTGGGCATTCGCGATGCCGCCGCCGCCCGCGAACAGCGCCTGACCGATATTCAGGAGCTGTGGAATACCTTTGCGGAGCGCTTCCAGGCGCTGGCGACTGACAATACCCGCGACGCGGCGCTCGGCGCACCGGGCTATGCCTCCGAATTCCTGAAAAAAGTGTGGCACGATGCGATTGGCTTCTGCGGTACCGAGCTGATCCGCCGCAGCGTGGGGCTGTCTCACGTAGCGGATATCGACACCATTCAGGACGAGGCGATGCGACACGCGTGTCTGCGCCATGCCATTACGCTTGGCAAGGCGCTGATTGTGGTTGCCGGGCGTATCGACAGCGTGGAAGAGCTGGTGGCACGGGTGCGTCAGTATAGTTGAGTGCCGTTTGTTTGCCCGGTGGCGCTGCGCTTACCGGGCCTACGGGTGCAAAATGTAGGCCGGGTAAGGCAGAGCCGCCACCCGGCAAAAACTCATCCCAAATACTCAATCACCGACAGCCCGCCGTTATAGTCCGTGCTGTAAATAATCCCCTGCGCGTCCACAAACACGTCGCACGACTGGATCACCTGCGGGCGATTCGGCCGCGTGTCCATCATCCTCTGCGGCGCGGCGGGCACCAGTGCGCCGGTTTCCACCGGGCGATACGGGTTCGAAATGTCATACGCGCGAACGCCCGCGTTCTGGTAGGTGGCGAAAATCAGCGTGGAGCTGACAAAGCTCCCCGGCCGGTTCTCGTGCAGGTTATGCGGCCCGAAGTGCGCCCCTTTCGCCACGTAGTCGATTTCATCCGGCTGCGGGAAGGTGGAAATACTCACCGGGTTCGACGGCTCGCGGATATCAAACAGCCAGATGAGCTTCTCGCCGTCCTCCTGGTTATCGAGCACCGCTTCATCCAGCACCACCAGCAGGTCGCGATCCGGCAGCGGCAGCGCGGTGTGCGTCCCGCCGCCAAACGGCGGGCTCCAGTTGCGATGGCTAATCAATTTAGGCTGCGTGCGGTCTTTTACGTCCAGCAGCGTCAGCCCGCCGTCGCGCCAGCTGCCGTAGGCGGTGTCGCCAGCGATAATCGCGTGGTGCAGCGCGTAGCGTTTTCCTTCAGGCCAGTCTGGCTGTTCACCTTCGGCCTGATTCATGCCCGGCAGCCACCAGCGTCCCGCCACTTCCGGCTTGCGCGGATCGGCAAGGTCGATGGTCAGAAAGATGTAGTCGGTAAAGCCGTCGATCAGCGCCGAGACATAGGCCCAGCGCCCGCCGACGTACCAGATGCGGTGAATGCCGATGCCGTTCAGCGACAGAAAACCGATTTCACGCGGCCTGTCGGGGGTGGAGATATCAAACACCCGCAGTCCGGCGCTCCAGCCTTTGTCCTGCACGTCGCTGACGGTTTCGCCCACCTGACGGGTGTAATAGATCTTTTCATCGGCAAAGCGGGCATCGGCAAACAGATCCCGGGCGTTGATCACCAGCAGCAGGTCGTCGTGCGCCTGTAAATGCACGTTCCAGGTGCCGGGCGGCGCGGGAACATAGCCCACAGCCTTCGGGTTTTTCGGGTCGCGCACGTCCACAATGGAAAATCCCTGCGACACCATATGGCCGATATAGGCAAAACCGCGATGCACCATCAGCTGCACGCCGTCCGGGCGACCGCCCTGATCGCTATGACCGATTAACCGCATATTGCGGCTGTATTCGGGGGTGGGTAATGCTGACATAGTGGATTCCTTTCGCCCGGTGGCGCTGCGCTTACCGGGCCTACGGGTGCAATATGTAGGCCGGGTAAGCGCAGCGCCACCCGGCAAGGGTTTATTTGTTTTTCGCTGCCAGCGTCGCAAACCACGGGGCGATAAAGTCTTCGGTCTGGCCCCAGCCCGGAATGATTTTGCCCAGCGTTGCCACGTTCACCGCGCCCGGCTGGGCGGTCAGCAGCGCCTGCGGGATCGCCGCCGCTTCAAAGTCATAGGTTGCCGGGGTGGTTTCACCCGCGATCTTATTAGCGATCAGACGCACGTTGGTGGCGCCAATCAGCTTCGGATCCACCGCCACGCTCACCTTCCACGGGCTGCCGGATTCACGCATCAGCTGGAGATCCTGATTCGAGATATCGATGCTGTAGAGCTTAATTTCGGTGCGGCCGTTCTCTTTCAGGGCCTTATACGCGCCCTGGCTAAAGGCGTCCCAGGTTCCCCAGATAGCGTCGATTTTGCCTTTCGGGTATTTCGCCAGGATAGCGCCCACCTTGTTGGCGGTATCGCCCTGCACGTCAGACGAGACCGCGCCGATGGACTCCAGCTCTTTGATGTCCGGATACTGTTTTTGCAGCTCTTTATAGGCCGCCTGACGACGCTCCATCGGCGGGAAGCCAGCCACCCACAGCTTGACGATATTGGCCTTGCCGTTGAAATCTTTTGCCAGCTGGCCGAAGGAGAGGTTGGTCAGAGAGGCGTCGTCCTGCTGGGTCACGGTCACGCCCGGGATCTCGCCGTTCACGGCGGTATCAAATACCGAGACCTTGATCCCGGCGTCCACGGCCTTCTTCACCAGCGCGGTGGAGTACGGATCGCGACCCTGCGAGAGAATAATCCCGTCGTATTTCTGGCCGATCGCCTGGTTCACAAAGTCCTGGAATTTGGCGTCATCGCCGTTGCTCAAAAAGGTGCTGACCTTAAAGCCAAGCTTTTTGCCCTCCTGGATCGCACCGGCGACAAACTGCGTGGTGTTGTCGTCCGAGCCGAGGTTGCGGATCACCGCGATGCGGATCGGCCCGTCATGATCGGCAATGGCCGCCGGAACCGGTGCAGGCGTTGCGGCAAAACCCGGCAGCGCGGTCAGCAGCCCTAAAGCCACCAGAGAGAGTGCGATTTTTTTCATTCTGCTATCCCGTTGTGTTGTTTTAAATGGTTAACGTTTTTGTATGTAGGTAATCGCCAGCGCCACGGCGAGCACCAGCCCTTTTATAATGTCCATCGCGTAATAGGGCACCGAGAGCATTACAAGCCCGTTCGACAGCACGCCCAGAATCACCGCCCCGACCAGCGTCCCCAGCGCGTTCGGCTTGCCGGAGCCTGCCAGCGAAAAGCCGATCCACGCTGCCGCGACCGCGTCCATCAGATAGCCCCCGCCCGCGTTCACCTGCGACGAGCCAATGCGCGAGGCGAGCAAAATCCCGCCCAGCCCCGCCAGCAGGGAGGCAATCACGTAGGCCGCCACCTTGTAGCGGGTCGTGCGAATGCCGGAGAGGCGCGCCGCCTCCGGGTTCCCGCCGATGGCGTACATGCGGCGGCCGTGGGTGGTCAGGGACAGCCCAAGCTGCGCCACAATCGTGACGACCAGCATGATTATCACAATCGTCGGCACCTGCCCCAGCAGGCTGAACGCAGCCGGGATGGTGCCTTCCGCCATGTCCCCGCTCGGCAGCACCATGTTTTCGGTGATCGAGCCGCCGTAGCTGTAGGTCATCGCCACGCCCTGGATCACAAACAGGCTGGCAAGGGTCGCGAGCATATCCGGGATGCGCAGGATGACGATCAGAAAGGCGTTAAACAGCCCCACCAGCGAACAGAGCGCCAGGGTAATTACGATCGACTCGGTCGTGCCGAAGCCGTGCCAGACGAACAGCGACACCACCAGCGCGTTCGCCAGCGACGCCGTTGACCCCACCGAGAGATCGAACCCGCCGATGGTCAGCGAAATCGACACGCCGACGGCAATTACCGTCACGATGGCGATGGAGCGCAGGATGTTGATGATGTTGTTCGGGTCGAGGAAGTTGTCCGACGCCAGGCCAAAGACGGCCACCAGCGCGATGACGGTCAGCAACATGCCCCACTTGTAGAGAAAATCGAAAATCTGCTGACGGCCAGACGCCGCCGCGGTTACTGAAAGGGCCTTGCTCACGACGCCGTTCCTCCGGTTGAATAATAAAGTAGTGTCTCTTCCCGGGCCTCGGCCCCGGCGATTTCCGCCACGATCCGCCCGTCCCACAGCACGCAGATGCGGTCGCACAGTCCCACCAGCTCGGCAAACTCGCCGGAGGCGTAAATCACCCCTTTGCCCTCGCGCGCCAGGCCGTCGATCAGCTGGAACAGGTCAGTTTTCGCTTTTACGTCCACGCCTTTGGTCGGCTCGTCAAAAATCAGCACGCTGGCGTCGTTGCGGAGCCATTTTCCAATAGCGACTTTTTGCTGGTTTCCGCCGGACAGACGACGTAACACCTGCCCCGGCCCGCGGGCGCGCACGCCGACTCTGGCAATCACCTCCTCCGCCCAGCGCCACGCCTGACGATGCCCGAACAGGCTCCAGCGCGAGAAGCTGCTATCGGCGCTCACCGAGAGGTTCATGCTCACCTGCTCGTTGATAAAAATGCCCTCTTTGCGCCGCTCCTCCGGCACCAGCGCCAGCCCGCGCAGCACCGAGTCTGCCGGGTCGCGCGGTTTCCACGTCCGGTGATTCAGCTCACCGCCTGCCACCCGGCTTTTGCTCGCGCCGAACAGCGCCTTGCAGAGTTCGGTTTTCCCGGCGCCCGCCAGCCCGGCAATGCCGAGAATTTCTCCTTTACGCAGGTGCAGGGAGATATCCTTGAGCAGCGCGTCGTCGTGCAAACCTTCTACGCGCAGCAGCGTTTCGTCGCTGTGGGGCGGACGCGCGGGCGGGTAGATATCGCTCAGCTCGTGGCCGAGCATCTTCTCAACAATCTCTTCGCCGCTGAGATCCGCCATCGGGCCGGACTCAATCAGCTTGCCGTCGCGCAGCACCGTTAGGGTGTCGCAGATGGCTTTTAATTCATGGATGCGGTGGGAGATAAACACCACGCCGATCCCCTGCTGTTGCAGGCGTTTCACCACCGTAAACAGGCGCTCGCTTTCGTGGGCGTCCAGCGGCGCGGTCGGCTCGTCGAGGATCAGAAACCGGCAGTGATGCGACAGCGCGCGCGCCAGCAGGATCTGCTGCTTTTCGGCAAGCGAGCAGCCGTCAATTGAACGGCGCACGTCCAGCGATACGTCCAGCTGGGCCAGCGCCTGTCGCGCCTGCTGGCGGATCGCCCCCCAGCGGTAGCGGTGTCCCGGCTGCGCCAGATCATCGAGCATGATGTTTTCGGCGATGCTCAGGCCCGGAATAAGCGCCACGTCCACCTCCTGCTGCACCAGATGAATACCGAGCAGCCTGGCGTCGCGCGGTTCCCGGATCGTCACCGGCTGGTTGTTAATGCAGATCTCACCCTCATAGTGGGCGTGCGTGCCGCACAGCACCGCCATCAGCGTCGATTTTCCGGCGCCGTTTGCCCCGGTCAGCGCGTGGACGCTCCCGCCGCTTAGCGTAAAGTCCACGCGCGACAGCGCCTGAAAGCCGGAAAAGGCCAGGCTGATACCGCGCATCTCAAGGCGACTGGAAACCATCCGCGTAAATCCTTCATAACTCTTCTGATTTATCGAATTTTTCACAGCTGTGGTTGACTGACAACGACGGAAAAGGCATAAGATAAAGCGAAATATTATTAGCCATCCGGATGTCCAGACATAACATCGGGTTAGCGCTTGCTAAAAAAGGACAACACCATGAGCAACACCGATATCCGCGTCGTGCCTGGCCCGGCGAACTACTTTTCCCATCCCGGAAGCCTTGCGCATCTGAACGAATTTTTTAGCCCGGAGCAGCTTTCCCGCGCGGTGTGGATCTACGGCGAACGCGCCATTGAAGGCGCGCGCCCCTTCCTGCCGGAGAGCTTTAACGCGCCGGGCGCGAAGCATCTGCTGTTTAAGGGCCACTGTAGCGAGCGGGACGTGACCCATCTGGTGAACGCGTCCGGCAGCGAGGCCAGCGTGGTAATTGGCGTGGGCGGCGGCGCGGTGATGGATACGGTTAAGGCCGTGGCGCGTCGTTTAGGGGTGCCGTTTGTCGGTATCCCCACCGTCGCGGCCACCTGCGCGGCGTGGACGCCGCTCTCCGTCTGGTATAACGATGCGGGCCAAGCGTTGCAGTTTGAGATTTTCGACGACGCCAATTTCCTGGTGCTGGTGGAGCCTCACATCATCCTTAACGCCCCGGCGGAATACCTGCTGGCGGGCATTGGCGACACGCTGGCGAAGTGGTACGAAGCGGTGGTGCTGGCGCCCGAGCCGCAGCACCTGCCGCTGACCGTGCGCCTGGGCATTAACGGCGCGCTGGCCATTCGCGACGTGCTGCTGGAGAACAGCGAACAGGCGCTGGCCGACCAGACGCGCGGCGAAGAGACTCAGGCGTTCCGGGACGTCGTTGATGCGATTATCGCCGGAGGCGGCATGGTGGGCGGACTGGGTGAACGCTACACCCGCGTGGCGGCGGCGCATGCGGTGCATAACGGCCTGACCGTCCTGCCGCAAACCGAAAAATACCTGCACGGCACCAAGGTGGCCTACGGCATTCTGGTGCAGAGCGCCCTGCTCGGTCAGGACGACGTGCTGGCGCAGCTGGTCGCGGCCTATGAGCGTTTTAACCTGCCGACCACGCTTCGCGAGCTTGAGGTAGATATTCATCATGATGCAGAGCTGGACAGGGTTATCGCCCACACCCTGCGCCCGGTGGAGTCGATTCACTATCTCCCTGTCGAACTCAGCCCGGCGGTTCTGCGCGCCGCGTTTGAGAAGGTGGAATACTTCAGCCGCTGATCGCGCCGACCGTCTATACCTAATGATGATTCTCACCACTCTCGCAACGAGGTCATCATGCAGATCGATTTAACAGGTAAAAAGGCGCTGGTAACCGGCGCCAGCCGTGGGCTGGGTCGGGCAATTGCGCTGGCCGGGGCCGGTGCCGATGTCGTTATCACCTATGAAAAATCCGCCGACAAAGCGCAGGCGGTTGCCGATGAAATTAAGGCGCTTGGACGGCACGGTGAAGCAGTGCAGGCCGACAGCGCCAGCGCGGAGGCGATTCAGGATGCGGTGACCCATGCGGCGCGCGCCCTCGGCGGGCTGGATATTCTGGTCAATAACGCCGGGATTGCGCGCGGCGGCCCGCTGGAGGCCATGACCCTTGTGGATATCGACGCGCTGATCAACGTCAATATTCGCGGCGTCGTTATGCCACCCAGGCGGCGCTGGCGCACCTCTCCGACGGCGGGCGAATTATCAACATCGGCAGCTGTCTGGCTAACCGCGTTGCCCAGCCCAATATCGCCGTCTATTCGATGACCAAATCTGCCCTTAACTCTCTGACCCGGGGTCTGGCCCGCGATCTGGGGCCGCGCGGCATCACCGTAAACATGGTGCATCCCGGCCCGACCAACAGCGACATGAACCCGGAGGACGGTGAACAGGCCGACTCTCAGCGTCAGCTGATTGCCATTGGACATTACGGCCAGCCGGATGACGTGGCGGCGGCGGTGCTGTTTCTCGCCAGCCCGCTTGCCGGGCAGATCTCCGGTACGGGTCTGGACGTGGACGGCGGGCTGAACGCCTGAAGGCCGATCGCACTTTTTCTGCACGCCTCTGTCGCCCGGAAGAGGCGTTTTCGAGCCGCCTCGACGGTTTGCGTTTTGCCTCTTTTACCCGCAGATTCCCTGCTCTACAGTGCGACATAAGAAATTCGGAATTTATCTAATAGTCTTATTATTTCCTTATATTTCGTGTGGGCGTACAGTGGAGGTACGGATGAAGATTGTCTGGTCCAATGGTGCAAAGAAGGCGTTTTCCAGGATTGACGAGCGATATCAACGTCGCATTGAGGTAAAGCTTACCGAACTGGATGACCGCTCAGCACCCCGGCCCGATATCAAAAGAATATCGGCAACCGAAAATCATTTCCGGTTACGCGTTGGCGACTACCGCATCGTCTATACGCTTCGGGACGAACCCGATAACCATTGTTATGTTTTGGCCGTCAAGCGCAGAACATCAACAACTTACCTGCACGAGGAGAGTGTTACCTATGGCTGTTCAGCTCATCAAGGACGATAACGGGAACACGCAGTACGTCGTTATTCCCTATCACGAATATTTTCAAATGCTCTTACAGATGGCAGAAATTGACGACGAAACCGATGACGATCTGGAGGATATTGAGGTCGAGCACGATAGTCTGGATGACGTGGAATTGCCCGGCGAAGTTTGCAGCATTATGACCTGGCAGAACGTCAGCCTTCAGGCCGCCTGGCGCATTCTGCGCGGCATGTCCCAGCAGGAAGTGGCGGATAAACTCGGCATCACCCAGTCCGCCGTGTCACAGCTTGAAGCCCTGGACTCCCGCCCGCAAAAACGGACCCGCGAAAAACTCGCGGCCATTTACGGCTGTAAGCAGGAGCAGATCAGCCTCTATTTACCGAAAGAGGGTTAACAGCACTTGGCCCCGCCTTTACCGCCGTAGCGCGCGTCCTGGCGGTCGCGGAAAAATTCTTCGTAGGTCATCGGCGTCTGGTCAGGATGGTTGACGCGCATGTGTTCGACATAGTTGTCGTAGTCCGGTACGCCAATCATCATTTTGGCGGCCTGGCCTAAGTATTTACCGGCTTTGGAAAGGGTGTCGAACATAATCAGTTTCTCGCTATTGCCCCTCACCCTACCCCTCTCCCAGGGGGAGAGGGAACGTTTAACACCCTCTCCCCCCGGGAGAGGGCTGGGGTGAGGGGTATGTTTGGTAAAATTAATGCGCTCCTTTGGCCTGGGTCACGATCTCATCCAGGTTTTCAGGCATTGGCTCATACGGTGTCTCTTTCGCCGTCGGCTTGTCCTCTTTCAGCGCCGCCAGCGCGGTTTTGATTGAGAACACCGCCAGCACCACCACAACCACCATAAAGAAGATGGTCAGGCCTGCATCCAGTCGGTTGTTAAAGACCAGCTGGGACAGCTGCGACTCCGTATATTGCGCCGGGATTTTACCGCTGTCGATCATTGCCTGGAATTTACTAGCGATAGCCAGGAAGCCCACTTTGTTATCCGGGCTGAAGGCTTTCTGCCAGCCGGCGGTCAGCGTACAGATCAGCAGCCACGCGGTCGGGACGAGTGCCACCCAGGCGTAACGCTGGCGCTTCATCTTGAACAGCACCACGGCGCAGAGCATCAGCGCCATCCCTGCCAGCATCTGGTTCGCAATGCCGAACAGCGGCCACAGGGTATTGATGCCGCCGAGCGGGTCCACTACCCCTTGATGGAGGAAATATCCCCACGCCAGCACGCACAGGGCGGTCGCCAGCAGGTTGGCCGGGAGCGAGTCGGTCCGCTTCAGGTTCGGGGAGATCACCCCCAGCAGATCCTGGAGCATAAAGCGCGCCGCGCGGGTGCCTGCATCCACCGCCGTCAGGATAAACAGCGCTTCAAACAGAATGGCGAAGTGATACCAGAACGAAACGTCCATCAGCCCGCCCAGCGCGCCGTGCAGAATGTAGGCCATACCGACCGCCAGCGTTGGCGCACCGCCCGCGCGGGAGATGATCGACTGCTCGCCCACTTCGTTAGCGATATGGGTCAGGGTTTCTGGGGTAATGGCAAAGCCCCAGCCGCTCACCACCTGCGCGGCAGAGGCCACCACGTCAACGGTTCCGGCCGGTGCCAGCACCGCCATCGGGCTGTTCATCGCAAAGTAAACGCCCGGATCGATGATGCAGGCGGAGACCAGCGCCATAATCGCCACGAAGGATTCCATCAACATGCCGCCGTAGCCAATCAGGCAGGCCTGATTTTCATTCGCCAGCATCTTCGGCGTGGTGCCGGAGGCGATCAGCGCGTGGAAGCCCGACACCGCCCCGCAGGCGATGGTGATAAACAGGAACGGGAACAGGTTGCCGGTCCAGACCGGGCCGGTGCCGTCAATAAACTTGGTCAGCGCCGGCATGGTCAGGGTTGGGCGCATGATCAGAATGCCTATCGCCAGCCCGACGATGGTGCCGATTTTCAGGAAGGTCGAGAGGTAATCGCGCGGAGCCAGCAGCAGCCACACCGGCAGCACCGCCGCCACGAAGCCGTAGCCCACCAGCATCCAGGTAAGCTGCACGCCGGTGAAGTCGAAGAACGGTGCCCAGGTCGGGCTTTCCGCCACCCAGCCGCCGGAGATAATCGCGAACACCAGGAAGACCAGGCCAATCACCGACACTTCGCCAATGCGCCCCGGGCGCAGATAGCGAATGTAGATCCCCATAAACAGCGCCAGCGGAATGGTAAAGGCCACGGTGTAGGTTCCCCACGGGCTGTGGGTCAGCGCTTTCACCACGATCATCGCCAGTACCGCGAGGATGATCACCATGATCATAAAGGTCGCCACCAGCGCAATCACCCCGGCGGTCGCCCCCATCTCCTCTTTGACCAGTTCGCCCAGCGAACGACCGTCGCGACGGGTCGAGACAAACAGCACCATAAAGTCCTGCACCGCCCCGGCCAGCACCACGCCCGCGAGGATCCAGATCATCCCCGGCAGATAGCCCATCTGCGCAGCCAGCACCGGCCCCACCAGCGGGCCTGCCCCGGCAATCGCCGCAAAATGGTGACCGAACAGCACTTTTTTGTCGGTCGGCACATAGTCCAGACCGTCGTTATGGCGAACCGCAGGCGTCATGCGCGTGGCGTCCACCGCCAGCACGGTTTTGGCGATATAGCGCCCGTAAAAGCGATAGGCGATGAGATAAATGCAGACGGAGGCAACGACAATCCACAGCGCGTTGATCTGCTCCCCCCGGTTGAGGGCGATGTAGCCCAGAGCGAATGCCCCCACAACGGAGAGCACGGCCCATGTAAGGTATTTCCCTGAGTTGTTCATAGTGGTGATCCGTTGTCGAGAAACAGTGAATGTTACATTTTGTTTCTAGAACACCACTTAAAATTTAACAACTCCGAAACGCAATAATGCGTGGTCAAACCAGACATTTACACCACATTGTTAAGCCGATCACTTTGATCTGCCTGACTTACCCCAGCACCATCGTACTCAACCGGCAGGTGCAGCATCGCCGTCCCTGCTCGTCAAATATCACAATCTCCCAGCTCTGGCTGGTGCGCCCCAGATGCAGCGGCTGGCACATGCCGCGCACCTTGCCCTGCGACACCGCCCGGTGATGGGTAGCGTTAAGCTCAGTCCCGACCACGTTCTGCCCGTCGCGGCTCATCAGAAATCCGGCCATCGATCCCAGGGTTTCCGCCAGCGCGGCGGACGCCCCGCCGTGCAGCAGGCCAAAGGGCTGATGGGTCCGCGCATCCACCGGCATTTCCGCTTCCAGGGTGTCGTCGCCGAGGCGCGTATAGGCGATACCCAGATGCGCCACCATGGTGTTCAGGCTGGTGGCGTTCAGTTCCTCAAGCGTCAGGTGACGTTTCCAGATCATCTACGCCCCCAGCGTGGAGCCGCCGTCCACCACGATATCCTGCAAGGTAATATGGCCGGCGGCGTCGGAAGCAAGGAACAGGATGGTGCTGGCAATCTCCTGCGGACGGGCGATTTTACCCAGCGGAATGCCGAGCTTGAACTGCTCGCCAAAGCCGCGAATGCGCTGCTGTTCGGCATCGTCGCTTTTCCACAGGGTACGCTGCATATCGGTATCGGTGGAGCCAGGCGACACCAGGTTACAGCGCACGCCGCTGCCCGCCAGCTCAAGTCCGACGGTCAGCGCCAGGCTTTTGAGCGCCGCTTTCGACGCGCCGTAGGCGCTCATGCCGATGCGCGGAGTGTGGGCCGCGTCAGACGCGACCGTCACAATCGCCCCGCCCTGCTGGCGACGGAACTGGCCCATCGTCTGCTGGAACAGGTTAAACGCCCCGCCCACGTTGACCGCGAAGGTCTGCTGCCAGTCCTCCTGCGAAAGCTGTTCGGTTGCGCCCATGCGCAAAATACCCGCCGCGTTCACCAGCACGTCCAGACGCTCCACGGAACCCAGCACCCGCCCGCACACTTCGCGGACCTGCGCACTGTCCGCCACGTCCAGGGTTTCGGTAGCGAACGGGTAGTCCGCGTGCGGAAACGCCAGGTCGAACCCGGTCACCGTCGCGCCCGCCTCGACAAACGCCAGCGCGGTGGCGTAGCCAATCCCTTTACCCGCCCCCGTTACCCAGACGGTTTTGCCGGAAAAATCAAATCCCATCACTTCACCTCGCGGTACAGCAGCGCCCACCAGGCGTCGAGGGTCGGATTTTTCGCCAGCATCACGAAGTCGATATCGCCGTGCACTTTGCGCCAGCGGGCGGCCAGCGCCATCATGCGCACCGAATCCAGACCGTAGTCGATCAGGTTTTCGTCATCCATCGGCTCGTCGGACTCGTCCAGCAGGGGCAGGATCAGCTCGCGCAGCGCCGCTTTAGACGCAGGAACGGACGGCAGCAGTTCGTCGGTCATCACCACGCGACCGGAGCGCCCGGCCACGTAGTTAAGCGACATCAGGTGCTCGTCGCGGGTAAAATCCGCCAGCGCGTCGGCGATAAAGAAGGGTTTGATGTCGCGCATAAAGGCGTCGGTGGCGGTGGTCATGCAGCCGATGTGGGCGTACACGCCGGTGATCAGCAGCTGATTACGCCCGGTCTCTTTGAGCATCTGCTCCAGCGGCGAGCGGTGGAAGGCGCTGTAGCGCCACTTCACCAGCACGGTGTCGGCTTCGTCCGGCGTCAGCTCCGCCACGATGCGCTGCTGCTCCGGCGAGCGGGTCAGACCCGGCCCCCACATGTCGTTCAGCAGGGCGCGATCTTCATCGCTCTGCTCTTTTGGCTGGGCGGTGTAGTAAACCGGAATGTTGTGTTCTTTGCAGTACGCGCGCAGTTTGGCGATGTTCGCCACCACCTGCTGCATCATCGCGCTGTTTTCGCCCCAGAAGTTGAGGAAATACTCCTGCATATCGTGGATCAGCAGCGCCGCGCGCTCCGGCTCGAACGCCCAGCTCACTTTGTTATTCGGCAGCTCTGCGGCGGTTGGCAGGGCGTAGGCGGTTAATTTTGGAATAGCCATGTTCGTGTTCCTCAGCCCTGGGCGCGTTCAGCCAGCCACAGGCGCAACTGTTTCTTATCGACTTTGCCGACCGGGGTCAGCGGAAGGGCTTCAACGCTCTCGACGCGGTCCGGCAGTTTGAATTCCGCCACCCCCTGCTCGCGCAGGAAACGGCGCACTTCCACCGCGCGCAGGGGCTGTTTCACCACCAGATACGCGCAGCTTTTTTCACCCAGCAGGGTGTCTTCCATGCTCACCAGCGCGACGTGGATCACCGACGGATGGCGCAGGAGCAGGTTTTCGATCTCTTCGGCGGCAATCTTCTCGCCGCCCCGGTTGATTTGATCTTTCTCACGCCCCTGCACGGTGATGTAGCCCTGCTCGTCGATGGCGATCAGATCGCCGGAGCAGTAAAAACCGTTCGCATCGAAGGCGCTGGCGTTGTGCTCCGGGCTGTTGAAATAGCCGCGGAAGGTGTACGGCCCGCGCGTCATCAGGCGCCCCACTTCCCCGCGCGGCAGCGGATTGCCGTTTTCATCGGCGACCCACACTTCGTCGTCAGGGCACATCGGACGCCCCTGGGTGTTGACGATGCGCTCCGGGGTATCGTCGAGGGCGGTGTAATTCACCAGCCCTTCCGCCATGCCGAACACCTGCTGGAGCTGACAGCCGATCTCCGCCGGAATACGCGCCGCCAGGGTCGCCGACAGGCGCGCGCCGCCCACCTGAAGGAGCTTCAGGGACTGAAGCTGCGCGTTCCCTGCCCCTTCGGCAATCGCCTGAAGCCACAGGCTCACCGCGGGCGGCACCAGCGAGGTGACGTTAATCTGATGCTTTTCGATCAGCGGGAAGCAGAGCGTGGCGCTCGGATCGTGGGCCAGCACCACGCAGCCGCCCGCCGTAAAGATGCCCAGCGAGCCCGGCGAACTCATGGCGTAGTTATGCGCGGCAGGCAGCGCGTTCAGATAGCGCGTGTCGGCGGCGATCCCGCAAATCTCGTTACTGCGGCGAATGCTGTAGTCGTAGTCGTTGTGCGTGCGCGGAATGAGCTTCGGCGTGCCGGTGCTGCCGCCGGAGAGCTGGAAGAAGGCCACTTCGTCGGCGGGCGTCGGGTTTGGAATGAAATTATCCGCCGGGCGGTCAATGGCCGCCTCCAGCGCGTGCTCACCGCGATCGCCGCGCAGCAGCACCGCGCGCACCGAGCGGTGCTCGTTCACAAACGCATTGAGGAAATCATCCCCGGCGAACAGGGCGTGGTCGCGATCGGCAACCAGCAGCGCGGGCTTGATCTGCGCGGCGTAGGCGTTGAGCTCGCTGCGCTGATGGCTAAAGAGCGCATTGACGGGAGCAACGCCCGCCTGCAACAGGGCGAAGAAGGTGATGTAAAACTCGGCCACGTTGCCAAGCTGCACCAGCGCCGTGTCGCCGCGCTTCAGCCCCTGCGCCTGTAAAGACGACGCGAGGTTGTCCACGGCCTGATTAAACTGGCGATAGGTAAACTGCCGCTCGCCGTCGATAATCGCCACGGCATCGTTGCTCGCGTGGCGGGTCAGAATGTCGGTCAGCGGGCGATCCAGCCAGTAGCCTTTTTCACGGTAGCGGCGGGCAAATTCGTCCGGCCAGCGGGTAAAGGGAACGGTCATAATAATTCCTCAGTGCAGGCCAAAAACGTTGAGCATGGTGGAGAGCTTCACGCCCGTTTCGCGCCACTCGCCTACCGGGGAGGAGGCCGGGACGATGCCCGCACCGGCAAACAGACGGACGTGGTTTTCGTGCAGGCGCGCGCAGCGGATGGTGACCACCCACTCGCCGTTGCCTTCGCTGTCGCACCAGCCGACGATGCCGCCGAACAGTTCGCGATCGAACGGCTCCAGTTCAGCAATCAGCTGTTTCGCCGCCTGATGCGGGAAACCGCTCAGTGCAGGGGTCGGGTGCAGCAGGCAGGCGAGCGTCAGCGCGTTTTCATGTTCACGCGCTTCCCCTTCAACCGGGGTCGCCAGATGCCAGAGCGTTGGGGTGGTAATGAGCTGCGGCGAGGACGGCATAGTCAGCCGATGGCTGCGCGGCGCAAGGACGGCCTTCATCGCCTGCGTCACCAGGTCGTGCTCGTGGCGATCTTTTTCCGAGGCCAGCAGCTTATTGCCCGCCTCCCTGTCCAGCACGTCGTCCGGCTGACGGCGCGCGGAGCCCGCCAGCGGCAGCGAGCTAAAGTGGGCGCCGTCTTTACGCAGCAGCAGCTCCGGGCTTGCGCCGAGCAGCACGCCGCCGTCTTCCAGCGGAACGTGGAAGTTAAAGCTTGCCGGGTTCTGGGCGATCAGCCGCTCCAGCAGGGCGCTGCCGTTGATTTTCTCTTCGGTGGCGATCTCAATCAGGCGCGACAGCACCACTTTGTTGACCTGCGGCGTGGCGGTCAGCTTTGCCGCGCGCGCCACCATCTCTTCGAAGACGGGCTGCTGCGGGATTTCCGTGCGGCTTTGCACGGTCAGCGTCTGCGCATTCGCGCGATAGCGGGCCGACTGCTGACGCGCCGGGCGGGAGAAGGACTCCCAGCGTTGCGGAATAAACAGGGACGACGGCTGGCGGGTATCAAACGGAATGGCCCCGACCATAATCGGCCTGGCGATACCGCTGGCTTTTGCGTTCTGGAACGCCTGAGTAAGCTTTTGCTGGAAGGTGCCGGTCGGATCGTCGCCGCCAGCGGCGGATTCAGAAAAGCGGGCAAAACAGCCTGACGTGGTAAAACTACGATAGGGCGACATAAAGAAAAAGCTGTCTGGTTGCAGCAGGGTCGCGGTGTGCTGGATGTCCTCAGCCAATGACGTATCCATATCATCCTCCTCAAAATGATAAAAGCAGTAATAATGATTATCATTTATATTTTCGACGGCTAACCTAATCGCACAACGCCCCGGTGTCAACCGCCTGCCCCACAACTTCTTCCACTAACGCTTGCATCCCCGCGCGGCAATCATGAAAATGAGAAGCATTAACTTCAACAAAAACAGGATGCCGCTTTGTGAAACCCTCCGCTTTTAGCCGTAACACCCTGCTTTTCATGGGACTTTTTGTTTTAGGACTTACCTCAGCCCTCGCCGCCGACTGGCCGCGCCAGGTGAAGGACAGCCACGGCGTCCACACGCTTGAGAGCAAACCGACGCGTATTGTCTCGACCAGCGTGACCTTAACCGGCTCGCTGCTGGCGATTGACGCCCCGGTGATCGCCAGCGGTGCAACCACCCCAAACAACCGCGTGGCGGACGCGCAGGGCTTTTTACGCCAGTGGGGCGATATCGCGAAAGAGCGCAAGCTGACGCGGCTGTACATCGGCGAGCCGAGCGCCGAAGCGGTGGCGGCGCAGATGCCGGATCTGATCCTCATCAGCGCCACCGGCGGGGATTCCGCGCTGGCGCTTTACGATCAGCTGTCGGCCATTGCCCCTACGCTGGTGATTAACTACGACGACAAAAGCTGGCAGGAGCTGCTGACCCAGCTGGGGACGATGACCGGGCAGGAGAAGCAGGCCAGCGCGCGCATTGCGGCGTTTGACCAGCAGCTCGCGCAGGTGAAAAAGCAGATGAAACTGCCGCCGCAGCCGGTGAACGCCATCGTCTATACCGCCGCCGCGCACAGCGCCAACCTGTGGACCGCCGAATCCGCGCAGGGCAAGCTGCTGCACCAGCTGGGCTTTACCCTCGCCGATCTGCCCGCCGGGCTGCACACCTCGCAAAGCCAGGGCAAGCGTCATGACATTATTCAGCTGGGCGGTGAGAACCTGGCGACGGGGCTGAACGGCGAAGGGCTGTTCGTGTTTGCCGGAGATGAAAAAGACGTGGAGGCGATTTACGCAAACCCGCTGCTCTCGCACCTGCCTGCGGTGCAGAACAAACGCGTCTGGGCACTGGGCACCGAGACTTTCCGCCTGGATTATTACAGCGCCACGCGGGTGTTGCAGCGTTTAGAGGCCATTTTTAAATAATTACTGCGCCCGGTGGCGCTTCGCTTACCGGGCCTACGGGTGCTCGGTTTTCTCCCTCTCCCTGTGGGTGAGGGCGAGGTAAAGTGTTTTCTCCCTCTCCCTGTGGGAGAGGGCCGGGGTGAGGGCATCAGGCCGCATCTCCGTTAAACACAACCTCCTGCCTGAACCGCCGTAACTCCACCAGCACCATTAACAAAATCACGCCAACAACGGCTAACGCAAACCCGCTGCTGCTCGCCGAGGCCACCGGGGTCATCATCGCCCCCAGCCCGCCTAAAATCGCCGCGCCGATGGCGTCGCCCGTTACGTTCTGCGCCGTCCACAGGCCGTTGATGCGCCCGAGCATCCCCTCCGGGGTTTGCGTCTGGATCAAGGTGTACTGCAACAGCGAACTGATCGCGCTCAGCCAGCCGAAAATCACCAGACACAGTACGCCCAGCGCCCACACCGGCATCAGGCTAAAGAAGGCGATGGCGATAAACGACGCCAGCGTCGCCAGCAGCATAATCAGCCCCGGACGCGCGCTCTGCGCCAGGGTGCCGCTGGTCAGCGCGCCAAAGGCTGCCCCCAGCGGAATGGCGGCGTAGAGAATGCCGATTTCCGAGGCGCTCATCTGCCACTCCCCCGCCAGCGCCGGGTAGAGCACGCGCACCGCGCTCGCCATCGTCAGCAA
This sequence comes from Enterobacter asburiae, assembly GCF_021440515.1. Classification (GTDB taxonomy): domain Bacteria; phylum Pseudomonadota; class Gammaproteobacteria; order Enterobacterales; family Enterobacteriaceae; genus Enterobacter; species Enterobacter asburiae_E. The sequence goes on along the minus strand of NZ_JAKCMV010000015.1, from coordinate 6,934 downwards.
GCCGCCGAGCAGGGCAATGCCGCCAATCAGCGGATTGCTGAACAGAAAACGAATCGCCGCCATCAGCGATTTCAGCGGATGCTCGCGCTGCTGCGGCGGAGGCGGCAACAGCGGCAGGCGCAGCAGCGTTAAGGTGGTAATAAACGTGCCTGCCGCCGCCAGGCCGTAGTTCCACGCCACGTTGCCGGTGGCGAGCAACAGCCCCCCGACCATCGGTGAAATCACCGAACCCAGACGCACGGTCAGCATCGTGATCCCGCCTGCCTGCATCAGGTTTTCGCGCCCCACCAGCGCGGGCGTTGCCGCCAGCAGCGCCGTGACCCCAATCGAGGCAAAAAAGCCGTCCCACAGCCCCAGCGCATAAATCGCGATCAACGAGGGTTCCGGCAGCATGGCGTTCAGACACAGGCCGACAAACCCCACGCCGCAGGTGCCGCGCGCGATTAAAATCAGCTTCTTACGCTCGTAACGATCCGCCAGCACCCCGCCAACCATCAGGCCGATAAACATCGCCCCGCCGGTTAAGGTGACGGAAAGCCCCACCAGCCAGCTGGAGTGGGTCATGCTCTGGATTTGTACCGGGACGGCCACGCCGAGCAGGCCGAGAGAGAGGATCGAGATAAAGCGAGCGATAAACACGGCGCGAAATGCCGGGTGCGTTTTCAGCAGGCTGAGGTTCAGCAGCCAGGATTTTTGATTCATGACAAGGCCTTGAGACTAACGATCTACCATTTCCATGGCGGCACATGCTAACATAGCCAAATAAGATAGATAACGATAATTACTATCATTATCAAATCATGGACGTTGCTATGTCGTTTTCCTCTTCCGCCGTGCGCGCCCTTGCCGTGCCCGTGCTGTTATTGCTGTTGATTCTGGCGATTGCCCTCAGCCTGCTGGTTGGCGCGAAACCGCTGCCCGCTTCCGTTATCGTCGATGCGCTCTCCGGCACCTGTCAGAGCGCCGACTGCACCATCGTGCTCGACGCCCGTCTGCCCCGCACCTTAGCCGGATTACTGGCCGGAGGCGCGCTTGGCCTTGCCGGGGCGTTGATGCAAACCCTCACCCGCAACCCGCTCGCCGACCCCGGCATTCTGGGGGTGAACAGCGGCGCCAGCTTCGCCATTGTGCTCGGCGCGGCGCTGTTTGGTTTTACCTCCCCGTCGGAACAATTGGTGATGGCCTTTTGCGGCGCGCTGGCGGCCTCGCTGGTCGTCGCCTTTACCGGCAGCCAGGGCGGCGGGCAGCTAAGCCCGGTGCGCCTGACCCTGGCGGGCGTCGCCCTTGCCGCCGTGCTTGAAGGCTTAACCAACGGTATCGCCCTGCTCAACCCGGATGTGTACGACCAGCTGCGCTTCTGGCAGGCGGGCTCGCTGGATATCCGCACCCTTACCACCTTAAAGACGGTGCTCATCCCGGTCACGATCGCCGCCGCGGTGGCGCTGTTTTTAAGCCGGGCGCTCAACAGCCTGAGCCTCGGCAGCGATACCGCCACCGCGCTGGGCAACCGCGTGGCGCGTACCCAGCTGATTGGTTTACTGGCAATCACCGTTCTGTGCGGCAGCGCCACGGCGGTGGTAGGCCCGATTGCCTTTATTGGCCTGATGATGCCGCACATGGCGCGCTGGCTGGTGGGGGCCGATCACCGCTGGTCGCTGCCGGTCACGCTGCTGGCAACCCCTGCCCTGCTGCTGTTTGCGGATGTGGTCGGTCGCCTGCTGGTGCCCGGCGAGCTGCGCGTATCGGTGGTCAGCGCCTTTATCGGCGCGCCGGTGCTGATTTTCCTCGTCCGCCGTAAACGCGGAGGTGGCGCATGATGGCCCCGTCCCGGCGTCTGCTTACCAGCGTTTTTGTGCTCACGGCCGCGATCCTCGTGCTGGCGATCTTTAGCCTGCGCAGCGGCGCGGTCACGCTCGATTTCAGTCAGGTATTTCAGGCCCTCACCGGGGACGCACCGCGCAATATCACCCTGGTGGTGACCGAATGGCGACTGCCGCGCGTGGCGATGGCGATTCTGGTGGGTGCCGCGCTCGGCGTCAGCGGCGCAATTTTCCAGTCGCTGATGCGTAACCCCCTAGGCAGCCCGGACGTGATGGGTCTCAATACCGGCGCCTGGAGCGGCGTGCTGGTGGCGATGGTGCTGTTTGGTCAGCACCTGACGGCGATTACCTTTACGGCGATGGCGGGCGGGATTTTAACCTCGCTCGTCATCTGGGCGCTGGCGTGGCGCAACGGCATCGACACCTTCCGCCTGATCATTATCGGCATCGGCATCCGCGCCATGCTGATGGCCTTCAACACCTGGCTGCTGCTTCAGGCATCGCTGGAAACGGCGCTGTCGGCGGGGCTGTGGTATGCCGGATCCCTGAACGGCCTGACGTGGGGCAAAACCTGGCCCGCCGCGCCGCTGATCGTGCTGATGTTTATCGGCGCGCTGCTGCTGGTGCGGCGCCTGCGCCTGATGGAGATGGGCGACGACAGCGCCCGCGCGCTCGGGGTGAGCGTTGAGCGCTCGCGCCTGATGCTGATGCTGGTGGCGGTGCTGCTGACGGCGGCGTCGACCGCCATCGCCGGGCCGATTTCGTTTATAGCGCTGGTCGCCCCGCATATTGCCAGACGCGTCAGCGGCACGGCGCGCTGGGGCTTAACCCAGGCCGCGCTGTGCGGCGCGCTGCTGCTGCTGGCCGCCGATTTCTGCGCCCAGCGGCTGTTTATGCCTTATCAACTTCCGGTGGGCGTGGTCACCGTCAGCCTCGGCGGGATCTACCTCATCGTCTTGTTAATTCAGGAGTCACGCAAGAAATGACAGACACGGCAACCCGCTTGCGCGGCGACACCTTAACCCTCGGTTACGGTAAAAAAATCATCGCCCGCGACCTGAGCGTGGCGATTCCGGACGGGCACTTCACGGCGATTATCGGCCCTAACGGCTGCGGTAAGTCTACCCTGCTGCGCACCCTGAGCCGCCTGATGACCCCGGTTGAGGGCAGCGTGTTCCTCGACGGGGAGCAGATCCAGCGCTACGCCAGTAAAGAGGTGGCGCGGCGCATCGGGCTGCTGGCGCAAAACGCCACCACGCCGGGGGATATCACGGTGCAGGAGCTGGTGTCGCGCGGGCGCTATCCGCATCAGCCGCTGTTTACCCGCTGGCGTAAAGAGGACGACGAGGCGGTAAATCGTGCGATGCGGGCGACCGGGATCGTGGATCTGGCCGCCCAGAGCGTCGATACCCTTTCCGGCGGACAGCGCCAGCGCGCGTGGATCGCGATGGTACTGGCGCAGGAAACGTCGATTATGCTGCTGGACGAGCCGACAACCTGGCTGGATATCAGCCATCAGATTGACCTGCTGGAGCTGTTGAGCGAGCTGAACCGCGCGCAGGGATATACTCTGGCGGCGGTGCTGCACGATTTGAATCAGGCGTGCCGCTACGCGACGCATCTGATTGCGCTGCGTGACGGTGAGATTGTGGCGCAGGGCGTGCCGAAAGAGATTGTGACGCCCGAGCTTATCGAGCGGATCTACGGGATGCGCTGCATGATTATTGACGATCCGGTGGCGGGCACGCCGCTAGTGGTGCCGTTAGGCAAGCGTGCGGTCTGATGCCCTCACCCCGGCCCTCTCCCACAGGGAGAGGGTGCAAACCATCCCCTCGCCCCTTTGGGGAGAGGGTTAGGGTGAGGGGAAATAACTACCCCAAAATTCCCTTCAACACCGGCCCTATCTTCTCAAACGCCTGCGGTGAAATGATATCCACGTGGGCGCAATCCTGACTGTAGACCTCCAGTTCACTCACCCACGGAGCCCAGGTGACCTGCGGATCCATCGTTCTTGTGCGCTCGGCGACAAACAGCGTTGCCTTGCCGTCAAAGCGCGCGCTGTGCGCCGTGGTGAGCAGCCGCACCGCATCGGCGTAGTTGCCTTCGATAGCGTTAAACAGCTCGCTGGAACCCTGCCCCTGCTGGGCGGCGATAAACGCCTGACGCTCGCGCTCGATCTCCGCCAGCACCGCCGGGTCGAGGCCGTTGGCCTCTTTCTGCGCCCAGTTTTGCGTTTCCGGCGGCCAGGTGTCCAGCAGGCCGAGGAAGGCGACCTCTTCACCCTGCTCGCGCAGACGCGCGGCAATTCCCTGCGCCAGCGTGCCGCCCAGCGAATAGCCGAACAGATAATACGGCCCGTGCGGCTGCTGCGAACGCAACGTGTTCAGATGATGCTCGATCGCGCCGTCCAGATCCGCGCACTGCTGCATCGGCCCGTTCGGGCGCGGCGACTGGATCCCCGTGATTGACCAGCGCGGGCTGAGATAACGCGCCAGCACGCTGAACTGCCAGGCAAAACCCGACGCCGGGTGGAAGCAGAACAGCGTCGGGCCGTCGCTTTTACGCAGCGGCAGAAGCGTTTCATACCCCAGGCGCTGCGCCTGTTCGTCGCTTATTTGCGACTCAAGCAACAGGCTGAGCTGGCCTACCGTCGAGGCGACCATAATCTGCCCCGGCGTAACCCTGCGGGAAAACGCCCGGCTCAGCTGCGCCGCGAGGCGCATCGCCAGCAGCGAGTGGCCGCCAAGCGCGAAGAAATCGGCCTCGATGTCGCTCACCTCGCAGCCGAGCAGCGCGCTGAACGCCTGCGCCACGGCTATTTCGGTGTCGCTTTGCGGCGCGCGGCCAGAAGCTTTGCTGGACAGCTCCGGCAGCGGCAGCGCCTTGCGGTCAAGCTTGCCGTTGGCGCTGAGCGGCAGTTCGCCGATTTGCAGCAGCACCACCGGCACCATGTGCGGCGGCAGCTGCGCCTTGAGCGCTTCACGCAGCGCGTCCCTGTCGAGCGGTAAACCGGACTCAGAGACCACGTAGCCCACCAGCTGGCGGGCGTCGCCGCCCGTTGCCGCCGCCTGATTGAACACGCAGGCGTGAGCCACGGCCTGCGCCACGTCCGGCAGGGAGAGCATTGCCCGGTCGATTTCCCCAAGCTCGATGCGCTGGCCGCGAATTTTTAGCTGGTCGTCGCTGCGGCCTAAATATTCCACCGCGCCGTTATCCAGCCAGCGGGCGACATCTCCGGTGCGGTACATGCGCTCGCCCGGCGCAAACGGGTCAGCGATAAAGCGGCTGGCGGTCAGATCCGGTCGCCCGAGATACCCCTGCGCCAGCTGAATGCCGGTAAGGTAAAGATCGCCCGCCACGCCGAACGGCACCGGGCGCATCATCGCATCCAGAATGCGCAGCCCCGTGTTCCACACCGGGAAGCCAATCGGCACGCTGTTGCCCTCCACCGCCGCCAGCTCTGGCCCAAAGGCCGGATACCAGCTTACGTCCACCGCTGCTTCCGTCGGGCCGTAAAGGTTATGCAGCGGTGCGTGGGTCAGCTGCTCCCACTCGCGGCACAGTTCCGTCGGCAGCGCTTCGCCGCTGCAAAAGACCTGCTTTAAGGTCTTACAGCAGTCGGCGTTTTCCGGAGTCAGCGAGGCGACAAACGCCGCCAGCATCGACGGCACGAAATGGGTAGTAGTGACGCCGTAGTGCGCGAAGAAGCTCTGCATCGCCTGCGGATCGCGGTGCGCCTCCGGCTCGGCCATCACCAGCTTCGCCCCGGCGATAAACGGCCACCAGAACTCCCACACCGACACGTCAAAGCTGCACGGCGTTTTCTGCGCGACCACGTCATCTGCCCCAAGCGGATAATGATCCTGCATCCACATCAGGCGGTTAACGATGGCGGTATGGCCAACCATCACCCCCTTCGGACGCCCAGTCGAACCGGAGGTAAAGATGATGTAGGCCGTCTGCTCCGGCGAGGCAAGATGCAGAGGTTCAGCGTCCGTGGTCGGTAACAGTGTGTTGTAACTAAGCGAGGCGATCGGCAGGTCGGCAAAGCGCGAAAGCTGCTCGTCGGTGGTAATCAGCAGCGACGGCTTCGCGTCTTCGAGCATCATCCGCAGGCGATCGTCCGGGTAGCCGGTATCGAGCGGCAGCCAGGCGGCCCCCGCTTCGACAATGCCGTGCAGCGCCAGCGTCAGGAATACCGAGCGCGGCAGCGCCACCGCCACGCTGTCGCCCGGCTTCACGCCGCGTTCGCGCAGCAAATTTGCCAGCGCCACAACCTGCTCGCGCATCTGGCGATAGCTCAGCTGATGGTGTGCATCCTCAAGCGCGGGCGCGTCCGGCGTTTTGCGCGCCTGTTCCGCCACCAGCCCGGCAAGGGTGGTAACGGGAAGCGTTTTGCCCGTGTCGTTAATATTCGCCAGCCGCGCGTATTCTTCGTCCGACACGGTTTCGACCTCACCGCAGCGCAGATCGGGATTAGCCGCAAACTGCTTCAGCATCGCGTTCAGGCGCGATACGTGGCGGGTCTGCGCGGCTTCATCGTAACGCTGCCTGTTGGCGAGGATCTCAATACTCAGGCCGCCCTGCTCGTCCGGGAACAGCGCGAGTTCCAGATCGTTAACCGGGCCGGTTGCCAGCGTGTGGGTGATGGCCTCAACGCCGTCGATGTCCAGCTGATAATCAAACACTTTGACGTTCAGCACCGGGCCAAACAGGGCTTCATCGCCCGCCGCGCGTCCGCTGTCGCGCACGATCTGCTCGGCGTCGTAGCGCTGATGGCGGCGCATCTTTTTCAGCTGATTCGCCAGGCGCAGCGCCAGCTCCGGCAGGCTCTCCTGCGCGTTGATGTTCACCGCCAGCGGCAGCACGTTCAGCACCGGCCCGGTGGCGGTCAGCGCCGCCGATCCCATGCGGCGCATAAAGATAAACCCGGCGGCGTAGTCCAGCCGTCCGGTGAGGCGACCGAGCCACACCGCGACGAGCGCCAGAGCCAGGTCGGTGCGCTGCGCCGGCCCTGCCGCCTGCGCAAGCTGGCTAAAGGCGCGACCGTCGGCGGCGATTTTCAGGCGCAGGATATCGGTGGTGGCCGCGCGTCCCGGCAGCGGCGCGGGGGA
>NZ_JAKCMV010000125.1 GCF_021440515.1 Enterobacter asburiae | reverse complement strand
TGAAAACGCCATCCGCTGGGTTTAAATGGAGAATCGATAGGCAGTGAGAACAATCCATTTGATTCTTCTCGCGCTGCTCGTCGTGAAGCTATGAGGCAAGCAGGAATACCTACAAGTCAGCAGCCGATCGGCCAATCACAAAATAGCTCTGGGCGAGAATATTCTTACGAAACACCAAAACCAGGTGGTGGCACTGGCTTATCATCCGTACAAGAGCAAACGATGGATATTAGTCATCCAGATAAGCCTTATTGGGAAGCAGGAAAAGTTAAAACAGATGACTTTGGGAATCCTCGAATGAATAAATATGGGCGGCCTCAATTGCGTAATGGTAAAGGGAAAGCATATTATGGTAAAGGAGGATACAAATGAGAGTGTCTGAATACAAACGAGCACTGCTCTATAGAAAAGCTCAGGCTAATATATGCAAAAATGATTATTTTAATAAAATACAATCATTTACAAATAATATTGTTATAGAGAGTGATTTTCTTACCTTAGAA